>CASEFP010000001.1 GCA_949287225.1 uncultured Lentisphaeria bacterium
CTTCATATTGCGGAAGCGTCTGCGGGCCGCAGGAGCCGGTGCCGAGTCCGCGCTGAATCAGGTCGAGCGTTACGATTGTTTCCGGGCGCGGCACGAGTTCACTGGGATGCAGGGCGTTCTGCAAGTCGTGTGGTGTGTAGTGGCTTACGCCGAACTCGAACAGGGGCTCCCCTTGAATTCGGATGACATGGCCGGGGGATTCGAGGATCAGCTCCCGCGTGTCCGTACGATTCCCGTTCTCCTGCGGCACCACATAGCCCGCTTCGAAATTGCCCGTCGCTGTTCCCGTGTAGCGGCCGACTTGCGCCGCCCGACGGCGGTCGATGTAATTTTCCCACGGGCCGCGCCCGAACCATTCGAAATGCTCAAATCCGGGCGCGAACGACGCGATCACGCCGATGCGCGGCAGAGTCGGGAACGTCTCCGGAATTTCATAATTTTGTTCGAAACGGAACATGCCGTCAGCTTCCGCCGAAATGCGCTGCCGGAACACAATCACCCCCGCCGTCGACTCATAGTAATAGATTATCTGTAAATCGTTTTCGAGCTTTCGCTTGATACAGCGCAGCCGGTCCAGTCCTGCCGCCAGCCACAATCCCAGCGGTTTCTGTTCCTGGCCGGTCCAACCGCGTACGCCGTCGTTGTCGGTGGAGGCCCGGAAGAGGTTGCAGGAAAAGGCGTCGGCAATCAGGATTTCTCCCCCCGTGGAAAGCGTTATGCCTCCCGCTTTACCGATCCGTAACTCAGCATCTCCGATTTTCAGGAAATCCCCGCCTTGTTTCACCGGAAAGATTTCCGAATGAAGCGGACATGCCTTTACCGGAACCGCCGCCGTCAATTCGAACTGATTGTGCGCCAGAAGAACGCCCGCTTCGGCCCACGCGTTCGGGGCGGCCAGTTGAAAGGTGAAGTTGCAGAAAACCTCTTCCTTTTCCGACCGGGTCAGGCGACCGAGCGGCAGGTCGAATTCCATGGCTTCGCCCGGTGGCAATTCAGCGAAACCGGACAGTTCGCCGGAACAGACCGGCCTGCCGTCGATTTCGATGCGCCAATATCCCGCTAGGTCATCGAGATTCCGGAAATTTCTCCGGTTGGACAACCGGAAGCGGAAGCGTTGCGCATCAACGGATTCCAGCCACACCTCCTGAGCCAGATGGCGGAATTCGTACATGGCCGGACGCGGTTGCCGGTCGGAGGTGATCATGCCGTTGCAGCAGAAATTGAAATCGTGAATTCTTTCTCCGAAATCTCCTCCGTATCCGAACATTTCGCGTCCCTGTTCATCGCGCGTCAGGAGCCCCTGATCGATCCAATCCCAAATGAAACCGCCCTGAAGCGATTTTTCGGAACGGAACAAATCCCAGTAATCGGCAAGGGAGCCGCAGCTGTTGCCCATGGCGTGGTTGTACTCGCTCAGGATTCCCGGGCGGGTCGCCGCGGGATTTTCCGCAAATTGTTTCAGCTCTTCCAGTGTTGTATACATGGGATCATACAACGCGTTCTCGGCGAGGCATCCGCCGCTTTGCCGGTCGCCGCTGCCTTGCCCCCAGCCCTGCTTCAACTCTCCCTCGTTGAACACGATGCGCGTCGTGTCCAGATCCCGGATCATCTTGCTTGCCGCCTGATGATTCTCGCCGTAACCGGATTCGTTGCCGGGAGACCAGGCGAAAATACAGGTATGGGAACGGTCGCGAAGCACCATCCGTTCGGAACGGCTCACAATCGCATTTTTCCAGCGCGGATCGCGGCAGATCGTCATATAGTTGGCATGGGCTTCAAAATTCGCCTCGTCCACAACATAGACGCCGTATTCGTCGCAGAGGTCATACCAGCGGGAATCGTTCGGGTAGTGACTGGTCCGCACCGCGTTGAAATTGAACTGCTTCAAAAGGCGGATGTCGGCAAGCATGTCTTCACGGGAAAGCGTTTTCCCGGTAACCGGATGGTGCTCATGGCGGTTGACGCCGCGGATCATCACGCGTTTTCCGTTGAAAAGCAGGGCGTGATTTTCGATGCGGATATTGCGGAACCCCACCTTCCTTTCGCGCCGGTCCAGGATATTCCCCGCCGAATCGCACAACTCTGCCGTCAGAGTGTAAAGAGAAGGCTCCTCCGCCGACCACGGCCGGATGCCGGGAAGATTTTCCCGCCAGTTCAAGCGGTAGCCGGAAAGGCGAAAGCTCTTATCCACAACATCCTGCCTGTTTGCAACTTCTTTGCCGTCGCGATCCCGCAGGCGTGTCCGGACCGTATAATCCTCCGCCGGTCCGCCGAGCGGCGCCCAGACCGGGAGCGAAAAGCCGAGATGAGCGGAGAAGTCAAGCTGCCCGTCCCCATTCCTGAAATCGAAATCGCCGTTGACCGCCAGATCCTCAAACCACACCGGACCGGTGGAATAAAGCCAGACGCTCCGGTAAATCCCCGCCATCCACCACTGGTCCTGATCTTCGATGTAGCTGGAGTCTGACCAGCGGATCACTTTGCAGACCAGAAGATTCGCTCGTTTCAGGAACGGCGTCAGGTCGAATTCCGACGGAAGCCGCGTATCCTTGCCCATGCCGACGAACGAGCCGTTGAGATAAACCTCAAGATAACTTTCCGCCCCGCCGACATGCAGGACGATGCGGCGCGCCGTCCAGTCGGCGGGCAGGCTGAAAGCGCGGCGGTAAACGCCGGTCGGATTTTCATCCGGCACGAAAGGCGGACGGTTCTCAAACGGCATTTTCGCATTGGTGTAAATCGGTTTGTCGAACGTATCCTGAAGCGTCCAGTTGGAGGGTACGGCAATCGTGCGCCAGGTACGGTCGTCCAGTTCCGGCGAGGCGAATTGCTCCGGGAGAAGCTGTGGGGAGCGGAACAATTCGAAACGCCATTCCCCGTCGAGGCTGATCTTCCACGGCGTTCCATCCTGCCGGAGCGGAACGCCCGCCCCATGCATCGGCAGGCGGTTGACTTCGGTGATTTCGGGCAGGCTATAAAGCTTTTCCAGCATACGTGCTCCCGATTTACCACCGGAACCGGCTGCGCATGGATTCCCACTCCTCCGCGAACTCCAGGCGGAGGCAATCCTGTTCCGCGGAAGTGAATCGCAGCGATGGCGACACCCAGCGTTTGTCGCCGGGAGTCTTCAGGTGGCTGACTTCGATAATGATCAGTACATCCTGGTCGAGAGCCTTGATTTCGGCGGCGACTTCCGGCCAGGAGATGATGCCGTGTCCGACCTGCCAATGACATTCGTCCACGCCGTCGTAGTCGGAAATATGAAAACTGCGGATCCGAGAAGCGCATTTGCGGATGACCGCCGGAATTTCTCGCCAGCGCCCCATCAGGTGATTGACGTCGATACAGAGGTTAAAATGTTCCGCGGGAAGCTGCCCGATCATCTCAAGCAGTTCATCCTCATGGTTTCCGAGGCAAGTGCGTGGCAGCAATTCCAGGTTCAGAGAAGCATCCCAGCGTTCCAGCACGGGCTGAAGATCGCGACAGGTGCGGACCATCTGCTCCATGCGTATGCGGCGTTCCTCCGGCAGGTTCGGTTCCCCACCACAATGAATCGTCAGATTGCGGATATCCAGCCGGGCAAAATGCTCCATATATTCCAGCGTCAGGCGGACCGTTTCCCGCCGCGCGGCTTCGTCCTCCGATGCGAATTGCCATAATGAGAAAGGATAGAAAGGCAGATGCAGACTCCCGATCCGCAGAATCCCTTTTTTTTGAAGTTCTTCAAGTCCTTTTACATAGCGGGCGGTCATCCCGGAATGCGGGGCGACGCCGTCGGAGAATTCGATGTTTCTCAAATCGTGAGAGCGGAGCGCATCGCCCAATTCCGGTGAACCCGCGACCTCTCCGGGGATGCTCACTGCATAACTACGCATTTTTATTTTTTCCTTCTATGTTAGGTTTTGTCAAGTCTTTTTTGTAACTTTTCTCGTTTTTCTATGAAAAATTTTACTTTCAGAGCAGATATTCCCTTACCCATGTATCCATAGGTTGTTGACTGCTATCAACTTTTCCTGCTTGATTATTATTGATTCTGTCAGTTCAAGAAACTCTTTTGCACTTCACACCGGCAGCGGGTAAACAATCGTTCCCAACCTTCTATCGACCGCAGACGTTCCAGACATCCGCCGATAATATGCCACATACGAAAAACGTGTGAATTCGAGGCCTCAGTCTTAAGGTGTCGGATGTCATCCGCAACCAGGAAGTTTGTCGAACAGCCTCTATGTTCAAAAATCTCTTTTCTTACTCTCCTTAAAATGGTGGTGAATTTCTCAACCTTTTGATCGGCATCATTCGATACTCAGGAAAAAGAACGAGTCGATTCACCATATGCTTATACTTCAATTGGTTTGTTTATAATAGCTCCCTCTATGGCTTCACCTTTTACCACATATCGCCACAAAGCAACCATCAACTGACGAGCGAGAGCGACAATTGCAGTTCTCCAAATGCGCCCTTTTTGTTCCAGGCGATCCGCCCATTTTTTCACCAGCCAACTATCCTTCTGCCAGCGATACCATAGCCAGGCGCATTCAACGGCCATCTTTCGCAGACTCTTTCGACCGGCCTTGCTGATCCCCTGATCACGTCTCATTGTCCCGCTGGAATATGGGCATGGCGTCAAGCCGAAAAACGCAGCAAATTGTTTCCCGGAACCAAATCGGCGAAAGTCTCCGATCTCCCAAGGCAAATGGCGGGATAAGCGATCACCGACACCTTTGAACTGTTGCAGTTTCCTGACTGTTGCAGAGGTAGAATCCTCATTGTTATTTGTTTGGGCTGCTTCTTCATCACGTTCCTGGAATTTCCGAATGATTTGTTTCCAACCGGCCAATTCTTTTTCGAACAATTCCAGTTCGGCAATCAGATTGGGAAAGCGAAGCAGCAACAGTTCGGGGCATCCCTTCCATTCCGGCAGTTTCGACCATCTTGAAACCGCTTTCCGCCATTCGATTGAAGTTTGATGAGATTTAAAACCCGGTAACGGAGTTCGTTCGATCAAAGCAATCATCTGAGAGCTTACACGCTCTATTGACGTTTTGATACGAGTCCATTCCCGTTCCGCATCCCGGCGCTCTTCCTCCTTCAACGTCGGAATGTAAACACTCGGAACATGATCGGACGGATGCAAACCTCCAAGAAATTTCGCATCAAGTTTATCCGTTTTGATCGTCTTGCCACTCATCACCACTTTCAGTTTGTTGATCGGGAGGATATGAACGGTGGCCCCAAGAGCGATC
>CASEFP010000002.1 GCA_949287225.1 uncultured Lentisphaeria bacterium
CGTGGCAGAGAACTGTAAATTACTCCGATATACCCGACACTTCCGGCGTTCTGAGTTCAATTTTCACGCCATCGGCGGGAAAGACCGCCCGGACACATTCGACTTGCAGATGGGATAGCAAACTCTGCAATGAATCCCGGGAGACAATGGAGAAAAGCAATCCTGAGACGGTATGCAGCTCGACCATTTTGAGCGACAGGTCTGCCTTGATTAACGAGATCATGTGCCAAGGGATGAGAAAATGCTCCCCCTCATCGGTCCCGATTCTCAAACGGGGAATCGGAGTTTGAACGGCTTCCCACCCGATGTATTTCTGCTGTTCATTGTTCATTTCGCTGACCTCCATATTTGCTTGTTGATTATCGTTCCGGTCCCTTGCGAATGGGACGCGGTCTGTTCCGTTTCATCTCGTTTGCTGTCGCCGGGCTTTCCTGTTCGATGATCCGATGAACCTGCGGCGTTATCTGATTTTCCTCCTTTTTCCGTTTCTGCGCCTGTACGTTGATTTTCCGCAGTTGCTTCTGATCTTCCTCCATGCGCGATGCGATATAATTTCTGCGGCATTTACCGGAGAGCTTGAAGCTGATAACGGACATGACAGCCGCCGTTGCCTGCCGTCCGGCACGGCGCAGCTTCGCCACTGCTCTTTTGAGGTGGCAGGAACGCATCAGACGATATGGATCGGGATCATACTGTTCCCGAATCCGCCTGAGATGCACAAGATCCGGCTTTTCGATTTCACCGGATTTGACCAGATCGGCAACGGACAGACGTTCCGTCGGAATTCTAACCAGTCCTTCCTTGAAACACTCCTTGTCAGGCAGATGAAGTGCGAGCTTGAAACGCCCCCGGGAACAGCCGACGTAAAACGCCTGCTTCGACATCTTTTCCGCCGCAACCACCACATGATCGGCGGTCATTCCCTGCGAAGCATGACTGGTCATCACCCAGCCGTGCCGGATTCCATGAAATGACTCCGGCAAACAGATCGTTCCCGCTTCCCGCCGTTCCGCGTCCAGCAGCCGATATTCATTCGGCGCCGCCGTAGCAATCGCCAGCGAACCGTTGCTGATCTTGAATTCCGGTGTTTTCAGATTCACTGTAAAGCGAACCAGATCGCCTTCGGCAACCGGAAGTTCCGCTGATTTTCCGACATCAACCGCGCTGCGAATTTTGCGCGGGTTTACGATCAAACCATTGGACAAAACGAGTTCGCCTGACGACTTGACCTGCTCTATCCCGACCATTTCGCCGGGTTTTCCCACACCTTTCAAACGGGTCGTGAAAAAGAGCTTCATTCCCGGCTGGTAATTTGCAATGTTGCCAAGTTGCGCTTTTGTCCAGCCGAAGGATTGAAATGTAACGATGTTTCGCTCCGTTTTCGCTTTGAGCCGTCCGGCAGCCTTGAGCTTTTCCCGAAAAATCGCAGTCAGTGCGTCGCATTCACGATGCGTTGGGCTGACTGCAATACAGTTCAACGGATTTTTCCCCTGATCCGTCAATTCCATAAAACTCTCTGCCGCTTCCTCCAGGTATCTGCCCTTGCCCTCCCGCACAAAACCGCCGTGATCCAATGTCTCGAAACCTTCCAGAGCCAGTCCGGCCGATGCCAGCTCAATCCCCTTGCGGTATTCCGCTGTTTGCTGACGGTGAATCTGTGTAAGCGTCGCTTTCGGAATCTGCGTATGTTCCTCCAGCAGCCGGAAAAAGTCGCCGCTCTCCACGGAGTTATGTTGTCTGGCGTC
>CASEFP010000003.1 GCA_949287225.1 uncultured Lentisphaeria bacterium
GGGCAGGGGATTTCGCACTCCGTGCGACCAGCGTTTCGACGCTGGACCTCGACAAGGGTCAGCGACCCTTGACCCCGAGAAAAATGCTTTGCATTTTTCCGTCTCACGCCGGGGGGCGAAGCGGGGATTTCGCACTCCGTGCGACCAGCGTTTCGACGCTGGACCTCGACAAGGGTCAGCGACCCTTGACCCCGAGAAGAATGCTCACGCATTCTTCCGTTTCTGCGCGGTCAGCGATCCTTGGCCCCGGGAAGAAACCCCGCGCATTCTTCCGCATTTCCCCGATATTTTCAGGATTCCGCTTGAAAAACACCACTATCGTGGTAATCGTATCCTGGCAGGATATTTTTCGGTGAAAAAATACGGAATTTCCAGCAGGAGAAACCGCGCAGATGGGAAAAGGGAGACCGGGAAATGAGTTCACCGGCGAAGATGTGCTCGGCGCCGCGCAGCGATCCGTATCGCTTCTGCGGCGGCGGATCGCTTCCGCTCTGTTCCGGAAACACTTCCCGTTTTTTCTGACTTTTGCATTTTTCGTCTGCGGCCTTCTAATTCTCGGCGGACGCTTTCTTTTCCCGCGCTGGCCGATGTTTTTCTCGCTTCTCCTTCTTCTGTTTTCGATTCTCTGCGCCGGAGTGCTGACGCTGTTTTCCGTCCGGAAAATTCTGCCGGACCATGAGAAACTTCTGGTTTATCTGGATCGTTCCGGCGGACTTCTTTCCGCATCACTGGAAATGGATCCGGGCGTCTGGCGCGCTCGAATCGCTGTGCCGGACGTTCCCGGCGTCACCGGGACGCCCTCGCGCTTCTGCATTCCGGCGCTGCTCGGCGCGTGTTTCCTGGCGGGGGCTCTGATCTCTCCCATATCGCACGGGATGGAGCCGTCGGACACGCCGCGCCGTCTGGATGTGACCGAGGAGAGCGCCGTTCTGAAGGAAAAACTCCGCGTCCTGGAGGAGGAAAAACTTCTGCCCGTGCCGGAAACTTCCGAAATGAAAAAGATTCTTCAGGAGGTGCACGAGAAAAATGACGCGGGCGACGCGGGAGCCACTTACAGTTTGCTCGAAGAGCTGAACCGCCGCGCGGACGGCGTCGGCGAGGAGGCGGCGCAGCAGGCGAAACGCACGCGGGAGCTTGCTGACATGCTTTCTCATGCGCTGGACGACCTCTCCCGGCTTCCCGGGGAACAGATCACGCAGGGTGTCTCTTCGGAACTTGCCGAAGCGATCCGGCAGATTGCCGCGGACAATCCCGCACTTCTGAAAGCGCTCAGGGAGGCCGGCATCGAGCCCGGGAAACTCACCCCCGAAACGATGCGCAAACTTGCGGAAACGCTCGAAAACTGCAGCCGCGAACAGATGGAGCTGCTGGCAAAACTCATGCTGGCAAAGCTGACCGGCAGCAAATGCCGGAATCCCGGAGCGTGTTCGGGGGAAAACGGCGCGTGCTCCGGCGCATGTATGAGTGCGGATGATATGGATCTCGCGCAGTGGCTCAATGAGAATCTTCCCCAGTCCGAGGAGCTCCTTCTTCTGCTTGCCGGAGCAGGGCAGGGGGCGGGAGCAGGTACGGGAGGCGTGTCGCGCGGGCCGGGGAGCGCTCCTTTGAATCACACGGGGAACACGCCCGCCTTTACCGGAAAGCACCGGGATTTCACCTTGGAATCCAATATGCCCGACCCGGAGCGGACGAATTTGATCGTATCCGGAACCGGCGCGCCGGAAAATCCCGAAAAAGAGGCGCGCGCGGCACAGGCGGGGTCCCTGCGGGGCGGCGAAGCCGTGGTGGAACAGCGGAAAATCCGGATCCACCCGGAGCACCGCGCGACGGTCGAAGCGTATTTCAGGAAAACGAAACAATAAGGAGATTTGTCCTGTCATGGAAAAGGAAAGCGAAGCATCATTGGTCGCGCCGGAGATTCTGGCGCAGGCGCAGACGTGCGCAAACAGGATTCTGACCGAACTGGACCGCATCCTGCTGGGACATCACGAGGTGCACCGCCTGCTCCTGATCGGGATTCTGAGCAGGGGGCACATTCTGCTCGAAGGGCTTCCGGGAGTCGGCAAGACCGCGCTGGTCAAGGCGCTCGGCGCGCTTCTTTCGCTGGATTTCAAGCGGATCCAGTTCACGCCCGACCTGCTTCCGGGCGACATCCTCGGGTGCAGCATTCTCCAGACCGAGCCGGACGGCACGCGTCGCATGACCTTCCAGCCGGGCGCGATTTTCTCGAATATCGTGCTTGCCGACGAGATCAACCGCGCGTCCCCGAAGACACAGTCGGCGATGCTTGAGGCGATGCAGGAGCGTTCCGTGACGCTGCTCGGCGAGACACGGATGCTTCCGGACCCCTTTTTCGTGCTTGCCTCCCAGAATCCGATCGAGCTGGAGGGCACCTATCCGATTCCCGAGGCGCAGCTCGACCGCTTCCTTTTCAAGATCGCGGTTTCGGGTGTGGATGCCGACACGCTCACGCGGATCATCTCCGAACGCCGCCGCGGGGAGCCGCCCGCGCCGGAGTGGTCGATCGGAAAGGCGGAGCTCAGGAGCCTTTTCGACGTGATGGACCGCATTTACCTCAGCCGTCCCGTGGCGAATTACATGGCGCGTCTGGTCGCCGCCGGGCACCCCTCCGATCCGGCCGCGCTGCCGGAGATCAAACGTTTTACGGCCTTCGGCGCTTCTCCGCGCGCGGCGATTGCGCTTGCGGAGTCCGCCCGGGCCGCGGCGCTGCTCGCCGGGCGCCCCACCGTCGGGTTCGAGGATGTGAAGAGCGTTGCGCCCGCGGTTCTCAACCACAGGCTGATCCTCAATTATCAGGCGCGTCTGGAGAAAGTCACGCCGTTTGATCTGATTGATCTGCTGCTGGAAAAGGTGGATCCCGCCGGGATTGCATGGAGTCCCGATGTCCGTGTCGAAGAACCGGAGGGTGGAAAATGATCCCGCATTGGTTCCGGTTTTGTCTGCTCTTCCTCTGTCTGCCGGGAATATCGGGGCTTTTTGCGGAAGACGGGGAATCCCCTGTTCATTTTGAGTCCGTTCCGGGAATGCTTTTTTATAAGAATACGGAGGCAACTCTTTCCGAAACATTCCGTGTCGAGAACCGGGGAAGCCGCAAGGCGGAAGTATGGATGCGTCTTGAGCTTGAATCCTGGAATCGCGGATCTTCTTTCTCCGTGGAGCGGAGTTTTCTTCTGCCGCCACATACAGTCAGAAATGTGACGCTTTTTTATCCCAGTGCGCGTTTCTACATGAATCAGAAACTTTCCATAGCCGTGGATGGGAAACATGTGGAAAGCCCGGCTCGGAATCCTCCACAGGATACATGGCGGGGGATTGCTCTGGTATCTCCGGCTCTGCCGCTGGAAGATTATCGGAAACTCGGACTTTTAGGGGAAAATCCGGAGCCGGTCGTTCCGACGGTTTCTCTGGCGCAATGGGGGACGGAAGTGCGCGATTACAGCGCGTGCGGCATGATTTTCCTCTCCTCGCGGGACAGACTTTCCGCCGGAGTGGAAAACGCGATCCGGAACTGGATGATGCTCGGCGGCGTTCTGGTGCGTTACGTCGCCCCGTCGGACCCGTGGCCGGAAGGAGTTCCCGAGCCGGAAAATTCCTGTCTGGTCCAATCCTGCGGATGGGGAAAGGAAATCATCTGCCGCCCGATTCCGGCGGAGAAGGCGCTGGATGCCGCCCGCGCCATCCGGGCGCTGGAAAAGAAGGAGGAAGGGAAAGGAAAACGAAAACGCTCCTATTCCGATACGGAGGAAAAGAGAGTGAAGGAGACATTCAGTCCTTCTCACACATTCATCAAATCCCTGCTGCTTGCCGAAACTCGGGGAGAGCCGCTTTCGCCGCGGGAACTTGCATCTGGGCATTACCGAGATCTTCTGATGCCGGAAGTGGAGAATGTGCCGCTGCCCGTTCTGCTCTGGGTGATGCTGGCGTTTGTCATCCTGATCGGGCCGGTCAACTATTTCGTGCTCCGGCGCAGGAACCGTGAGCCGTGGATTCTGGTGACGACGCCGGTGCTCAGTCTGGCGTTCTGTCTTCTCGTGATCCTGTACATCACCTTTCACGAAGGGTGGCATTCGCGCGGGAAGAGTTTCGGCGTGACCTTTCTCGATCAGGAGCGCGGCGTTGCCGCGACAAAGGCATGGAATGTCCTTTACGCGCCGATGCGGCCGAAAGACGGTCTGCGCTTCAGCGCCGGAGACTGTCTTGCGTTTCCCCGGGGAATGGGAGAGTGCACGCTTGATCTGAACGAAGGACAGCACTATTCGCCTTCGCTGGTTCAGCCGCGCGTGCCGCTGATCTATGCGGTCAGCCGCGCCGAACCCCGGAAGGAGCGGCTGCGCGTCATCCGGAATGCGGACGGAACTCTGAGCGTGGTCAACGGTCTCTCCGGAAATCTTTCCGCCCTTGCGCTGGTCGATGCTGACGGACGGCTCCACGTTTCCGGAGCTCCCGTTGCGGCGGGGGCGCGTGCGGAACTGGAACAGGCGGGGCGCGCGGACAAAACCGGGGAACTCCGTTTCGCGCCTGCAGGGGAGTTTCCCAAAGCCGCTTTTCCCGACCCGGACGGCGGAGTCTCCGCATTGAAGACTCTCGCGCGCACGCTGCCGCGCGGACACTATGCGGCGCTTTCCGACACACCGCTCTTTTACACGCCGGGCGTGATTCCCGACGCGTTTACATGCCGTCAGCTGATTCTGGGCAAATACAACTCCGGAGAAGAAAACCATGCAGATTGAAATCCGCAATCTTGTCAGAACCTTCGGCGCGACCCGCGCGGTGGACGATATCTCCTTCCGCTTCGGTTCGGGCAACATTTTCGGCTTCATCGGCCCCAACGGCGCCGGGAAGACCACGACGATCAAAATCATGGCGACGCTGGATCAGCCGGAGAGCGGCGACGTTTTCTATGACGGCGTTTCCGTGGTCAGCGATCCGGACAAAGTGCGGCGTCTGATCGGCTACATGCCGGACTCCCTGCCGGAATACCGCGACATCGAGGTGTGGGAGTATCTGGACTTCTTCGCCCGCGCGTTCGGTCTCAAAGGCGCCGCGCGGAAAAAGGTGCTTGCCGAAATCGAGGAGTTCACGAATCTCGGCGAAATCCGCCGGAAGTATCTTGCCGCGCTCTCCAAGGGTATGAAACAGCGCGTCAGCCTTGCGCGGGCTCTGGTTCACAATCCGCCCGTCCTGCTCATGGACGAACCGGCGGCGGGACTGGATCCCCGCGCGCGTCTGGAACTGCGCGCGCTCCTGAAGATTCTTGCGCAGCAGGGCAAGGCGATCCTGCTCAGCAGCCACATCCTTTCCGAACTGCAGGACATCTGTGACGGCGCGGTCATCATCGAAAAGGGCCGCCTCCTCTCCGCGGGCACGCTCGACGAGCTCCTGCATGACGCGCAGACCCGCACGGTTGCTGTAACGGGCGAAGGAACTTCCGGCGCTTCTCCGGCACAGTCGTCCGGAACGACCGTAATCCTGGAAGTTCTGGAGGACGCCGAAAAGGCGCGCTTGAAACTGCTGGAGCATCCCGCCGTTTCGCAGGCGCGTCTGGATGAAAACGGACGCCGCATTGAGGCCGTGATCGCCGGAAGCGACCGCGATATTTCACGCGTCGTCGGAACCCTTTTCGCCGCGGATCTTCCCGTGATCGGATTCCGCAAACAGGAACTCGGGCTGGAGGAGCTCTTCATGAAAATCACGACGGGAGGTGTGCAATGAAGGAGGGGCGCGATCTGAGCGATTATCTCAACCCCGTGCTGGTGAAGGAGATCCGCCAGAGCTTCCACAACCGCTTCATCCTCTTCACGATGGCGGGGCTTCTGACCGGGCAGATGATCGCCCTGGCCGGTGTCCGGTATGCCTGGGACGCTTCCGAAATGCTGAACAGGCCGGTCGGAGAAGCTCTTCTTGTCCCGCTGATTCTGCTTCTTGGGGCATGCATCTACTGCGTCTGCGGACTTGCCGGAGAACTTCGCTTCACGTCTGAGCGGAGAGACCGCGAGCTGGATTTCACCGCCATCACGACGTTGTCGCCGTTCCGGATTCTCTCCGGGAAA
This sequence comes from uncultured Lentisphaeria bacterium, assembly GCA_949287225.1. GTDB lineage: Bacteria > Verrucomicrobiota > Lentisphaeria > Victivallales > UBA1829 > UBA11452. The sequence continues at coordinate 6,072 of CASEFP010000003.1, forward strand.
GTTGCGGGAGTTCTTGTGATGGCGCTTTTTCTCATCTCGCTCTGCCTGCCGTTTCTTGTGATCTCCTATTTCCTGCGCGGAATCGAGATGCGCTCCATGCTTCTTACCATTCTGATTCTTTTTTTCCTTGCGCTGGCGTTCTCGCAGCTGGGAATTCTCTGCGGAAGTGCCGGAAAGCGCGGAATGGCGGGAGTTTATGTCTATCTGACGATGCAGTTCCTGCCGGGAATGTTCGTCCTGATGAACGTGATGCGTTTCCGCGGTTTTTCCGGCGGTTTTTCCCTGCTTCTTTTCAGTGTTTTCTGTATTCTTCTGATCCTTTCCGCTCTCTGCTTCGTCCTGAGCGTCGCGATCATCAGTCCGGCGGCCTCCAACCGGATGATGCCGATCCGGATTTATCTTTTCCTTCTCTATCTTCTAATGCCGGCGGCGGGATGGTGTCTTACGCTGTTTGACGGCGGACCTGCTGACGCAGTGGAGAGCATGCTGGTCTCCTTCGGCGCCGGGGGTGTGCTCTTTGCGTCGCTCTGTGCGACGCTGGGAGCATTCGAGCGCGACCGTGCCGGGGTCCGGGTGACGCGCCGCTGTCCGGACAATCCGTTCGGGCGCTTCGTCTACTTTCTCTTTTCGAGCGGATGGGGCGGCGGCATTCTCCTTGCGTGGGGAATGCTTCTCCCGATTGCGCTTCTGGAATACCTTCCCATCGTCTCCAGACCGGGGGATCCGGTGTTTCTCCGCAGTCTGATTCCGGGATTTTATTTCCTCTTTTACGCGGAAGTATCCATTTCCCTGCGCGGACTCTCCCCGAAAAAAGCCAGGCCGTGGATTCTGTGGCTTCTGGTTGTGATCCTTCTGGTGCTTCTGCCGCTTCTGATCCATGCCGTTCTGGGGCTGGGTGACGATATCGGACTGCTCCTCTGCACCTCGCCCTTCACCGTTTTTGCAAAAGCGGAGAAAATCCCGCTTTGTGCGCTGTCAGCACTCTTTTTTGCCGCAGTCGGGCTCCTGCTGGTGTTTCCCGCGCTGCGGAGACAATACCGGGCTTTCCGCCGGGGAGGGGAGGAGAAGATATGAAACGGGTTCTTCTCTTTGCCGGAGGCGACGACAGAAACTTCTGGTTTGTACAGTCGATCCGCCAGACACTTCACAGCAACACATTTCTGATTCTTGCTGTTGTGATTCTGGTGTCTGACGGTCTCTGCGCTTTGAGTCTTTCGCGCGGGTTCGCATCCCTCCAAAGCGATCTGCCCGGATGGAATGTCATGCAGCTCATCTTCTGTTCCGCCGGGGCGCTGATTGCGCTTTCCGGGTGTTTCATGCGGAAGAACAGGCACAAACGTTCCGGCGGTTCGCTTCAGCATTACCTCGACTTCTCCCCCATTGAACCGGGACGGCTTCTGACGGGAATTCTGCTTTCCTTTACGCTGTATTACATCTTTTTCCTTCTGCTGGTCTCTCCCTTTCTGATTCTGTCTCTGGTTCATGTCGCGGAATCATGGGAGTATCTGCCGATCTGGATCGTCTACGGATATCTGGTGCCGCTCTCACTGTATTTTTCAGGAAATGCGGGAAAAATACGCATGGAATTTCTGCTCTTTGCTTTTTACACGTTTTTCCTTCTGCCGGGAGGAGACAAGGATTTATCGTGGCTGGAGTCCGGATTCTTCCTGACGGCGCTTCTCTACTGTATGGTGGTCTTCCGCAGCACTCTTCTGCCGCTTTCGATGGAGCATGAAGGAGTCGCGCGCGTCTGCCAGTTCCTTCTGCTGCTTGCGGCATTTGGATGCCTGTATCGAACTTCGCGTTTTTCCGAGACGCATGTGATTGTTCTGGCAAGCGGCGCCGCGCTCGGCGCAGTCTCCTCCTCATTTTCCTGCGTGAACAATCTCCCGTGCCGTGCCGTGAAAGGGGCGTTTCCGCGGAGAGTGGCGGCCTTCCTCTTCCGGAGCGACTCCGCGGGCGGATGGATCTGGGCCTGTCTCGTTCTTGCCGGCGCATGGTGGATTCTTGCGCGTCTGCCGAAGGGGTCCACGCCGGCATTCTGGCAGTTTGCCTGTCTGTGCGCGCTGTTTTCCGGAGAGACGGGCGTTCTGGTTCTCCGGCGTTTCCGGAATCCGCTCCGCGGAGCTTTTGCCGTTCAGAACATGGAAAATCTCTGCGGCATCGCCGCGTTTGCACTGACGCTTCTTCTGGTCGGCACGACATTTTTCATCGGCGCCGTCGGAAGGATGGTGTCGGAAAATGTGTTTTTTACGGATGCGGCATTCTACGCCCTCCTTCTGGCCCTGCTGGCGCTCCTGTTCCTGCTGGATGATATTCTGATGGACGCGAAACGCTTCCTTTTTCCCGGAAGGAAGGCTGAAAAATGAATGAACTCTTTGCCCGGACTCTCCATCAGGCGCTTGCGCGCGCTTCCGGCGTCGAGCTGGCTTCCCCCCGGATTGTTTCCGGAATCGAGGGGCGGCGCGTCGGACGGAGAAGCGGAAACGCGCTCGAGTTCGCCGAATACCGGGACTACCGTCCCGGCGACGATCCGCGCCGTCTGGACTGGGGCGTCTATGCGAGAACCGGGCAGCTGACGGTCAAACTGTACAGCGAGGAGGTCGATCCGCGCTGTGATCTTCTGCTGGATCACTCCGCGTCGATGGCGGCGGGGAGCGAGGAGAAGGCGCCCGCCGCGTTTGCGCTGTGCGCGCTTCTGGCGCTGGCGGCCGTCAACGGCGGATTTTCGCTCGCCGTCTGGCACGCAGGGGAGACGCTGACAAGGGAACACGTTCCGGGGCATCCCGGAGAGTGGAGCGGAAGCTCCTTTGACGCGGCGCGGAATCCCGGCGAACTCCTTTCGAAATCCGCGCTCCGTTTCCAGAGCAGGGGGATCCGGATCGTCGTCAGCGATTTTCTCTGGGCGGAGGAGCCGGGAGCGTTTCTGCGCCGCATCGCCGACGGAGCCATGCGCGTGGTGCTTGTGGAAGTCCTTTCGCGCGAGGATCTTTCGCCGTCCGGAAGCGGGAACGTTTTGCTCCGGGATCCCGAGAGCGGCGAAGTGCGCGAACTGGAAGTGACGGAAGGGGTGATTTCCCGCTATCGGCAGCGTCTCGAAGCTCACCGCACACTCTGGGAGCGCGCCGCCGCAGGATACGGGGCGCTCCGGATCAGCGTGTGCGCAGAAGAGCTTCTGGCACGATGGGACTTAAGCGAACTCTTCCGCTGCGGAATCCTCAAATAGAAAGGGCGGACGATGACGGGATTGGAGGAAAGCGTGTTTCTCGGCGGACTTGCGGCATTGCCGCTTCTGCTTGCGCTCTATTTCTGGCGCCGCCGCTCGCGTCCGCGGGAGGTCGGCGCGCTCTTCCTCTGGGACGAGCCTGAAAGTGCCAGCCGGAGCGGGACGCGCTTTGCGCTGCATCTTCCGCCCGCAAGTTTCTTTCTGGAGGCGCTGATTGTTCTTCTCCTTGTGCTTGCCGCCGCGTCGCCGTTTCTGATGAGGAAGTCCTCATACCCGCCGCTTGCGCTGATCGTCGACGTCTCCCGTTCCATGGACGCCGCGCCTCCCGGAGGGAAATCCCCCCGGAGGGCAGGGGAGGAGTATGCGGAAAAAATCCTGAAACGCGTCTCCCCGCGCCGGGTGATCCGGATTGCCGCTGGCGTGACGCCGCGCCTGATCGCGGACGACAGCGAAGCGTTTCCGTTCGACTCGTTCGGGAAAAGTTCCGCGCGCGCGTCCGATCTTGCGGGGGCGGTCGCGCTGGCGAGAACTCTTGCGAAACATGCGGAGATTCTGGTCGTCACCGATCATGCGCCGGAGTTCCCGCTTTCTGACAACGTCTCATGGTTCTCCGGAGGGAAGGCGCTTGGCAACACGGCTATCGTGAACGTCCGAAGCACGGAGGAAGAGCTTCTTGTCGAGAGCATGAATCTCTCCGGAGAACCCCGGCGCGTCCGCCTTGTGCCGGATCCGGGGACACCCGGAGAGTTTTTCACCCTCGCGCCCGGAGAACGGCGCAAAAGCGTGATCCCGCTCTCCTCCGCCATGCGCGCGAAAGGCGTTTCCGTCCTTCTGGAATGCGATGGCGACCCGCTCCCGGCGGACAACCGCGCCGTTCTTCTTCCGGAAACGCGTCCGCCTCTCTCATGGCAGATTTCTTCCGCCCTGCCGGAGGAGGCGAAGCGTGATCTCCGGAAGGTTCTCTCCGCCAATCCCGCCTTTTCCGCGGCTCCCTCCAGCGCGCCGGAGCTCGTTTTTTCTCTTCCCGGAAAGAGGCGCGGCGCAGATAAAAACGCACATTGTCTTTTCTGGCATATCCCGGAACCGGGCAAAGCGGTCGTTACAGGCGATCCGCTCTCCGTCCTCGCCGGGGATGAGCTGACGCGCGGACTCTCCGTGCAGGATCTCCGCTGGGGAGCCGATCCCGCGCCTGCACTTCCGGGACGCGTTCTGATCCGGCAGGGAAGAAGCGAACTCCTGAGCATCGTCTCCCGCGCGGACGGGAAGCAGGAATTTCATCTGAATCTCGATCCTGCGAAGTCGAATCTTGCGCGCCGTCCCTTCTGGCCCGTCTTTTTCTGGAATCTGGCTTCGATCCTCCGGCGGGAACGGCCCGGGACGGAATACGCCAACTACCGCGCGGGAGCGACGGTCCGCGTCCGCGCCTCCGATCCCGTCCCCGCGCAGATCCGTGTGACACATCCCGGCGGGAAAACCGAAACGCTTCCCCTCGTCCGGCGCTCGGCGTTTTTCCTTCCGGAAGAGCCCGGCATATACCGGATCGACGCGGGGGAGGGCGCCCGGTGCGAAATCGCCGTGACGAATCCTGACGCCGACGAGTCCGATCTGCGTATGGCGAAACCCTTCCGGAAGAGCGCGACTCGTCTTCCGGACGCTTCCAGCTCTCCGCGTCTGCATCTGGCTTTCGCGTTTCTGCTTGCGGCGCTCGCGCTTCTGATGCTTCACCAGTCGCTTTACGGGAAAGGAAAACGCGCATGACGATCCAGTATCCGGCCGTGTTTCTGCTGCTTCTGCCGCTTCTGGCATGGAGTTTTTACCGTTCGTCCGAGGGGAGGGCGCAGAAGATTCTGCGCATTCTCCTGTATCTGCTTCTGGTTTTCGCGCTCAGCGCGCCGCGCATCCGTCTTCCCGACCGCGCAGGAACGCTGATCGTGCTTGCCGACCGGAGCCGTTCCATGCCGGAAAATGCGGAAGGCGCCGCGCTGGAGGTGATCCGGAATCTGGAAAAGACGCGGAAAGGGGATTCCCGTCTGGGCGTGGTCTCTTTCGCCGGAGAAGCCGTGATCGAGAAACTTCCCGAGGAAACGCACTTTGACACCTTCCGGAGTCAGGTCTCCCGCCCGGACGCCTCGAATCTCGCGGAGGGGATGAAGTGCGCGCTTTCCCTGATTCCGGAGAATGCGCCGGGACGGATTCTCCTGCTCTCGGATGGAAGAATGACCGGCGCGGACGCTTCCACTCTTTTTGCTTCCGCGGCGGCGCGGGGGATCGCCGTGGATTACCGGATGCTCCGGCGGCAGTCCGTGCATGATCTGGCAGTCACGAGCGTCGACGCGCCGATGACGGGCGCGCCCGGCGAATTCTTCACAATCAGCTGCCGGATTGATTCACCCGAGGCGCAGAACGCGCTCTGCCGCATCCGGCGCGGCAATGGCGCATGGCGCGCGGAACGCGTCCAGCTCCGGCGCGGCGTCAATTTCGTCACCTGGCGCGACCGCGCGGAGTCGCCGGGGACACTGGAATATACGATCTCCGTGACGGGCGAAAATGCCGCGTCCGATGAATTTCCCGAAAACAACACGGCACGCCATCTGATCCGGATCTCCGGAAGCCGTCCGCTGCTGCTTCTGAGTGAATCGCCCTCCGGCAATCTCTCGCGCGTGCTCGGAGAGGCGGGGATTCCCGTCGTCAGGAAACGCCCGGCCCCCGCGGAACTCTCCGCCGCGAAACTGGCGGGATATTCCGGCGTGATTCTGGAGAACGTGCCCGCCTCGGAACTCGGGCTTGAGGGGATGCGCGTGCTCGCCGGAACGGTCCGCTCCGGCGCGCTGGGGCTGATGATGACCGGCGGACGGCAGTCCTTCGCCGTCGGCGGCTACTACCGCTCCCCGCTTGAAGAACTGCTTCCCGTTTCGATGGAACAGCGCCGGGAGGTCCGGAAAAGCGCGGTCGCCGTCATGGTCGCGCTCGACCGCTCCGGAAGCATGAGCGCACCGGTCGGAAACATGACGAAAATGGCGCTGGCGAACCGCGCCACGCTGGAAGTCTGCAAACTGCTGCACCCGAATGACGAATTCGGCGTCATCGCCGTGGACAGTTCGCCGCATCGCGTGATCCCGCTTGCGCCGCTTTCGGAAATCAGGGGTGCGGACGGGAAAATCCTTTCGATCGAATCCATGGGCGGAGGCATCTACACCTATACCGCGCTCCATTCGGCAACGGCGATGCTGCTCAAATCCAAAGCGCCGACCTGCCACCTTCTGCTGTTCGCCGACGCCGCCGACGCGGAGGAACCGGGCAGTTACCGCTCGCTTCTGGAAAAGACCTCGGCGGCGGGCATCACGGTCAGCGTCGTTGCGCTGGGCACGGAGAGCGATCCCGACGCGGCGTTCCTCAAGGATGTGGCTCGGCGCGGAAACGGCATCTGCTATTTTTCGGAAAACGCCGATGAACTGCCGCGCATCTTCGCCGAGGACACCTTCGTCATGGTGCGCAACACGTTTATCGAGGGCGAAGTTCCGGCGGATTACACGAACGCGGTCCGTTCGCTTTCACGCAAACTGGGAAAATCCACCACCTTCGGCGGCTACAATCTCTGCTATCTCAGGGAAAACTGTGAAAACCTCCTCTTCAGCCGGGATGAAAATCACGCGCCGCTTGCCGCGATCGGACAGGCAGGGCTTGGGCGGACCGCCGTCCTGACCGCTGAAGCCGACGGCGAATACACGGGGCGCTTTGCCGCCGATCCCGACGCGGGAACGCTCCTCGCCGCGCTGGCAAACTGGATGAGGGCGGACGATTCCGCGCAGGATTTCCTCGTCACGCAGGAGCAGGGCAGGGGGATCTGCCGTGTCGGAATCTCGCTGGATCCGGCGCGGGAACGCGATCCCTGGGCACGCCGCCCGGAACTTGTCACGATGCTTTTCCGTCCCGGCGAAGAGCCCGTCGAACAGCGCGGCACGTTCGAGTGGATCACGCCCGACCGCATGGAACTCTCCTTCCCGATGGAGGGGGACGCTCTCTATCTTCCGACGCTTCTGCGCGACGGCGCGCGGCCTCTTGCGCTCGCCCCCGTGCGCCTCTCCTGTTCGCCGGAGTTCCTTCCGGACAGCGCCGAAGGCGACGCGGGGATTTCGATGGCGGAACTCTGCGCGCTCAGTTGCGGAACGGAACGCTTCCGGAGTGAAAGCGTCTGGAACGATCTTCCTCCGAAAAAGCGTCTTTTCAATCCCGTTCCGTGGCTTCTCCTTGCCGCACTCCTGCTTTTTCTTGTTGAAATTGCGGAACGGCGCTTCCATTTCTTCGGGCTTCTTTTCTCCCGCAGGACCGGAAAAAGGGAAAAGAGACCGCGGGAAAAGAGATCGGCTCCTCCGGAGAAAAAACGGAAAAGATCCGAGAAACGCACTGCGGAAAAGCTTCCGCCCCCGCCTGATGCCGAGGAATCACGCTCCGCGGTGCCGGAAGCGGAAAACGATCTTGCAGAGGCATTGCGCCGGGCGCGGCGGCATTGACACTCGTTATGATTCCGCCGGAGGCGGCATGGTCAGAACGGCCTGCCCCTTGTAAAAGAGATTGATGTCGCGCGATCTGTTCTGCGTTTCCAGAATGTGTTCCAACACCTGGAGAAGCCGTTTGAGACTGGTTTCGATTCCGGTATCCGGCATGACGACACGGTAGAGTTCATCCGTCCCGATCCGGTTCCTGTAGCGCACGGCGCAGATCAATGTCTCGCGCCGGGCAATGGAAATGCTCGCGACCCGGATTTCCGGCCATTTCGTCCGGGTGAGTTCAATGAGTTCGACCGCGCCCTTGAGCGCGCCTGCCTTCATGCCGGGGACAAAATTCTGTTCGTTGCGGAGCCCGATGATGATCGGCAGACTGTAGGAGATGTCCATGCAGCGGCCCTTCTGCATCAGCACGCATTCCGCGTCCGTCACGTAACGGGCACGCGGACTGTTGATCAATGCAATCGGAATGCGTTCCACAATTCCGATTTCCAGCGTGTCCGGCAGAATCCTTGTGACCGAGGCATTGGCAATGCTCGGCTCGCGGAGCAGTTTTGCGCGCATGGTCCGGGGATCAAGCGAAAAAAGATTGGTCAGTCCGGGGCGGAGCTGAAGCATCGAAGTGATCTGATCCTTCTTGTCCGTCCAGAACCCGTTTCTGTTTCCGTTGATCCGCACCTCGGTGAGCGTGAAGCGGGGATTGCCGGCAAACATGTTCACCGAAACCTTCCAGATAAAAAGCACCGCGCCGGCAAGCAGCAGGAGAATGATTGCAATTGCAAACCAGATGATCCACGATTTCTTTTTGAATGACTGAAGGTTCGGTGTTTTCATTGCGCCTTTCCCGGATTCAGATGTCCAGATGCCTGGACTGTCTGTGATATTCCTGTATGCTGCATACTTCCATGCGCTCCATCACGCGGAGCGCCTTGAGTCCGTCGATTGCCGCCTGAAGTCCCTTGAGGGTCGTCGTGATCGGCACCCCTTTGATGACCGCATGGGCGCGCATGTGGATTTCGTCGATGCGCGGCGTCACGCCGGTGGAAGGAGTGTTGATGATCCACTGGAGCTTGTGCGAATTGATGAAGTCGATCAGATTCGGCCGCCCCTCGGAGATCTTGAAGATCGGATTGACCGGGATGCCCGCTTCGCAGAGTTTCGTCGCGGTTCCGCGTGTCGCGTAGATGTTGAAGCCGAGAGCGACCAGCTCCTTCGCGTAGGGGATGATGTGCTCCTTGTCCATCTCGCGGACGCTGAGAAAAATGTTGCCGCCGTCGGGGAGGGTGTTCCCCGCGCCGATCTGCGTCTTGAGATACGCCATGCCGGGATAGAGGTCGATTCCCATCACTTCCCCGGTGGATTTCATTTCCGGGCTGAGCACCACGTCTATTCCCGGGAAGCGCACGAACGGGAAAACCGCCTCCTTGCTGCAGAAGTGCTCCACCTTGACTTCCCCGGTGAAATGCAGTTCCTTCAGCGTCTTCCCGACCATGACGAGAGAAGCCAGCTTCGCCAGCGGAACGCCGATGGACTTGCTGACGAACGGCACCGTCCGCGAGGCGCGGGGATTGACTTCGAGCACATAGACTTCCCCTTCGCGCACGGCGAACTGCACGTTCATCAGACCGCGGACGTGCAGCGCCTCCGCCAGCGCGTAGGTGTCGCGCCGGATCTTCGCAAGGGTCCGGTCGTCCAGCGAAACCGTCGGAATCATGCACGCCGAGTCTCCCGAGTGAATGCCAGCCAGCTCGACGTGTTCCATGATCGCGCCGATCACGCTCGTTTCCCCGTCGGAAATGCAGTCCACATCAAGCTCGGTGGCGTCCTCGAGGAAGCGGTCGATCAGAACCGGGCGCTCCTCGGAGGCCTCGACGGCATCCGTCATGTATCTGCGCAGGAAGTCCTCGTTGTAGACAATGACCATCGCGCGCCCGCCGAGCACGAAGGAGGGGCGCACCAGAACCGGATAGCCGATCCGCGCGGCGACCTCGACAGCCTGCTCGATGTTCGTCGCAATGCCGCCGGGCGCCTGTCTAATGTGCAGACGGTCGACGAGCTTGTTGAATTCGTCGCGGTCCTCCGCCGCGTCGATATCGCGCGGAGAAGTTCCGATGATGTTCACGCCGCAGGCCTGAAGTTTCAATGCGAGCTTCAGCGGGGTCTGCCCGCCGAACTGGACGATGGCGCCGTCGCACTTCTCGCGTTCATAGATGTGGAGTACATCCTCAAGCGTCAGGGGCTCGAAGTAGAGCTTGTCGCTCGTGTCGTAGTCGGTGGAGACCGTTTCCGGGTTGCTGTTGACCATGATGGTCTCGTATCCCGCCTTGCGGAGGGCGAACGAGGCGTGGACGCAGCAGTAGTCAAACTCGATCCCCTGTCCGATCCGGTTCGGTCCGCCGCCGAGAATCATGATCTTCTTCTTTCCGGAGTCGCGAAGCGGTTCATCATAACTGCCGTAGGTGGAGTAATAGTAAGGCGTATAGGCTTCGAACTCGCCCGCGCAGGTGTCCACAAGGCTGTAAACAGGCATCAGGTTGATTTCCTTTCGCGCCTTGTAGACTTCCGTTTCGTCGCAGTGGAGCAGAAACGCGATCTGCCGATCGGAATAGCCGAACTCCTTGATCTGGCGGAAGAGCGCCGCATCGTGCTTCAATTGTTCGAGCGAACCAGCCGAAGCAATCTCATCCTCGAACATCGCCAGCTCATGGAGATGGCGCAGGAACCACTCGTCGATCTTCGTATACTCGTGAACGTCCTCAATCGCCCATCCCCGCTTGAATGCTTCGCGGATGTGGAAAAGGCGCGCACAGTTCGGACGGATCAGTTCCGCACGGAGCTGACCGTCGCTCAGGGCGGCGTATTTGCCGTCCTTGCCGTCGACGCCGAATCCGGCGCGCCCGATCTCCAGCGAGCGGAGCGCCTTCTGGAGCGACTGCTTGAAATTGCGCCCGATAGCCATCGTCTCGCCGACGGATTTCATCTGCGTGGAGAGCGTGCTGTCCGCCGTCGGGAATTTTTCGAAGGCGAAACGCGGAATCTTCGTCACGACATAGTCGATCGAGGGTTCAAAACAGGCCGGAGTCTCCCGCGTGATGTCGTTCATGATCTCGTCAAGCGTATATCCGACCGCGAGTTTCGCGGCGAACTTCGCAATCGGGAAGCCGGTCGCCTTCGAGGCGAGAGCGGAGGAGCGCGAAACGCGCGGATTCATCTCGATGATGACCATGCGCCCGTTTTTCGGATTGAGTCCCCACTGGACATTTGATCCGCCGGTCTCGACGCCGATCGCCCGCATGACGGCAAGCGACGCGTCGCGCATCTTCTGATATTCGCGGTCGGTCAGCGTCTGGGATGGGGCCACCGTGATGCTGTCGCCGGTATGAACGCCCATCGGATCGAGGTTTTCGATCGAGCAGACGATCACCGCATTGTCCTTTCTGTCGCGCATGACTTCGAGCTCGAACTCCTTCCAGCCGAGGAGCGACTCCTCGATCAGGACCTCGGAATTCATGCTCGCGTTGAGTCCGCGCGTGACGATGTCGTGGAAGTCCTCGGCGTTGTAGGCGATGCCGCCGCCGGTTCCGCCAAGCGTGAAGCCGGGACGGATGATCAGCGGATAGGAGCCGATCTCTTCGGCGATTTTGAGCGCCTCCTCCATCGAGTGCGCCGAACCGCTTTTCGGCAGGTCGAGCCCGATCCTGCGCATGGTCTCCTTGAAGAGTTCGCGGTCCTCGGCGCGGCGGATGACCTCGGCGTCCGCGCCGATCATTTCGACGCGGTAGCGGCTGAGGATGCCGGAATCGTGGAGTTCCAGCGCCAGATTGAGCGCGGTCTGTCCGCCGAGGGTTGGCAGAATCGCGTCGGGACGTTCGCGCCTTATGATCTCATGGAGAATATCCTTGGTGAGCGGTTCGATGTAGGTGCGGTCGGCGAAGTCGGGATCGGTCATGATCGTCGCGGGATTGCTGTTCACGAGGATGACTTCGTAGCCCTCCTCCTTGAGAGATTTGCACGCCTGCGTCCCGGAGTAGTCGAATTCACAGGCCTGTCCAATGACGATCGGACCCGAGCCGATCAGCATGATCTTCTTGATGTCGTTTCTTTTTGGCATTGCGCAAGTTCCAGCTTAGGGGATTTCCGGCAGGAGCGGCATTTCTGCGCCATGCCGATGGCTTCCGCACAGAAATGAGAGAGGGCCGTCCTGCTTTTCAAGAGAGTGTACTATACATTCCTTCGCGTTTTTTTCCACATACAAAAGAAAAAATCCCGGAACTTCCCTTGTGTCCTTCACAGGATCAGGTCATGCGCCCCAGTGCATAAAAGAATCTTTCATCCCGATTAAGAAAGGGGAGGGGACCATGATCCAGCAAGAAAGCCATGAGGTTGTTTCTTTTTCTTGAACCCTGAAAAAGAAATCCCGGAAAAAATGCTTTTTTGATGGAATTACCTCTTGTTTTTTCAGGATTTTCGAGTATAATGTAAAAAGATTGATTCAACGTTGAAGCAGATAAAGGGCGCTTCATGATAAAAAAAGATTCCAAAGTGACATTGAAGGATATTGCCAGGGAACTGCATCTGTCACCTAAAGCAATTTCCTCGGGTCTGAATCATACCGGGCGCCTGGCTCCGGAAACAAGGCGGAAAATACAGGAAACCGCCCGCCGGATGGGTTATGTGCCGAATGCCGCGGCTCGTTCTCTGGTCACTCATAACAGCCGCTTCATAGGAGTATTGATTCCCTATCTGGATAAAAGCTTTTTCTGCAAGATCATTGCGGGAATTGAAGAAATCGCCGGAAGACAGGGATTCATGCTTCTGCTGGACTCTTTTGACAAAGGCGATGAACAGAAACACGCTGTCATATCCGCGATGATGCAGCGGGATGTGGACGGAGTCATCCTGTATCCCCGGGAGGAGGATTTCTGTGTCGCGGAAGAGATCCGGGCGATGGGCGTCCCGGTCATTCAGGTGATGGAATATTTTCCTGAGTTCGGAGAATATGCCGTGACCATGGATAATTTCATTGCGGCACAGCATGCGATGGAACACCTGTTCGAACGCGGACATCGCCAGATCGGTTTTATCGCCCACAATCCGGAAAACTATGTGCAGAATGAACGCCTGCGGGGGTATCGGGAGGCGATGATCCGTCACGGACTTGGAAGTCAGATGCTTTTCCGCTATGCTAAGGCTTCGATGGAGGGGGGAATCGAGGTCGCTTCGGAGCTGTTTCAGGCAAATGAGAAGCTGACGGCCATTTTCAGTGCCTCCGATCAGGCCGCGCTGGGAGCGATCCGCACCGCTCTGTCGTTCGGGAAACGGATCCCGGAAGATTTTGCGGTCGTCGGCTTCGGGGACATGGAACTGGCTGCGAATCAGGCTGTTTATCCCTTGACGACAGTGGCCCAGCCTAAAGAGGAGGTCGGACGTCTGGCTGCCGGAATGCTTCTTTCGCTTCTGAACGGGGAAGCGGTCCAGTCTCCGACACTGGATGCGCCTCTGGTCGTCCGCCGGACATCATAAACAGAGATTCTGAACATTGGAAAATTCATAACAACAGGAACAATATGACCACGGAGAAACAAGCATGAAACAGAAAATATCGGGGAAACTTCTTCGAGACAACGGCAATCGGTTTACTTTGATCGAGCTCCTTGTTGTGATTGCGATCATCGCGATTCTTGCTGCAATGCTGCTGCCGGCGCTGAATAAGGCGAAACTCAAAGCTCAGACCGTCAACTGTGCTGCAAATCTGAAGCAGTTCGGTCTCGCGGTTTACGCTTATACGTCCGATTACAAAGAGTATTACTGTTTTTCTTATTACGAGAGTTATACCGCACAGCAATACCGACTGACTTATTACATGATGCTTGGTCCGTATATGGGTGTCAGGGATCTTTACGGACCATTCGTCAAACTCTATTCAAACTCAACGCCGAAAATCAACAAGCTTTTTCTCTGTCCGGCAACCAAAGTCGAGGAAAATACCGTGGAAGGCGGGTGGTACAACTCCTACAATGCGAATGCGACCTATGACGAATCCTCCTCCAGTCCCAGCATCTTCGGTTCGAATTATCTCCGGACCAGCGGAAAATCCGGACGAATCAGACACCCCTCAGCAATTCTCGGTATTGCAGATGGCGGAACCAAAGCACAGGGCAGGACCAATGCTGTATATCTGTGCACCTCATGGATGACTGATTCCGTTTCGTGCAGTCCGGCAAATCTGCGTCTTTTTCCCCGGCGGCATTCGCAGAGAGGCGACAATGTTCTCTATCTTGACGGGCATGTCGCACTGTATGAGTGGAAATTTCCGATCAACCGCAAGGAAACGATTTTCGGACAAAACGCATTTTATTGAGAATAAAAAAGGAGACACTGTCATGATTTCTTATAAAGAGGCTCTGCTGGTGATTTTTGCGCTTTCCGTCCTTGTAGGCGGGGTTGGATTTGTCGGCAATGCCGCCGCGAAACGGCGTTTCTGCGAAAACAACCTGAGAAAGCTCTATTCGTATTCGGAACAGTATCAGGCGGATCACGGAGCTCTGCCGCCCGTGAACATTCCGATGAAACCGCTGTGGAAATTCTGGTTCCACCTGCTCAAACCCTATTCCGCCAGTCAGCTTGACTTCGCCTGTCCGGAAGATCAGCGTGCCGCCTATCTCTTTGAAACCAGACAGAGCCCGCTCTTCTCCCCGAAGAATCAGGATGCACTCAGCTACGGCATGAACTATTTCCTGACGGCGCATTTCGCCGATAAAAAGAAGGTCGCCCCGTTTCTGAAAAATCTTTCCGCTCCGGGGAAGGTCGTTTTTCTCGGAGACTCCAAAGGTCCTTACATGCTTCCCGACCGCTTCTGGACCTATGAGAAAGCGTTCCGTCACGAGGAGGATCAGGCGAATTTCCTCTACGCGGACGGCCACATTGCATATCAGAAACAGACGGATTTCGGGCGTTTTGAAGGAGAGCGTTTCATTACGGATTTTACAAAATGGCATTGGAACTGAATCATGAAAATTATTTTACTACTGCTTTTGGGATTGCTCGCGGGAGGAGCTTCCGCCAAGGAAAACACGCTTGAATTCGCGGGGGATTCCGCCGGATTTTCGCTTTCCTCCCGTAAATGGAATCTGCGTGGAACACTCTATGTTCTGGAACGGGGTAGCGCAAAACGCCTTCCCCTGTCCGGCACGATGAAAAACGGGCATGCGGTTTTCCGGGGAGACGGATTTGAATGGAAAATCCGTCTTCGCAAAGCACACAATCTGCACGCGCTGGAGGGGGAAGTTGTCAACTCCTCCGGCAGACAGCGTCTGCTGGAACTCGGGATTGCGCTGGACATCCCATCCGCAAAGGAAAGCGCTTTCTGGGGGGGATTCGATGTCATGCCTGCCGGGAAAAAGGAGATTGCACGGCGCGGATTCAAAGGGCGGACCTCCAAACACCTGAGCGGCGGACTGCTCCAGCCTTTCCCCACTGCGGCACTGATCTATCCGGATCACGCGGTGATTCTCGGAGAGCGCCAGTTTGAATGCACCTCCTACCACGCTTCGGTCTATCGGCCGCTTGAAAACGGACGGGCGGAACTCGCCTTTTCCCGGAGGGTGGTTCTGGAGGCGGAGGAAAGTGTCCCGATTCTCCTTGCATGCGGAATTGTGCCAGTCCGTTTCGGCGCGGAAGAAAACGTCGTCCAGGCTTTCTATGACGCGTTTCCGGAAAACTGGCGCCCCTTTACAGGAGTGCGCAACCGCTACATCCGCGGCACGCACAGTCAGTACAGCGCCTGGGCGCGCCGTCCGGACCGGGAGTATGAACGGCGCAAATTCTCCACGCTGGACTGGGCCTACACCCCCTACAAACGTTCCGGCGACTGTTACGGAAGACCGGAATTCTGGGACTATAAACCGCTGGTCAAACCGTTTGCCGTCCGTTTCGGGCAGCTGGCGGCAGGCATCAATTTCGACTACCGGAAACTCTCCTGTGCAGAGTTTCACCAGCGCCGCAAGGAGATCTTTCACCGTTACGGGCGCAAATTCGGTTATTCGTTCTATGTCTGTGCCGGCTGGTGCGAACTCCAGCTGGCCGAAAGTCAATACCCGGACTCTCTGACGGAGGATAAAAGCGTTCCGCTGATCCTTGGGCCCTGGAGCACTTCCCATGACAGGGAGCGGCGCGTATTCCCGCTCGGAAACCGTTTCGGAAAGGCATTCCGGGAGGATCTTGCCAATGTCGCGCGCGAACTTGACCTGCCCGGATTCGCCATCGACTGCGGAACCCCCGGCGTCAATCATTACGGCGCCGCGGCACATAACCCGGAGGTCAAGGGCCGATCCTGGGATGAAAAGGGAATTTTCATCGACGAACTCTGTGCAATCAATCAGGTGATCGACTATATTCACGCGCTCCGCCCGGAAGATCCACTCTATGTCTGGAAGAACGGCAACGGAAAAGCCGACATTCTGATGATCGAAACCGATCTTTTCAGCCGGATTTTCCAATCCTGGATGCCGCTGACCCGCTACAACATCGGGCAGCGCCCCGCTGTACTGCATGTCCGGGAAGGATGGATGTTCCAGAGCACGATTCCGGAATGGCGCACGCTCACGCTCGACGAGATGATGACCCGCCTTGACAGGCTCGGAGACCATATGACCTTTTCCGATTTCGAATATGGAATGACACAGAGCCAGTATGGTTACGGCGGAAACCGCCAAAGTCAATACTGCATGCCGGAACTTCTGGAATGCATCAATCTAGGCTGGCATGCGCTCATTCCGGTGGCTACGGACGGGCTCGGAGACCGGATGCTCTATCGTGCCAGATACGGGTGCGGTGCCGATACGATCCTCTTTTTCGGAAATCCTTACGAAAAAAGCATGCAATTGAATTTCTCCGTTGACGCCGGAGGTCTGGCAGGCAGACATCTGGTCTTTCTCCCGAAAATGCGCGATTCCGCCGCGCTGCTGAACCATATCCGCGGAACAGATACAACCTTTGCCTTTGCTCTTCCCTCCCGTCTCCCCGTTCTCTTCGAATCCGTGGCGGAACTGAGCAATCTGCCCGAATCCGGCGAACTTCAGCTGGAAGCAGCCTCGCGCAAGGAGATCGACAAAATTGTTTTCACGCTCCGCATGCGGAACAATCCGCCTTTCCGGGCAAAGGTAACGCCCCGGGCTGTCCCAGGCTTCAGCGCTGCGCTCAAAATCAACGGCACAGATGCGGATCCGCGTAACGTGCAGACGTTCCCGGCAAACAGCGTGCTGGAACTGGTTTACCGTTCCGACTGTTTCCGGATCCCCGCAACGGAAATCACCTCGTTTCCCTTCACCAATCCGCGGAATCAGCCCGATCTGACGATCCTGCTGCCGGAAAATCCGAATGCCGCTGAACGGGACGCTGCGGAACGTCTGACGGAATACTTCCGCTTTGCCGCGGAAAAAAAGATCACGGGGAAATCTCTTGTCAAAGTGGTTTCCTCTGGCGCACCGGAAAGCACGAAAGCCGCCATTGAGATCAATTTCCGGAAAAAAGCGGCGGATTCCGGAGTATTCCGGAAAGGAAAGCTTCTTCAGATTTTTGCCCCGGACGCCCTGACGGGATACGAATTCACCGACGCTCTGCTGCGGGTCATGGACAGGCGCTTCCCCTGGTTTTACAGTTTCGGAAAACACAGCAGAACATCCGGTGAGGTAATTGATAAATTTGAACTCGAAAAGCACCCGCTCCCGTGGGATCCCTGCTTCGAAACAAAAAAGATGATTGAGAAATGAGACTCTTCCATCTCTTGTCTGCGCTTATGATTCTTTCCACGCTTACGGCCTCGGGTGCGTATCGCCGGAATACCGAGCAAAGCATCGCCTGCCGGACGGAAAAACTGGAGAATCCGTTTCTGATGCTGACATTCGCGCCGGACCAGCTCGGACGTCTTTCCGGAATCCGCCTGAAAAACTCCGGAACAGAGCTGCTTGCCGATTTTCAGGTCATCCGCTATGTTGAAACGCCGCTTTTTTCCCTGACCTCGGATAACTTTCAGGGAATCCGGGAACTCCTGTGGGGAAAAAATATGACAGGGATCTGTCCGATGCGTCTTGAAAAACAGACCACCGGCTTTCTGACATTTGCAACGGATTCTTACGGGAACACTTCTTTTGGACTTCAACGGACAGTAAGACTGCACCCGGACGGATACCGGATTGATTTTTCCGTCACTCTGTTCAACAATGGGAAGGCTGCGGATTCCTGCGCGCTCTGGCTCAATCTCCAGGGGGCGCCTCCCGCCATTCCGCAGATTCCCGTGCGTGGAGAGGGAAAAGTCCGCGGACGCGGAATGATCCGGCTGCATACAAGGGATTTTCTCTTCTGCGGAGGTCCCGGGGAACATTATCTGCCCGGTGCCGCCGATTGGGCGGCGGTTCGTCTCTCCGGACGGAATGTCGTCTGGGCCCTTGTCTGCGACCGGGAATCCTTAGGTCCGGACGCATTCTTCTACTCCTGGGGCAATCGGGCCCCTTCTTCTCCTGTCCGGACTGCGGAAATTGTTTTTCCGGAAAAGAAGCTGAACCCGGGAGAAAAAAGCGTTCCTCTGCGCTACCGTATTCTGGTCTTTCCCGGATTGAATGCCGTTCATGGTGTCTGCGCGGATCATGGAGTGGAAATTACGGCAGAAAATGATGAAACCAGGGCAGGGGGGCTGCGGATCGTCAACGCCCTGCCGCGACCGGCGGAAACGCTTTCGCTCTCTCTTTCTTTTGAGGGAAAAGATCCGGGGCAGAACGTTCAGCTCTCTCTTCCTGCGCGACCGGCGGGAACGCTTCTGGAAATACCGCTGCAGCTGCGAAACACTCCCGGCGGAGGAAGGATCAGAATCGGAAATACAAGCGGTCAACTTTTTTTTGAGAAACCGTGCCTCAACTGATAAACAACTCATTCTCCCGCAGGGCAGGGGAGTGGGCGCTTTTTTCACCGGAAACAAAAACCAGCGGAAAAGATCCGCTTTCATTTGAAATCACATCCTGAAAGTGCTACATTATAGTTTTGTTATGGAATTTTCCAGAAAATTCTTGTTACAAACAAAATTGCGGGATGTCCCGCGGAGGTGTAAAAATGGCACAGGAAGTAAAAATCCTTCATGACAAGGATGCGGATGCATCCATCTTAAACGGAAAAACAGTCGCCGTGATCGGCTACGGCAGCCAGGGCAGCGCACAGGCGCTCTGCATGAGAGACTCCGGCGTCAACGTGATCATCGGCTCCCGCAAAGGCCCCTCCTTTGACAGAGCGGTTGCAGACGGCTTCCAGGTGATGTCCGCTTCCGAAGCGGCCGCCAAAGCAGACATCATTCATATTCTGCTTCCGGATGAATTCCACAAGGCAACCTACGACAAAGAGATCAAGCAGCACATGACCCCGGGCAAGACTCTGTCCTGCTCCCACGGCTTCAACGTGGTCTTCAAGCAGATTCTTCCTCCCGAAGGCTGCGATGTGATCATGGTTGCCCCGAAGAGCCCCGCGACCGAAGAGCGCAAGGCGTTTCTCGCTGGATTCGGCGTTCCGGGACTGATCGCCGTCAAGCAGGATGCCACCGGCCATGCCGCCAAAACCGCTCTGGCGATGGCGAAGGCCATGGGCTTCACCCGCGCCGGCGTCCTCGAGTGCACCTTCGAGCAGGAAACCTATGAAGACCTCTTCGGCGAACAGAACGTCCTCTGCGGCGGCTGCGTCGACCTGATGAAATACGGTTTCGAGGTTCTCGTCGAGGCCGGATATCCGCCGGAAATGGCCTATTTCGAGTGCATCCACGAGCTCAAGCTGATCGTCGACCTGATCTACGAGGGCGGCATCCAGAAGATGAACGCCGTCATCTCCAACACAGCTGAATTCGGTGAATACTACAACGGTCCGAAGATCATCACTCCGGAAGTCAAGGAAAGAATGAAAGAATCCCTCAAGAGAATCGAAAGCGGCGAATTTGCCAAGACCTTCCTGGCGGAAATTGCCAACGGTTCTCCGGAACTGCTCGGCAAGCGCAAAGCCCTCGGCGACCACATCGCCGAAGTCACAGGACGGAAGATTCGTTCTCTGTTCGAGCGCAAAGCATAAGTTTTATCTTTTACCTCAGGAAAAGACGCAGCCGAAAGGCCGCGTCTTTTTTTTTGCAAAAAAGGGGAGGGGAGAGGGATGGTCTGCCTGCCATTCCTTATTCGCCTCCCCCATCTCTCTCCACTCTTTGAATCAAGAGTTTTTTCTTATATATTATAAAAATAGAACTGCTGTAAACGGAACTTCTTCCATCACCACCCTAGCCTTTTTTGATTATGACATCAGACGACATTTTTCTTAAAAATATATTTTATATCGTCAAGTGTCGTTTCAAGTCATATATTTTCTATTTAATAAATTTCAGTTTGGACACCGGATATCTTCGCTTCATTCTCGAGTAGACTTTTTTATTCTCTGACTTTCTTATAAAACCTGGGCTTTCAGGAGCAGCGATCATGACATCGTCGATTCCTCCCATACAGAACGAGTATTTTTCTTGACAAGTTATCAACAAAAGAATTGAAAAATTATATAACTTATTAATTATAAGAACTATACAAATTCAAAAAACAGATTTTAGCAGATACTCGACTTAACATAATATATATTATGCGACGTTATAAATACCCCTGAAAACCAGCAAAAACTTCCGGACGGCTTTGGATATGGGTCAGGACTCTTTAACGCTCTGGTGCGCCTTAAAATCAATTCTTTTTATTTGCTCAACTAAGTAGGACAAAGATCTGCTTTACAAAGGTAAGCTCTTTCTTAGGAATGATAAGAAAGAATTCATCTTCACTGTGCAATAAATATCTTTTAGTGTCGCAAAATGTCTTTTAATATTTTATTCAAAACAAATGATTCTTTCGTTAAAACTTAAGGATGGAGGAGAGGGGGAGTCCAAATGTAAAAATCATATGGAAGAACGCGAGGGCATTCTTCTCGGAGGCAAGGGGCTCTGACCTTTGTCTAGGCCCGGCGGCGAAACCCTGGTCGTGCGGATCACGAAACAGTGACGTGAACGTTTCATTTCGTTCGAGAGCTCCGGACGTATCCTCTACAATGAGCAAGAATGCGTAAACTTTCTTACCGGCTGAGATCCCCTGCCCTTCCAGCGCCGAAAAATGATCGTGCGGAACACGCGAATTTCCCGTCAGCCTTTCAGTATTGGAATGAAAGAATGCCTTGACATTCGTATCAGGCCCCCTGCCCTTCCTACGCCGAAACCATAACGCACGGAGCACAAAATACCACTTCGGAACGATCTCGTTGCATTATATTTGTGATTTCATTCACAATATATAATAAGGTGATTATTAATTTGTTTTTTTATTCACAGAAAAGACTTGACATTCCGTTATTCTGTTGTATAATATGAACAACCTCTACTCCATCACCCAATCGGGAGGACACAGGCAAAACAAGAAAAATTCAATACGAAGCACAGTTTACTCCCTCTTCTGACTTCGTATCCGGATTTTTCTCCTGCACCTGCCTGAGGAGTAGAGGTTATCCGACACTGCCGCGCATCCGCGCGGCAGTGCATTCCGCATTTCCGCATGTTTTCCATTTTGCACGTTTGCATTTCCAAAGAAACGCACGTATTGTTATCAGGAAATATATCCGGATCAAACAAACCGGAAGATACAACACAATCATGACAGAGGCACCAGAATGAAACGATTGATTTTCCTCCTGACACTCGTTTTTCTTTTGAGCGGCTGCGGAGAAGGCACAAGCAGAAAAATGAAAATCGGAATTTCCATTCCGGCTGCGACGCACGGATGGACGGGCGGCGTGGTCTGGAGTGCGGAACGGGCAAAAAAGAATCTGGAGGCGGCAAATCCGGACCTTCAGGTCATTGTCACCTCCAGCGCCAATACGGCGGATCAGGTCAACCGAATCGAAAACCTGATTGCACGGAATGTGGATGCCCTGGTGGTGCTTGCTCAGGAACCTGGACCGATTTCGGATATCTGTGCAAAAGCAAAAAAGCTGGGGATTTTTCTTGTTGTCGTTTCCAATCCGCTGGACAAACCCGTCCAGGATGTTTTCGTCAATGGAGACAATCGGAGCTTTGGCGCTGCGGCGGCAAAAGCCATGGGGCAGATCCTCAACGGGAAAGGCGATATTCTCATGATGGAAGGAGTCCCCTGCCCTATCAACACCGACCGGGTGGAATCTTTCCGTGAAACGCTGGCAAAGGAATTTCCCGGCATCCGCATTCTGGAATCCCAGGCGGCCTGGTGGAATACGGAAAAAGGATTGACCCTGATGGAAAATTATCTTCAGAAGTATCCGAAAATTGATGCGGTGTGGGCCGGTGACGACGATGTGCTTGTCGGAGCATTGAAAGCCTATGAGGAATCCGGCCGGAAAGACATCAAAGCCATGATCGGCGGAGGCGGCAGCAGAAAAACCGTGAAACGTCTTCTGGACGGAGATCCCGTTGTCAAGGCAACCGTCACCTATTCTCCGAGTATGCTCGAACGTGGAGTGGAAATGGCGCTCGCCGGACTTCGCAACGGTAAAAAAGCCCTTCAGAAAGAGCTGATCATTCCTTCCCAGATCGTCACTCATGAAAATGCGGAGCAGTTCTATTTCCCCGATTCCGTCTATTGAGTCCGATATCAATTAAAGCGGGCGGAGGATCCTCTTTTTCCCGTTTCCGAGGAAGGGCACCGGTATTTCCTTCCTGGAGGGAGCCTCATACGCTATCCGCTATGACGATGACATCCCCCCTTGCGGATCCGGCATTTCCCGTCAACTCATCCTGCCGGACGCGGTTTTTCAGAAAAGCCTTACTTGACATATCGCCAAAATGAAGATAATGTAAAAGGATGTAAAAGGAATTTTATAAAAGGAAGAAAAACTGTATCATGGAACATAAACTTGTCATAGTGGAATCGCCAGCGAAAGCCAGAACCATCGGCAAGATGCTCGGGCGCGATTATACAATCAAAGCCTCGATGGGGCATGTGCGCGACCTGCCCGAACGAACTCTCGGCGTGGATATAGAACACGATTTCGCACCGCAGTATGAGGAAAGCAGAGAGCGGGGAAAAAATCTGAGCGATCTCAAAAGCGCGGCGAAAGGCGCATCCGAAATTTATCTCGCGCCCGACCCGGACCGCGAAGGAGAGGCAATCGCATGGCACCTGCGTGAAATTCTCTCCAAAGCCAATAAAAAGGCGAAATTCCATCGCGTCACTTTCCATGAAATCACAAAGTCCGCCATCGCCAAGGCGTTCCAGTCGCCCGGCGACATTGACATCGACCGCGTGGACGCTCAGCAGGCGCGCCGCGTCCTCGACCGGATCGTCGGCTACATGGTAAGCCCCCTGCTCTGGGGGAAAATCAAAAAAGGCGTGAGTGCGGGCCGTGTGCAGTCGGTTGCGCTGCGTCTTGTCTGCGAACGCGAGCGCCAGATTCTCTCATTCGTCCCGAAGGAATACTGGAATTTCCTGGCGAAATTCTCTCCGGAAGGAAAATCCCGCGCCCATTTCGTTGCAAAACTCTTCAAAATCAACGGCGAAAAATTTGAAATCAATGCAAAAAACGATGCAGACGCGCTTCTTGCCGCCGTCCGCGGCGCTTCCCGCTGGAGTGTGGACAGTATTGAGATCCAGCCACGGAAAAAATATGCCGCGCCGCCCTTCATCACCAGCACCCTCCAGCAGGCGGCAAGCTCTGCGCTCGGATTCTCCGCGAATACGACAATGCGCATCGCCCAGCAGCTTTACGAGGGCGTGGATGTCGGGCGCGGCGGTCCCGTCGGCCTGATCACCTACATGAGAACGGACTCTGTCGCCATCGCGATCGAAGCGCAGAACGCGGCACGCGCCTTCATCGGAACCCACTATGGGCCCGAATATGTGCCGGCGAAACACAACGTTTACAAATCGAAGGCCTCCGCACAGGGTGCGCACGAGGCGATCCGCCCGACGGATGTCAATCTGACGCCGGAAATGGTCAAGGCATATCTCGATGACAGAATGCTCAAGCTCTATACGCTGATCTGGCGGCGCTTCACGGCAAGTCAGATGGCGCCCGCCGAACAGCAGCGCACCACCGTCGATGTGGTTGCGAAAGGCGCGGACGCCAATACCTACGATTTCCGCGCCACGGCAACCGTCACTACCTTCCCCGGCTTCCTGCGAGCCTACGATATCAAGGAGGAAGGTTCGGAGGAAGAAGACGAAGAGACCCGCTATGCGGATATCCTCAAGGCTCTGGAAAAAGGAGACTCATGCCGTCTGATCGACGTGCTCTCCGAACAGAAGTTCACCGAACCGCCGCCGCGCTATTCCGAAGCGACGCTCATCAAGGAGCTGGAACTCAACGGCATCGGACGGCCCTCCACCTATGCGACAATTGTCAACACCATTCAGGAGCGGCTCTATGTCAATAAGGAAAAAGGCAAACTGATTCCGACCGAACTCGGTTTTCAGATCTGCGACTATCTTGTTCTGAGTCTGCCCGAACTTTTTCAGGTCGGTTTCACAGCCGAAATGGAAAACCAGCTCGACGAAGTGGAAGAAGGTCACGTGCAGTGGACAGCCATGATGCACACGTTCTATGATAAATTTGAAAAATGGCTGAATACGGCAAAAAGTGTCGGTGCTCCCGAAGGATCCAAGGCTTCCGCGCTGATGACCCTGCTTGATGGAATCACGCAGTGGGATGCCCCGGAGAAAAGCGCTTCACGCACCTATGACGACAAGCGTTTCTTCACCTCGCTCAAAAAGAGCTTTGACGCCGGCAAAGCCGTTTCCGCACGCCAGTGGGAGGCGATGCTCAAAATGGCGGTCAAATATGAAAGCCAGCTGCCGGGCCTGGAACAGTTCGCCGCGGATCACGGATTCGCCGCCGATCTCGCTGATGCCGCACAGCAGATCCGCGAACGCCAGGCGAAACGCGAAGCGTGGCAGGCGAAGCGCGACGAAGCAGCGGCCGCCGCACCGCAAGAAAATGAGATGGAGGAGGTCTTCACGGCCCTTGACGGCGTCCGCTGGAATCCGCCGGAAAAGTCCGCGAGAAGGGTTTATGACGACGGAAAATTCTACGATTCTCTCAAGAAACAGAATCAGGCCGGACGTCCGCTCTCGGAAAAACAGCTCTCCGCACTCGGGAAAATGGCGGCAAAATATCAGAACCAGATTCCGAATTTCGATCGGATTGCCTCGATCCTCCAGATCTCCACGGCGGAAAATCCCTCTAGGGAAGCGGCCGATGCCGCGAACGCCAGAAGCGCCGAAGCCGATGCGCTTCTGGAGAAGTTCTCCCATGTGTCGAACTGGAACGAACCCAGAAAAGTCGGCAGACGCGTTTATGACGACAAGGTGTTCTATGAGTCGCTCAGAAAACAGCGCGCCGAAGGAAAGGCGCTCAGCGACCGGCAGTTTGCCGCATTGCAGAAGCTGGCCTCAAAATATCAACTCTGAATTCCGGAAAGGAACGGCACGAATGTTTCAGGCGGAAAAACGCTTAAAAAATCTGTGCGCGCTGGAAGTGGAACGCTCCGGCTCGCTGACGCTTTTTCTCCGAAACGGGGATACGGTTGAAAAACGTTCGGAATCCTTCCGCCCCTTTCTTCTGATGAGCCACCCAGATCTCCTCTCCGATCTGGACGGAGATGCCGTCATAACGGAGCTGAACGGCACAGATTCCTTCCGGTATCTTGTCACTTTCGGCGATCCGGTCCTTTATGAAAAGGCGCTGAAAATCCTGAAGCAGCGCACCGGATTCACGCCCAGCGCACCGGGCGCGCCTTACCGGATTTTTTCCGATATGGTTCAACAGGCCCTGACGGAAAATGACATGCGCCTTTTCGAGGGGATGACCTTTCCGCAGATCCGCAGAATGCAGTTCGACATCGAAACGCTCTGCTCGCCGGAATTCGATTTCCCCAATCCCGAACGTGAGGAGGACAAAATCATCATTATTTCCATGTCCGACAGCACCGGATGGGAAAAGGTCGTCAGCCTGAACGACTATCCGACGGAAAAAGCGCTTCTCGAAGCGTTCGCGGCAACCGTGCGGGAACGCGATCCGGATATTCTGGAAGGACACAACATCTTCCGTTTCGATCTCCCTTACATCGAGGAGCGCGCAAGGCGCCATAAAGTGAAACTCGCGCTCGGGCGGGACGGCTCCGTGCCGGCAAAACGCGCCTCGCGCTTCAGCATCGCGGAACGGACGGTCAACTACACCCGTTACGACATCTACGGACGGCACGTGGCGGACACCTTCCACCTTCTGCTCTTCTATGATGCGATTCACCGTACGCTGGAAAGCTACAATCTCAAATATGCCGCGAAACATTTCGGGATTGCGGCGCCTGACCGCACCTATCTGGACGGCTCGGACATTTCCAGAGCATGGGAGAACGACCGCGGGACGCTTCTCAAATACGCGCTCGACGATGTGCGCGAAACACGGGCGCTTTCCGCCATTCTCTCCCCGAGCTATTTTTATCAGACTCAGCTTCTCCCGATCAGCTATCAGAACTGCATCGTGCGCGGCAATGCGACAAGGATCGACGCACTCTTCGCGGCGGAATACCTCAAGGCGGGTCACGCCCTCCCCTCCCCCGAACGCGGACGACCGTTCAGCGGGGCATTGACGCGCGCGCTGGATTCCGGCGTCTTTGAGCAGATCGACCACTGCGACGTGCGTTCGCTGTATCCGTCGATCATTCTTTCCGAACAATGGACACCGGTGCGTGACTCCCTCGGTGTATTCCCGCGCCTCCTCGCAAAGCTGCGCTCCTTCCGCCTGAACGCCAAGGATGCGGCGAAAAACGCGAAAACACCGGAAGAAAAAGACTATTACAGTGCACTTCAGTCCACTTTCAAAATTCTGATCAACTCGTTCTACGGCTATCTGGGCTTTGAGCAGGGATTTCTGAACGACTTCAACATGGCCGAACGAGTCACGGCGCGCGGTCGTGAAATCCTGACGCTGATGCTCGACACGCTCGAAGGCATCGGCGCAAAAATTATTGAAATGGACACCGACGGCATCTATTTTCAGCTGCGTGAGGGAGTCTCGCTCTCCGCTGTATCGAACAAACTCAAAGAGGTCCTACCGCAGGGGATCGAGGTTGATTTCGATGAATCGTATCCGGCGATGTTCTGCTACAAGAGCAAAAACTATGCGCTTCTCCATTCGGATGGATCGGTATCAATTACAGGTGCAGCGCTGAAATCGCGCGGTCTCGAACCGTTCCAGCGCCGTTATATGGAAACGATCATCCGCTGTCTTCTGACCCACGACATGGAAATGATCCGCAAAACATATGAAAATTATGTCCAGGCAATTCAAAATCACGAATTTCCGCTGCGCGATCTAGCCAAATCGGAAAATCTCGCGGACTCCCCCGAAACCTACCGGCGCAAAATGGGCGCAGGCAACTCCCGCCGAAGCGCCGCCTATGAACTTGCCATTGCCTCCGGGCGCGACTACCGTCAGGGGGATCAGGTGACATTCTACATCACGGGGGAAAAAAAGAGAGTCTCCGTGGTGGAAAATGCAAAACTGCTTTCCGACGCAAAAGACGGCATCCGGGATGAAAATGTGGCCTATTATCTGGACAAACTTGAGGAACTTCAGAAAAAATTCACACCCTTTCTGGAAGGAGCCACGGTTCCGGATCTTTTTTCCTGAAAATACCATTCACGGCATTACGGATCTTCCCTGAACAAGAATGCGCAATTTCTTTCTTTTGGCAGGTTGAAATTTTTCTTTTTACATGTAGTTTACAGAATGTTTTTGATAGAACAGGAAATGATCTTATATGGAGACTTCAAATGAATGAACAGGAACGGAATGATTCTCAAAATATGGGCGATTATACAGACGATCTGAACTTGAAAGATATTCTTGCTTTTTTTAAATTGCGTTTCAAGCGCCTGCTGCTGAGAATGATAATTACCGGTAGCATCATGGTTCTGGTCATGATTCTCTGTGTCCTTCTTGCACCCAAAACATCAATTTGGACACGAAATATCATGGTGCTGCTTCCCAAGAGAGACAATATTGCCCGATATCCAAGCGGAAAGCCGTTCAGCAGTGCGGATCTGCTCAGCAATCCCGTGCTCCAGCAGGTTTATCAACGCAATAACCTGAAGGGAAGGATGGATTTCAAGGATTTTGTATCCTCTTTTTTCATGACAAACAGTGATATCAAAAAAGCCATATTGGATGCGGAATACCGCGAAAAAATGGGCAAAAAAAATATCTCCGTTATTGATTTGCAGAATCTGGAACAGGAATATGCACAGAAACTCCAAATGCTGACATCGGATCTGCTTGCAATATCGATGACGCCTGACGTTCCTCTGACAAAGACACAGATCACAAAAATTTTAAATGATATCCCCGAGGTCTGGTATCAGATTTATTCCAAACTGGAGGCAAGAGATTTTCCGCAGATTGACATGGCAACCATGCGTCAGGAAATCATTCAGGCCTCCAAACAGCCGGGACGCCTGATTCTGCTGGATAAAACCCGTGTTTACTGCAATCAGCTTCTCGCCATGTGCAACACGCTGAATGAAATGCTGCAGGGACAGAACGTCAGTCTTCCTTCCGGTGAGTTCCTGGGGGATATTCAGCAGCAGCTGCGGAATATCCAGCAATATAAAATTGATGTTTTCCATCAATATATCCTGATGAATTCCTCTTATCAGGGGGTATTCGATAAAATTTTCATATGCAGCAAGCTTCAAAATATTGAACAGGAACTCCTGAAGCTCAACAGGAAATACGATGGCACCCTTGCTGCAATCAAACTTCTGCAGACATCTGTAACATCAAAGAATGCGGAAAACATTTCCCGATCCTCCGCAAAAACAGCGGAAGCGCCTCTGACTCTGCAATTGGATAACACATTCTTCAACCAGTTTGCGGAAATGATCCGGAACGATGTAAACAACAAACTCCGAGCCACCTATGCACAAAAGACATTGGAATATGCAGATTCAATTGCCAGTCTGGAAGCTGATAAAATTTATTTTCAGAATCTGCTCAATTCCATGAATGCGAAACAGCAAACATCTTTCACGCTGAACCCGGAACAGTTCAACAAGCTTCTGCAGGAAATGTATACCGAACTGTTTTCCGTAGGTGGCAAGGTAGTTCAGTTCCGGGATAAAATATTGAAAGACTATCTGAACAGCCGGACATTCTACACGCCAGTCGGAAATGTTCAATATTATTCAGAATACAGCATTCCAATTGTCAAGATTCTTCTGGGACTTTTCGCTCTGTGGCTTTTTATCAATCTTGCCTGGGGCGTATACGATTTCTGTTTGATGAATGCCAAAGGACTGCTTCAGAAAAACCGTTGAATCTAAGACCGCTGTGCAAGGAATGGTTTCTTTCAGATTTCCTGCAATGAAAATGATCTGGGGAAAGCAGTAGTTCCGGCGCATGGGTTCCATTACGCACTGCCGCGGCGGATGAATTTCGTATCAAAACTCTTCTGGACGATTTTCGGGTTCTTCGCAAGAATGATCGAAATGACAGCACGGTTCAACTCCTCAATCGGATGTGCGACCGTGCTCAGTGCGGGATAAATCATGTGCCCGCTGTTGTCGTCATCGAAACCCACAACTGCGATCCGGTCCGGGATGGAGATTCCATGAGCCGCCGCAAAGTTCATGAATCCGAGCGCCATTCGATCCGTATCAAAGAAAACAGCGTCCGCACCTGAATCCATGATGCGCGGCCCCAACTCCAATCCGTCTGAAAAATCTGATTTGTGTTTGATCTGGATGAATTCGGGGCGTTGCGACAAAGCCGTAGCTTCGAATGCTGCTGCGAGTCCGGAATCCCGAGTTTCGATATCGCCGCAGCGCAGAATCTTTTTCCGCCCGCTTTTGATCAGATGAATGATCGCCGAGCGAATCCCCGTGGCGCGGTTGATGGTCAGGGTGTGACAGTCCTCGACGCCTTTCTGGTCGATGAAGATCGCGGTCAGCGGATACTGCCGGAGAATTTCCAGTGTCTCCGTTGTGATGCCTTCGGTGATGGAGGGCATCACAACGACGTGGTTCGTTACGCCGGACCACTCGTCAAGCATATGCCGCACTTTTGCCGGATCGCTGTCCAGACGCCCGATCAGGGGATAGCAGCCGCAGGTTTCCAGCTGGGTTTCCAGATCGTGCAGCTTTTTTACGCTGACCTCCTGCATGGTGTTCGCACAGATGATTCCGACAATATTCTTGCGGTTGAGCCGAAGGTTGCGCGCCGCCATGTTCGGCACATAGCGGTGCTCGCGCGCAAGTTTTAAAATCAGGTCGCGTTTTTCCGGAACCACATGCGCCTGCCCTTTCAGGACGCGGCTCACCGTCCGGATCGAAAGACCGGAAAGTTCGGACAACTGCTTGAGCGTAATCCCTGCCATGGTCAACCTTTACAGCGTTACGCCGTCTTTGAAGATGGCGATCTCCTCGTAAGCGTGTTCCTCGTTTTTCGCCGGAGTGCCGGAGGCGGTCTCCAGAACCAGACGGTAAAACGCTTCGTCGATTGCCCAAGCGTTTTTCCCCGATTCCACAAGAGCTCCCGCATTGAAGTCAATCCAGTGCGGCTTCTTCTCCGCAAGAGCACTGTTCGAGGCGATTTTCAATGTCGGAACCACGCCGCCGAACGGCGTGCCGCGCCCGGTCGTAAAAAGCACGATATGGGCACCCGCCGCACTCAGGAGGGTTGTCGCGACCATGTCGTTGCCGGGGCCGTTCAGGAGATTCAGTCCTTTGACGGTTGCCGTATCGCCCATTTCCAGAACGTCAACCACGGTGCCGGCGCCGCCTTTCTGGGTGCAGCCGAGGGACTTGTCCTCCAATGTGGATATGCCGCCCGCCTTGTTGCCGGGTGACGGATTTTCATAAATCGTCTGTCCGTAACGGGTGAAGTAGTTTTTAAAACCGTTGATCATCTTCACACACTTTTCAAACACCTCCTGCGAGGCGCAGCGGTTCATCAGGAGCGTTTCCGCGCCGAACATTTCAGGCACTTCACTCAGGATTGTAGTCCCGCCGGAGGCGGTCAGGCGGTCGGAAAAGCGTCCGACGAGCGCATTCGCTGTGATGCCGGAGAGTCCGTCCGAGCCGCCGCACTTGAGGCCGATAACAAGCTCGGAAACCGGAATTCTCTCCCGGCGGTCGTTCCGCGCATTTGCAATAAGTTCATCAAGCAGACGCATTCCCGTTTCAAATTCATCCTGCTCATCCTGGGCAACCATGAAACGGACACGCGTTTCATCATGCGTGCCGACCTCCTTGCGGAATTCCTCAATCGTGTTGTTTTCGCATCCGAGGCCGACAACCAGAACCCCGCCCGCATTCGGATGACGCACGAAATCGGCAAGAATTTTCCGTGTCAGGGCGTGATCGCTTCCGAGCTGGGAGCACCCGTAGGGATGAGGCAGAGCGACGGCGCGTTCGATGCTTCCGTCGGGGAGTTTCCGGTTGATTGCCTTCGCAAGATTTTCCGCAAGGGTGTTGACGCACCCGACGGTCGGAATGATCCAGAGATTGTTCCGGATGCCGACCCGTCCGTCCGCACGACGGTAGCCGAGGAAGAAATCCTCTTTCCCGTTATGCGGCGCGCCGGAAAGATCAGGCTGATAGCGGTATTCGAGGACACCGTCAAGACGCGTCCGGATGTTGTGCGTATGAACCTTCTCACCGGCAAGAATGTCCCGCTTTGCCGCTCCGATGGGCATTCCGTATTTGATGATGTTCTCCCCGGAAGCGATGTCGCGAAGCGCGAACTTGTGGCCGCGCCCGATCTCCTCGCGGAGAATAACCGCGGCATCCTCGCCCGCCTTGAGATCCTCCAGGGCGACCGCGACATTGTCCGAGGGATGGATTTTGATGAACCGCATGGGACACCTCAGAGAATGGTTTTGACGGCGGCGCGGATGCCGTTTTTGTTGATGCACTCGAGTTTTTCCGTCACAAACGGGGCAAGTCCGGAAACCAGGTTGAGATCCTGTCCCCAGAATGCGGTATTGCCGAGCACGGATTTGACCAGAGCTGCGGTATCTCCGGTCTTTTTGTATGCATCTGTCGCATCAGCGAAGAATTTCAGCACGTCGTCGGAATCGGCCACGGGATAGGTTTTTCCATCCGCACATCCCGCTGCCGCGCCGTCTTTCATTTCCAGCATATAGAAACGGATCAGCGCGGCGAGCGAGAAGGCGAGCACTTCGGGGAGTTTTCCCTTCATCGCGACATAGTCAAGAAGGCTCGGCATCACGCGGACCTTCCACTTGGAAACCGAGTTCAGCGAGATCGAAAGCAGACGGTGCTGGGCAAACGGGTTCCGGAACCGTTCGATCACGGAGTCCGCGAAGAAGCGCTTTTCCTCTTCAGGCAGCGCCACGGTGTGGAAAATCTCGTCATTGATCGCCTTGCGGACCATTTTCCCGAAATCGGGATCGTCCATCATCTCGTCGACGAAGGTCAGTCCGCCGAGACTTGCCGCCAGAACGTCGGCGGTGTGCGCGCCGTTGAGGAAGCGGACTTTCCGTGTCCGGTAGGGGGTCTGATTGTCGGTGATGACAACCTGAAGTCCGGCCTCGGCGAGCGGGAGTTCCTTTGCGAGCGACTGCGGGCCTTCGATCACGAAGAAATGGAAGATTTCGCCGCAGTCGATCAGATTGTCATTGTAGCCGAGTTCCTCTTCGATTTTCGCAGCCTCCGCGCGCGGATATCCGGCGACGATGCGGTCGACCAGCGTATTGACGAAGAGATTGTCGTTTTTGATCCATTCTGTGAACGCTTCGGGAAGATTCCAGTCCTTCGCGTATTTCAGAATGCACTCGCGCAGGGTCGTGCCGTTTTTGTCGATGAGTTCGCAGGGGATCAGGATCAGTCCCTTGTCCGGTGCGCCGTCATACGTTTTGAAGCGTTCGTAGAGGAGACTGGTCAGCTTGGCAGGATAGGTGTTCTGGCATTTGCCCGGCGTATAGGGTTCGGCCTTGTATTCGATTCCCGCCTCGGTTGTGTTGGAGAAGACGAAGCGCAGATCCTTTGAACAGGCACATGCGACCGTTTCCGCCCACTGGGTGTAGGGATTCAGACAGCCTTTTACGCTTTCGATGATTTCGCGTTTTTCCTCCACTTTTCCGTTTGACACGCCGCGCAGAATCAGTGTATAGAGTCCGTCCTGGGCGTTGAGCATTTCGCCCATTCCTTTTTCCAGGGGCTGAACGATCTGAACCATGCCGTTGAATTTGCCCTGCTTGTTCATTTCGTTGATCATCCAGTCGATGAATGCGCGGAGGAAGTTGCCTTCGCCGAACTGCATGACTTTCACCGGATACGCGATTGTCTTTGTGCGTTTCAAAAGCGCCATTTTCTGATCTCCTGTTGTTGGCATGTTTATTTGAGAATCCTTGATTACTATATTTGCCATCGTTGGCAATTTCAAGACGCAATTTCATATTTTTTCTTTTTTTCCGCAATTAAAATAATTTGCGAAGCAACAAAAAAAAGCGCGCGAAGCTGCGCAATTAAAAAAAATTGCGCAGCAATTTTGATTGGTGCAGGACTTTCAGTCCTGCCGCGGTCCAGCTGCGCAAGCTGGTCGCCGCAGGCGAAATCTCCCCCCGACGGCGGTTCCACCCGCTAAAGGACGAGAAGCGCTTCTTCGAGAGCCGCCGGTACAGCGTATGACCTCAGGGAAAATACCCGGAGCTCTCGTGGTCAAGTAGTATGAAGGAGGCGAAAAAATGCTCCCGCATTCTTCCGCCTCAATGGATACGCCCGGAGCTCTCGAACTTTTCGTTCCGAAAAGTTCTCGTCACTGAGCGGTCTGAACCGCTCCGGGCAGGGATTTCGCACTGCGTGCGACCAGCGTTTCGCCGCTGGATCACGACAAGGGTCAACGACCCTTGACCCCGAGAAGAATGCTTCTGCATTCTTCCGTCTCAAACACGGAACGATGGTGCACCCTGTTGCGCCCCTTGAAATTATTTCAGCTGGAAAAAGGTTTGGCATTTGAAAAAATAGGCTTCCCGTGGTATCTTTCCATCTGAAATTTCAACCTATTTTACAGGAAGCTGGACTATGGACTTCAGAATAGAGATTGCCGTGAAAAACAAGTGGAGCGACGCCCGGGCACAGGCCGTCCTCCGGTCGATCAGAAGCTTCACATCCTCCGACGCGGTCAGGGATCTCCGGACGCGCGACGTGTTCA
>CASEFP010000004.1 GCA_949287225.1 uncultured Lentisphaeria bacterium
AATCTGCTTGATCCTGATTTCTACCGTCATGAAATTACGCGAGTGACGCGCAAAACGAAAGCAGTGGTTCATATTCCGATAGAACGGGAGCTGGCGGATTATCTGCGTCAGCAGTATGAAATCTCCGGACAGGAGGAATATATCATCCCGGAAGCGGCAAGGCTGTATCTGGAACATCAGAATGTTCTGAACCACCGGATTCTTGGTTATCTGCATTCTCTGGGGATTCAGACACAACGGAGTATTCCCGGGCGGACCCGCAAACAGAGTGTGAAGGACTTTCATTCGCTTCGTCACTGCTTCTGTTATTACGCGGGAATGCGCGGCGTTCCGCTGCCGGTGGTGCAGAGTATCGTTGGACACCTGACCGCAAGTATGACGAAGCATTACCAGAGCCATGCGGACAGGAAAGCCCGTATGCAGGGAGTTGCCCTGATGCATGGATTGACCGGCGGGAATCATGGAAGAAGCGGAACACCGGACAGTCTGCTCCGGCAGAATTTGACAGAGTATATTTAGACGGCGTCCAGCATGGAAATTCTGAAGCTGAATATGCTGATAGCCCAAATCGCGGCTTCGACCAAATGGCCGCAGACGGAGCCGAAACAAATCGAACAAGCAGTAAACTCCTGATGTCAGGTAAATCTTAAAAATTGATCTCAAGGGGTTGATTTTTTGAAGAATAGATGTACAATATAAATGTACAGAATAGGAGGTGCATAATGACCACATTGACTTACAGTGCCGCAAGAGCGGACTTTGCCGCCACCATTGACAAAGTCGTACGTGATCGGACCCCCGTAATTATCCGTAAAAAGAAAGAGGCGGTAATCATGATGAATCTTGATGATTACGAAGCCTGGGCAGAAACAGTGTATCTGCTGAAAAGTCCTAAAAATGCCAGACGGCTCGTTTCTTCGATTGCCTCTTTGGAAAATGGGGATGCCATTGCAAAAGACTTGGAGTCTCTGGTAAATGGCTAACCTGAAGTTTTCCGCGACGGCATGGGAAGATTATCTTTACTGGCAGTCTTCAGACAAGAAGACCTTGAAACGCATCAATGAGCTTCTCAAGGTCTGTCTGCGGACACCATATGAGGGTATCGGAAAGCCGGAACCGCTAAAGGGGAATTTGTCCAGCTGGTGGTCCCGCAGGATTACGGAGAGCGACCGTCTGGTTTACAAAATGGACGGTGATACATTGCTGATTGCGCAGTTGCGTTATCATTATTAAGCCAAGCATTCAGAAGATTTGATTTCAGGCTATATTCAAGTATATTACAAATAAAAGAATCCGAGGAGGTTCCCGATGCTGAATTTGCCACAGGATTTCAAAGACCTGCTTCAAATTCTTTCGGACAACCATGTGCAGTACATGATCGTCGGCGGTTATGCCTTGTCGTTATATGCCGCCCCGCGCGCAACGGGAGATATTGATCTTTTTGTTAAGATTGATCCAGATAATGCCGCCCGTATCTTGCAGTCGCTGAACGAATTCGGTTTTGGGGGACTTGGCATCTGTGAAAAAGATTTGTTGACGCCGGAACAGGTTTTGCAACTGGGCTATCCGCCCAATCGAATTGATATTCTGACCAGCATCGAAGGAGTTTCCTGGGAAGAGGCTTTTGCGAATTGCACCCATATTGCTCATGCCGGATTGAACTTGCCGGTGATTGGTAAAAATGAGCTGATAAAAAACAAGCTGTCAACCGGCCGCCTGAAAGATATGGCGGATGTGGAAAGCCTGCAGAAAAACAGGAATCTGTCGAAAAAGAAGCCTGCCCGAGGTATGGATTTATGATTGCAAAAGTTCTTACGAAATATGCACTGAAAGAGGATACCGATTGTGAGGAGCTGATTTATTGGGAAGGCATCTCTCCTGAAAATCGCTGGAATACGGTTCAGAAATTGCGGGAACAGTTTTACGGAAAGCAGGAGCGTGTTGAACGTATCATAAAAATGCGGAAATTAGAGCAAATACCGGAAGACGCACTGCCCGTGGATGAGTTTCATCAGAGATATCGAAAAGAATGATCGTTATTTTTTCAGGGATTGTTGCTGCCCTGGAAAAATATCCATATATGTAACGTATATCACTGAACCTTCAAAACAAGGATATTATTATATGGGAACTCTCGGGAAGGCCGCCTGGAAACTGATCAAGATGCTTCTGAAGTCTAAAATCCGTGGCAAGGCGGTTCGCCTGATGGATGTTTATTCACTTGCGCTTTCTGAAATGTCGAATACGTTGGGAACACCTCCTCCGCCTGATGCGACAATCGTAAGCGAAACAGAAAAAATTCGAGAACGTCTGCCGGAGGCGCTTGCAGTCCTTGAACAAATTCCCTCCGTGGAATACAATATAGAGAATCCAGTGCAGGCGATGAGGCTGTTTTCTGTTTCGCTTGAGACCGGAATCGACCGGAAGATGCCACTGTCTGGGCGAACTCTCCAGCAGATTGACGGGATGGTCCAGGACCCGGAACTTTCCGCTCCGCAGAAAGAAAAGATTCTGCATTTGGCGATTGATTCCTATCTGACCGGACTTCTCGCGCCGGTGATCCAACTGGATTTGTTCACACAGAAACTGGACGATCTTCTTTTGGAAACCCGTTGCAAAACACGCGAGGAAATGATGATGCTTTTGCGGGAAGAAATCGCCAAAACTCAACTGGCGGAGGCTTTGCTGAAAAAGTTGCAGGCACAACAGCAGGCAGATCTTCAAAAGAACCGCCGGAAAGCGCCATTGACTCTTGCGGACAAGGTGATGATCATCAATAAAGCCTTCAAAAGTCTTGAAGATATTGATGCAAAGCATTCGTTTACATCGCGGACGATTCAGAACTGGGACAACGGGAAGTGTCCCTACGATGGCTACAGTCCTCTCTTCAACGAGCTGGAACTGTTGGCCTGGGCAAACAAAAGAGTCGGAGAAATCCGCAGTAAACAGGCGCTCTCCAATCTTGTTCGCGGGATGTCCGAAGATGAGATGTCCCGGCGTGCGAAGAAACGCTGATTTTCTCCGAAAACGTTCTCTCATTTTATGGCATTCCATTTTCCGGAACGTCTTTTCTTGTCCTGAAAAACGGAAATGATCCGGAAACGGAAAAATTTTTTTTGAGCGTAACTTTATGATTTTTCCTGAGAAAAACGGAAAAATCCGTCTCCTTGATGCAGGCGCGTCTGCAAACCAGAAACTCTCATCAACATCAAGGAGGCATTTTCATGCTGAAGAAAAGTCCAATTCCCGTTGTGGTGCAAACCACCATCGTCAATCTGCTGCGCGAACACTATCCCATGCTGACCGCTGAAATGCTGTTTACCGCATTGGATCAATACGGCAATTCCCGGGAAACCGTCGTGCGTAAAAAGCTGACGCGGAGCGAATGCGCACAACTGCTCGGAGTATCGGTGAACAGCATCAACCGCTACATCAAAAGCGGCCATTTGAAAGCGGTCAACATCAGCCCGCGACTGGTTCGGATTGAACCTGAAAGCGTTCAAAATCTGCTGGAACATGGCGTTCCGGAAAATGAAATCATCGTTCCGCAGTGCCATGGAAAGGCGGGTGCCAGGTGAAAAACAGTGTCATGATCCCCCGGGAGATATTGGAGCGGGCAGATTTGTCGCCTTATGTCAAGCTCGTTTACGGTCGGGTTGCGGTTCTGATCGGAAGAAGTGGATCGACTGTACTGACCACAGACGAACTTGCCCGTCAATGCGG
>CASEFP010000005.1 GCA_949287225.1 uncultured Lentisphaeria bacterium
ATGGGTTTATTTCGTTGATTTTCAGGCATTTGCACTTGCTGTTCAAACAAAGGATGCTGCCGGAAAAAAAGAGAAAAAAAGAAGGACTGAAACTTGATTTTCACAACATTGGCAATATGAAAAACAGCAAGTCCAAATTACAGAAAAATGCAACTTTTTCCAGCAGCATGGAACGAGCTTTATGCAAGTCTGTTTTTGCAAAAGAATGCAACTTTTTCCGGCAGCATGGAAAGAGCTTTATGCAAGTGCAAATCGTGAAAATAATCCGGAAATCTGCGGAAAAAATATAGGGGCAGAGCTCCTCGGACTCGTGACAGTTGCGCCTCCCAATAATCTCGTCCTTCCCGTCCCATGCCGTCCTCCCATTATTCCGGTTTGTGGCAGAACATACCACGCTGTCTGCCTCAAATCCAGATGGGACTGGCTGGGCACTTACACATTAAGCGGCAGGAATGAGAACCCGGGAGAAATGAAAAATCTGTCTGCGCGCCGGTTCCCGCCGCCGAAGCGTTTTTCCATGATGCGGGGAAATGGCTCCGGCATAGAATAAACACACGCTTAACACGGAGGAAAATGCAGAAATGAAGGAAAATACCGTACAATATATCAGCGAAGAGATTGGAGAATGTGCCTTTGAACGTTTTTCCGATATCGGGGAATACCGGGAGATTGCGGGAAAGAGACTCCGTGAAATCACCGGCCTGGCGCAGATGGAGGCCATGAACGTGCCTCCGCCGTCTCCGAAGGTCCTCTGGGAGCGGGATCTGGAACTCGGACATGTCAGCAAACTGGCCTTCTTCACCGAGCCGGGAGAACAGGCGTTCGCCTATCTCTGCCTTCCGAAGAAAACGGCGAAACCGTATCCCGCCTTCCTCTGTCTGCATGGGCACGGAAGCGGAATGCACTGGTCGCTGGGCGTGAAATGGGAGGATGAAACAACCCCGCTTCCCATCGAAAATGACCGGGATTTCGCCCTTGGCTGTCTCCGGCGCGGCATTGCCGCAATCGTCCTGGAACAGCGCTTTTTCGGCGAACGCAGCAACAGGGAGGATCATATGCCAAGCTGTCTCTATGCTTCGCTCCAGAATCTCCTGATCGGCAGAACGACAATCGGCGAACGCGTGTTCGATGTCCGGCAGCTGATCCGGTATCTTGCAAGCCGCGGGGATATTGATTTCAAAAATCTCGGCGTCATGGGCACTTCCGGCGGAGGAACAGCCTCGCTTTTCGCCGCGGCCCTGCTCCCGGAAATCACGCATGTCATGCCGGCGGCCGCGTTTTCCAGTTTCCGCGGAAGCATCGGAGCCATGCCCCACTGCGCATGCAATTATATTCCGAATCTCCTGCGCTTCGGAGAAAGCGCGGATGTCGCCGGACTGATCGCGCCGCGCCCGATCGTACTCGTGAACGGCCGTTTCGATCCGATTTTCCCCCTTGCGGAGGCGGAACGGCAATTCGCCCGGCTGCAAAAGATCTATGCGGCGGCCGGAGCGCCGGACAACTGCCGCCTTGTCGTCGGAGAGGGGGAACACCGCTTCTATGCGGAAGCGGCATGGAATGCCATGCTGGAATTTTTCCCTGTCAAATAATCCTCCATCGTTCCGGGGCATTCTCCTGAGCCCGGGAATACCCCGCATCTCTGATGGATCACTTCCGTTTCAGGAGAGCGTCCAGAATCTCATCCGCGCGGCAGAATGCCAGACCGGTCACGGTATCGGCCGCGCCGTAATAGACTGCGATGCGTCCCGTCGCCCCGTCGACCAGAGCGGCGCAGGGGAAAACGACGTTCGGAACATCGCCGACGCGTTCATAATCCATCTTCGGCGCCATCAGATAAGCGTCGGTCCGGGCAATGACCTTCCAGGGTTCCTCGAGATCGAGCAGCGCGGCGCCCATGCTGTAAACGTATCCGTTGCAGCTCAGCAGCACGCCGTGGTAAAAGAGGAGCCAGCCCCGGTCGGTTTCGATCGGAATGGGACCGGCACCGATTTTGAGCGCCTGCCAGCCGCGGGTCGGGCTCATGACCAGTTTGTGTTCGCCCCAGTGGATCATATCGGGACTGAAGCTCAGATAGATATCGCCGAACGGGGTGTGCCCCGGATCGCTCGGACGGCTGAACATCGCGTATTTCCCGTTGATTTTACGGGGAAAGAGCACGCCGTTGCGGTTGAAGGGAAGGAAGGCGTTTTCCTTCTGCGTGAAGGTTTTGAAGTCACGCGTCACGGCGATTCCGATCGTCGGCTGTCCATGGAACCCGTTGCACCATGTGACCCAGTAATCGTCTCCGATTCGGCAGACGCGCGGATCATAGCCGTATTCAAAGACCTGACCGCCTTCAAACACAATGGGATCGTCCTCGATCTTCCAGTGGACGCCGTCGGCGGAGAATCCCGCGTGCAGGCGCTGGATCCGGCAGGTGTCGTCCACGCGGAAGACTCCCGCGTAGGCGTCGCCGAACGGGACAACCGCGCTGTTGAAAATGCTGTTGGCGTCCCGGATGCCGTCGGGACGGATCACCGGATTCCCGCTGTAACGCCACATCAGTTCGCTACTTCCGGCGGGGCGCTCCTCCCAGGGGATGTGCGGAAGAGCGGATGTGAGAATCTTGCAGTTCATGCGATATTTCCTTTCTGTTTGAGGTAACGGCAAAGTTCATTCCAGTTGACAGAGACAAGTCCGACTTTCGCGTCCGCCGCACCGTATCCCATCAGGAGCGTGCCGTCGGTGCGGAGAACCCCCGAACAGGTGAACAGACAGGGAATGGCGAAATCCCCCTCCAGTTCCCAGGGTTCGGAGGCATGGAGAAGCCGTTCCTCCGGGCGCGCGAGAATTTCCGGCAGTCCGGCGGTACGTTCGCGCAGAAGCATGAAACTCTGCGTATAGCCGACGCGGTCATCCTGTTTGCCGTGATACGGCAGAAGCCAGAGTCCATGTTCGATTTCCAGAGGCGCCCAGCTTGCGCCG
>CASEFP010000006.1 GCA_949287225.1 uncultured Lentisphaeria bacterium
CGGCGCAAGCTGGGCGCCTCTGGAAATCGAACATGGACTCTGGCTTCTGCCGTATCACGGCAAACAGGATGACCGCGTCGGCTATACGCAGAGTTTCATGCTTCTGCGCGAACGTACCGCCGGACTGCCGGAAATTCTCGCCCGCCCGGAGGAACGGCTTCTCCATGCCACCGAACCCTGGGAACTGGAGGGGGATTTCTCCATTCCCTGTCTGTTCACCTGTTCGGGGGTTCTCCGCACCGACGGCATTCTCCTGATGGGATACGGTGCGGCGGACGCGAAAGTCGGACTTGTCTCCGTCAACTGGAATGAACTTTGCCGTTACCTCAAACAGAAAGGAAATATCGCATGAACTGCAAGATTCTCACATCCGCCCTTCCGAACATCCCGTGGGAGGAGCGCCCCGCCGGAAGTAGCGAACTGATGTGGCGTTACAGCGGGAACCCGGTGATCCGTCCCGACGGCATCCGGAACGCCAACAGCATTTTCAACAGCGCGGTCGTCCCGTTCGGGGACGCCTATGCGGGAGTTTTCCGCGTGGACGACACCTGCCGCATCCAGCGTCTGCACGCGGGATTCTCCGCCGACGGCGTCCACTGGAAGATCGAGGACGATCCCATTGTGTTTGAAGGCGGTCAGGTCTTTGAATACGGCTATGATCCGCGCGTCTGCCGAATCGGAGATGATTACTGGGTCACATGGTGCAACGGGTTCCATGGACAGCCGACGATCGGAATCGCCGTGACGCGCGACTTCAAAACCTTCACGCAGAAGGAAAACGCCTTCCTTCCCTTCAACCGCAACGGCGTGCTCTTTCCCCGTAAAATCAACGGGAAATACGCGATGTTCAGCCGTCCGAGCGATCCCGGGCACACCCCGTTCGGCGACATCTATCTGAGTTTCAGTCCCGATATGGTCCACTGGGGCGAACACAAGCTTGTGATGAGCCCGACCCGCGGCTGGCAGGCGCTCAAGATCGGTGCCGGCCCCATTCCGATCGAAACCGACAGAGGCTGGCTCCTCTTTTACCACGGCGTGCTGCTGAGCTGCAACGGATACGTTTACAGTATGGGCGCCGCGCTGTTCGATCTCGAGGAACCCTGGAAGGTCATTGCCCGGACCGACGCTTATCTGATGGCGCCGAAGATGGATTATGAACGCGTCGGCGATGTTCCGAACGTCGTTTTCCCCTGCGCCGCTCTGGTCGACGGGGCGACAGGACGCATCGCTGTCTATTACGGCGCGGCCGATACCGTGACCGGTCTGGCCTTCTGCCGCGCGGAGGAGATTCTCGCGCATCTGCTGAAGCAGAAATAAGAAGCGGCACGCACATCCGCAGCAGAAAACGGATGTGGCGCCGAAGGGCGTACCGCCGTTTACAGAGAAACGATTCCCAGACCGTTTTCAATCCGGATTTCCACATTCCACGGCTTGCACTTTGCCGCAAAACGTTCCAGTATGCCTGCGCGATTGTTGACCGCGGGCCATCCGCCTCGGGAACGCGGGAGGGAAAAGTGCTCTTCAATGGGCAGCAGAGTGATTCCGGTAAGACGGCCGTTTTCCGCTTCCCAGCAGGGAATGACGGATTCATACATGACCGGATCATAGCTCAGTCCGCGTTTCCCCCCGCCGGAACGGGCATTGAAAAGAACATCCAATCGGCAGTTCCCGTCAAGCTGCTGCCGGGCGAACATCTCATCCGGTGC
Source organism: uncultured Lentisphaeria bacterium (assembly GCA_949287225.1). GTDB lineage: Bacteria > Verrucomicrobiota > Lentisphaeria > Victivallales > UBA1829 > UBA11452. The sequence goes on from CASEFP010000006.1 coordinate 1,707, forward strand.
GCGCTGAATCGTTTCCAGCTGAATGATGAAATCGCCCAGACAGTAGAAAATCGGTCTGTCGCGGTAAATTTCCATCGGCCGCAGCAGATGCGGGCCGGTGCCGATGACGGCGTCCGCACCTGCGTCGATGCAGCGGCGGGAGAATTCGATGGAGACGGGATCCACCGTTTCCTTGGACTCTCCGGAAAGTTCATGGGTGTGCATGGCCACAACCACATAATCCGCCATGAAGCGGGCTTCCGCTATTGCATCCGTGATGCGCTTCATATCCGTCTCGTCGACCGAGGAGACGATCTGCGCATTCTCGGCCTTTTCGAACATCAGTTCTCCGAAGGGTTGTTCGCCCTCCTTCAACTGCGGCAGATATCCTTCTCCCCGGATGATATCGTTTTTGAAATTGATCCGCAGGGCATCGGCGATTTCCTTCAGCTGAAGCATCTGCTTCTCAGGCAGCTGATAGCGTTTGCGGATCCGGATTCCGTTGACGCCTGGGCGTCCCGGCAGGGCCGCAGTCTGGTTTCCCGCCATGTTTTCCGGATGAAAACTCATGGTGCAGGCGATCAGGGCATACCGTCCTCCCGGTGTGTCCAGATAGACCGGGCGTGCCGCGTCCGCAAGGTTTTCCCCGATGCCGGAAAAGGGAAACTCCGCCTGATTCAGATAATGGATGGTCCGTTCCAGACCGCCGTAGGAGTAGTCCAAGGCGTGATTGTTTGCAGCGCTGAGAATGTTGATGCCGAAACGGCGAAGATCGGCAAGCACTCCCGGCGGGGAGCAGAGCCAGCTTCCGCCGCTTCGCGCCGCGCCGCAGGATTCAAAGTTATGGACGGTGGTTTCCAGATTGCTGAAGCGGAAATCTCCCCGCATGATGAAATCCCTTACCTCACGGAATCCCTGATAGGCATCCTTTTCGGGGAGACGTTTTGTGATCATGGCGTCTCCCGTGGCCGTGCAGCGGAAAACTGCTGTCGAACTTGAAGATCCGGACATATTCCCTCCTGTGTATTTCCATCCGGGGCAATCCGGTCTGTTTGAACGAATTGCCGCCGAATGTTTGGAAAATGGCAAAGCGCCATTTCCGGAATTTAAATACGAAATGGCGGATTTTCAAGTCACGGCGTTTTTTTTCTCCGCTTTTCCCGATGTGCGCCGAAACGGCATTGTTGCTCCGCTGAAGGGAGAAACGCTGGCACATGCAAAAGAGGGTCAGACCGTGAACTCGATGATTTTTGCGCCGAGATTGCGGAAATCGCGGAGAAAGTCCGGATAGGTCACGTTGGCGCACTCCGCGTCCCGGATGACCGATTCCCCGTCCGCCGCCATCGCCGCAATGGCAAGCGCCATGGCGATGCGGTGATCCTTGTAGCTGTCGAGATCGGGAGATCCATGAAGCTTTGTCCCTGTGATCGCCATGCCGTCATGGAACTCCTCGACGGAGACGCCCATTTTGCGCAGTTCGGCCGCCATGCAGAAGATCCGGTCGGTCTCCTTGAGGCGTGCCTGCGGAACATTTCTGAGATAGCTGGTGCCCTCCGCACATGCTCCCGCGACCGCAAGGATCGGAAGCGCGTCCGGTGTAGCGTTGAGGTCGATGTCGAAGGCTTTCAGCTTTTTCGGACCTTTGACGGTGGTGATGTTGTCCTTTGTCTCGATCCCGACGCCCATGTCCGCCATGTAGTCGAAGATCATTTTGTCGCCCTGCGCATCATTGAAGTCCAGATTCGGGATCTGAACCTCGCCCCCCGTGACCGCCGCCGCGACCAGCGGAAACGACGCCGTTGAAAAATCCGCCGGAATGCGCACGGAGAACGGGCTGTACTGCTGCGAACCGAACACCCGGATCGTGGACAGATCCTTTGCCGCCTCGTAGCGGATGCCTTCGCGGTCGAGCCATTCCAGCGTGATCATCACGTAAGGCTGCTCGTTCAAACCTTCCACATGAATGGTCGTGTCATTTGCCAGCAGCGGCGCGGTGAAGAGCAGCGAGGAGAGAAACTGCGAAGTCTTGCCTTCAATCGTGACATCCGTTCCGTCGATAGGACCTGTTACTGTAAAGGGGCATTTCCCGTTGGCGGAGTCTACTTTTGCTCCCATTGTGCGGAGCGCGGCCAGAAGAGAGGCCATCGGACGGGTGCGCAGCGATTCGTCGCCGTCGAATGAGATCGGGAAATCGCCCCGCGCCGCCAGGGAAGTGAAAAGCCTCAGTCCCGTTCCCGAATTCCCCATGTTGATCGTTTTCGCGGGCTGAAGGAGTTTGCCGCCTGTGCCGGAAATCCGCCAGATCGTATCGTCGCCGCGCTTGATCCACGCGCCCAGAATTGATGCCGCCTGGAGACAGGAGACCGTGTCCGCGGAGACCAGCGGCGCCTTGATTGTCGAAGTGCCTTTCGCCAGGGACGCCAGCACGATTGCACGGATGGTGTGCGACTTGGAGCCGGGAATCTCCACCTGACCCGATATTTTCGATCTGCTTACAGCAATTTCCATCGTTCACGACCTTTCCCATTGTAAAAATTCATCTCTCAATATACGCCGTGAAGTGCCGAATGTCAATCCGTTTTCACTTCTTTATCGTTTCCGGCTGGCGCGGGACGAGTGACACATGGAAAATCTGGAGGGTGAAAAATTTCAGGCGCTCTTTCCGGAACAGCGGACCCGACGTCACGCGGTTTGTCTCGAACACCCGTGCAATCGACTCGTTGGTCAGCATGCGCGTATAAAGTCCGAGAACGGCGTAAAACTCCGTGATGCCGTTCGCGCGGCAGAGCGCCGCAACCCGTTCGATCGAATCCTCTTTCGTCATGAAAATGACTCTGGTGTCGCGCGGCAGCCACGCAAGCTCTTCCGGCAGCCAGAAGACATCCGTGACGACGGTTCTGACCTCCGGCCTGTCCAGAGCCTCGACAATCTCCCGTGAGAAATTTTTCTTAAAGAGGAGAACTCCGTAACCGATTCCATTGGCGGCGACCGAGGCGAAAATCAGCGCGAAGGCTCCGTACTTCGCCATGCGCGAAAGTCTGCCCGACGCGAGCAGATGGACGACAAGGACGCAAAGCACCGGAATGACGTTCATGAAATGCCGTCCGCCCCAGAAGATGCCGATCTTTTCCTCGTTGAGCAAACTCGGCGGAATCAGGATCATGGCCGCGGAAATCCAGGCGAGAAAACGGATTTTCGCATCCCCGCTCCGGAACAGAAGCGGAAGGGAAAACACACAGACGGCGAGGATCGGCAGATGATCCAGAAGCGACTGCCGGACAAAAACACCCGTCGTGTCTCCCGCCAGATTCCACACCGTACTGAAGAGACAGGCTAGGATGATCAGGGGATAGAATACGAATTCCGCGTATTTCACCGTTTTACGGAACGCGCAGAAGATTCCCCCCGCCACCAGCAGAATCGCAGGCAGACTGTTCAGAATCGGCAGCGGCATGCAGAGAAGCGTCAGATACATGCAGTAATCGCGCAGTTTCGCGATCCAGAGCGGATATTTTCTGAGTGCGCCGAGTTCGGAATAGACCGCAGCGTGCATCCCGAAGACCGAACCGGAATCCGCATGGTTGAAGAGCATCAGCGGCACCAGCACCAGCAGCGCGCCGACAGCGAAGGCGGCAAGGCGTTTCCATGAGAAGCGCGTGAGTGCCAGCCCGAGAAGGAGCGCCACAGTCAGAATGAACCCCTCTTCCCGGAACAGCGTGGAGACCCCTGATGCGATTCCTGCGCAGAGAAGAAACAGAAGTTCTTTCCGCGAATCCGCCGCCTTGAGGGCGAGCCAGATTCCAAGCGCCGCAAGGAATGCCGCCGTCGTGGTTTCCAGAAACACCCCGGAATAAAACAGAAATGGTGTGCCGAACGCGCAGAGCAGCATGGTGCATGCCGCCTTCCGGTCGTCCATGCCGAGATTTTTTGCGATCAGTCCGGCAAAGAGAATGCTGAGCAGGCCGCCCGCGATCGGAATCAGGATCACTCCGAGCTGTCCTGCCGCACGGTAAAGAAAACTGCTTGTCCATGGGAAAAACGCGGTGTAGGCGGAACGCCATCTTCCCTCTCTGTCCTGCACGAAATAGGGCGGCGGGTAGGCGCGCAGCCCCTCATCCGGAACCTGCTGCAACCCTGCGAGCGGATCAGGAAGATACGGTTTTCCTGTTTCCGCATAGGTCCGCACTGCATTGATGCGGTTGCCCTCGTCGCTGATCCAGATTGAATCTTGCGGAAGAATCACTGCGAACAGAATCAGATAGAGAATCGCGACGGCGGCGAATGCAAGAGGAAAAATCTTTTTGCGGAGTGGTTCCAGATATGGAGTCATGATGCTTTCCTTCCAGATTTATGATGACACTTTCTGAAAAATAGTTTTGATTTCCGGGAAATCAAGAGGAGAAGAAAATTTTTTTGAAGATGGCGCGCATCGGATTGACAAGGCGGATTTTTCTGTGTATATTCCCTTCCGAATTACGATGGAATGGGAAACGAATGAAAAGTCTGCGCGCGTTTGAAATCGTGGAATATCTGGAAAAACACAAGTTCTGCTCGCTGGCGGAGCTGATGGAGAAATTCCGCGTTTCGCAGGCGACGATCCACCGGGACGTTGCCGCACTTGTCCGCGACGGGAGAATCCGCAAGGTTCACGGCGGAGTCGCCTCGCTTGCCTCTGCTCAGATTCCCGCCGTTCCGCCGAAAGACATCATGCCCTCTCATTACCGCGACCGGATGAACATCGACATGCCGGCGAAAGAGGCGATTGCACGCAAGGCTCTGCGCGAGATCAGCGACGGGGACATCATTTTTCTCGACTCCTCCACGACGGTTTATTATCTGGCGCACCTGCTTGAAAAGTCATCATTTGCGAACCTGACGATCATCACCAATTCCGTGCTGATCATTCAGGAGTTCACGAATTTTCCGGCGAACTATTTTCTTGTCGCGCTCGGGGGCAACTTCGATCTTCAGCTCAACGCGTTTCTCGGGCAGGCCGCGATGCGCGAGCTGGAACATCTGCGGATCGACAAATCCTTTATTTCAGGCGTCGGGCTTACCGAGGCGGGCGTCTTTTCCCGGCACGAGAACCATACCTATTTTCTCCATCGGATGCTGGAGCTTTCGAAAACGAACTATCTGCTCCTGAACGGATCCAAATTCGGGAAGAGCGGACTCTTTTCCATCGCCCCCCTGACGATGTTCGACAAAGTGATTTCCGAACAGAAACTTCCATCCTATGCCGAGGCGGTCTGTCCCCGGAAACGGAATCGCTGAGAAGAATTTTCCCGCATGTAAACTATCTTGCGGATTGATTTCCCGGATGCCGTTTCAGGTCGCTGTCCGCCATGTGGAAGTAATACAGGAGACAGGCAAGCATCCAGAGGATGTAATATACGAACAGAAACATGGCGAAATTTTCCTGATTGCGGAATAACTGCTGAAGGTAGATCGGAAGAAAAGCACTTATGAGTGTCAGCAGAAGAATCGGAAAACTTTTCCCGTGTGCGAAATTCAATGTGACGCCGAACCATTTCCATTTCGGGTGCTTGTAGATGAAAATCCGCGGATCGTCCCGATTGACATAAATGATGCATTTCAGTTTCATCACGGATTCCTCCCTCTGTTTTTCCGCCGGTGATACTTTATTCATCATCTGTGCCGAATGCAAGGGACAGAGAGTGCTTTTTACCGTTTTTTTCCGGGAAGCGGTCTGGAATCTATGAACTTTCTTGCTTCAACGGTAACGGGAGTTCATCCGGATTGAACCGCTGTTCCTGATCCTGTTGCCCCCGTTTTTCCGTTGTGAACAGCAGCGGAAATATGTGCAAGGAATGCAGAGGGAGGATTTATTGTCATTCTCCGTATTCGCGCGTGCTGTTCATGCTTTCGAGGAAGTCCAGATACTCCTCTTTCGTCATCGGCGGCCTCTTTGCGGCAAGGCGTTTCCCTTCGGCGGCGTCGCCGTAGAGAGTGTCGATGACGTCCATCACCATCAGCTTGGCGGGTTCGACATACGCCTTGTATTCATCGGAGACTTGAAATTCAACCGTATGAGCGGAACCCTTCCAGCCTGCGGTGTGCAGAAGGCAGGCGGTCCGGATCATCGTGATGTCACCGAAGTCCGTGGAGGATCCTGCGTGCCCGAAACTGGCCAGGACAGCGCCGGGAACGAGTTTCTCCATGTTTTCCCTGTGAATTTCCTTCATCTCCGGATCGTTGTTCATCGGCATGTAGCCGGATACCGTTTCGACGGTCACGCTTCCTCCCATGGCCAGTGCTCCGGCATGCATGCAGCGGTCGAACTTTGTTGACGCGTCACGGACCGCTTCCGTGGTTTTCGCCCGGATCTGGTATTCCAGCTCCACTTCCTCCGGGACGATATTGACCGCAGATCCGCCGTTGACAATGATCCCGTGGATCCGTACGACATCCGAGTCTTTGAAGGTGTCCCGCTGCATATCGAGGGCCGAAAGAGCCAGGCGTGCCGCCGTCAGCGCGTTGACCCCGTTCCACGGTGAGTCGCCAGCATGCGAAGCCTTTCCATGAAAGCGGACACGTTTCATGACGAAGCCGTTGCTGGTTTCCGAGATGTGGTAGTGCGGACTGGCGTGGGTCATCCAGACGACATCCGCATCGTCGAACACCCCGAGGCGGATCAGCTCCTGTTTCCCCCCGAGATAGCGGACATTGTCCGGCTTTTTCAGACGGCATTCCTCCGCAGGACACGCAATCAGCGCGATGTGTCCGGAAAGCGGTTCGCGGATTTCCGGCCGTGCGAACGCGTATGCCGCCCCCGCGAGCATGACGATCTGTCCATTATGTCCGCAGGCGTGTGCTGCGCCGTTTGCCGGATTCGCTTCCGGGTGTTCCTTCATCACCAGCGCGTCAAGTTCCCCGAGAAGCGCTGCACAGGGGCCTTCCCGCCCGGTATCAATGTCCGCGCGGACTCCCGTGACTGCCAGATGCTCCCGGACAGGCACTCTCAGTGAGCGGAAGACCTTTGCGATTTCCTCCGCGGTCCGGAATTCCTCATAGCCCGGTTCCGGATATGACCAGATCTTTCTGCCAAGCGCAATGAGCTCGTCAGCGTGTGCGTCGATTTCTCTGCAGGCGCTTTTCTTCACTTCGTCTTTTGTCATCATCCTGTCTGCTCCTTTCTGCTCGGTTCGATGGACTATATCTTGCGAAGCAGGAAAATACAAGGATGATTTTTTCGCTGTTGTCACGAAAATGCCGGAGATTGCCGGAACCTTTGAATTGTTTATGGTATTTACGAATCCCCTGAAAGAGTTGTTTAACGGCATTTCATGCACATTAACATATTGAAGTTGAGAAAGAAAGAAATCAAAAAAACAAAAAAATATGAAATTTACGTTTGATTTTCTTTTATCCGGGCGTTACATTATTCATGATGACATGTTATAGTTCAATAAATTCTTACAGGATCGAGAGAAGATGTTTAAAAGAATATGGACTCCGGATATGATCCGTGAGTATATTATTTCCAGCAACGGCAAAGAGCCGTTGAATTCTCATTATTATTCCACGAACCATCCGAGCATTTACGCCGCCGCGGAGCGGATTTTCGGCTCCTGGGGAAACGCGATCACCGCCGCCGGCCTTGATTACAACGCAATCCGGAAATACAAGGTCTGGACACGGATGAGAATCGTCCAGACGATCCGCAAAAAAAGCAAATCCGGCGATCAGCTTTCCAGCCAGTATGTCCAGAACAATTGCAAATCCCTGTATATGGCGGCGGTGCATCATTTCAAATCCTGGGGCAAGGCGATCCAGGCTGCCGGTCTGGATTATACGAAAATCCGCATGCGCCGCAGCATGACCGAAGAGCAGATCCGCGCTGAAATCATCCGCCTTTATAAGAGCGGCGAAGACATGGCCTATTCCAACATCCGCAAAAACCACCAGTATCTGCTTGCCTACGGCATGAAGAAGCTTGGCGGCGGAAGCTGGGCGGAGGCGCGCCGCGCCTGCGGGATCACCGAGAACTTCCGCCTTCCGAAGGCGAAGCGCCGCCCGTCAAAAATCCGCATGAAGAAATGCTGGCAGCCGAGCCTTTTTGACTGATCCTGCCGCGAGTCTCCGCGAAAAGCAGAATTTTCTTGCCTGAATTCTCTTGAGAGGGTTCAGGCGTTAATTTGTACCGTCCTTGGTTACGGCTAGGAGTTTCAGAATCCGTTCCGTTTTGTGTGTCACAGGGGCGATCGCGCTGTTTTTGACAAACGGCGCCCAGAGGATTGTGCCAGAGGGATCCTTGAGCAGAGGGTGGGTCCGCTTGTTTTCCTGCGGCACACCCGCGTCGGAAAAAAGTTTTTTCAGGAGAACGGGGGTTTTCCGTCCGAACGGGATCATCCTGTCTCCGTATTTCCAGGTTGTCACGGTCAGGGGGAAGGAGAGGAGCGCAGCGTCAAAATACGCGGCGCTTTTATCCGTTGTGAACAGGATGTCCCCGGGGGAGAGTTCCTCCGCGGTCAGGAGGAACGAACCGAATTCCAGACGGCTTGTTTTCCGGATGTCCCAGAGAATGTCGGGCAGGGGATGGGGGCGGGTATTTTTTTCACATGCAACGTGTCCTGCTCCGATGAGAAGGCGCAGTTCCTTCTGTCCGGCGATCGGGATGCGTCTCCGTTTTCCGGTATCACGCTGAGTCAGAGCCGCTTCAAAGCGTTCAATCAGATTGGAGTCCGGCACAATGTCGCGTCCCGCCTTTTCCGAGAGGAAGCGCCGCAGCACGCGCGGGAGCAGGGCAGGGGAGAGCGCGCGCCAGTCATCTGTTTTCGAGAGCGCGGCAAGCGGGGCATACGCCTGATCCGCGGCGTTTTCGAGGAATGCGGAATCCTCCTCCAGCGTCCGGACCGACTGAAGGATGCCCGCTTCGGCGAACGGAAAGGCCCTGCGGATTTCCGGAAGGAGCGTGTTCCGGATCAGGTTGCGCTTGTAGATATTCAAGCGGTTGGTCGCATCATGTCGCCATTTCAGGACCTGCTGTCCGCGCAGGAACTCCTCCAGTTCGGTTCTTGTGTGATCCAGAAAGGGACGGATGAAGGTGATGCGCCCGATTTTCTGGATATGGCGCATGGAACTGAGCCCCGTTGCATTGGAACCTCGGAAGAGGCGCAGAAACACGTTTTCAATCCGGTCGCCAGCGTGATGGCCGAGCGCGACAAGGGACTGTTCCGGGTTGAAGACGATTTTCCTCCAGTATTCCAGACGGATCCGCCGTGCCGCCTCCTCGTCGCCTTCGCCGCGCAGACGCTTGCGCGGCACGTCGATACGGAAGAGGGCAAGCTCTATCCCGCGCTTTTCGCAGATCTTCCGGCAGAATTTCGCGTCGGCAATGGAGGCTCTTCCCCGGAATCCGTGCTCGAAATGGACCGCCTCCAGCGTATAGCGCTCCTCCTCTTTGTGTGCATCAAGAAAGAGCAGCAGCGCGAGGGAATCCGCTCCTCCGCTGAGGGAACAGTAGACTTTTTTCCCTTCAAGAAGAGGTCTGATCTGAGGCGGAAAAGAGAGATTCATCATTCATTCCGATACAAAAAAGCCGGGTCTGCTGCCCGGCTTGTCTTTTTTTCAGGGAAAATCAGGCGTCGAGCGCATCCTCAATCGCCTTGACGAGCGTCGCCTTGTCCTGCACGCCGTTGAACTGCTTGACGACAGCGCCGTCCTTGAGGATGAAAATCGCCGGAATGTTGCGGACGCCGAACTTCACGGTCTGCTGCTGGACATTGTCGACGTTTGCCTTGAGGATCAGCGCCCGGTCTCCGATTTCTGCGGCGACCTGGTCGAGAACCGGGGAGAGCATCTTGCAGGGACCGCACCACTCCGCCCAGAAATCCAGCAGGCAGACGCCTTTTGAGGTTGCTTGATCAAAATTTTCCGATGTGACATGTATGACTTCGGCCATGGCCATTCTCCTTGGTTGATTGCTTGTTGACTGCCACCCCTATAACTAGAGCCCCGATCCGGGATTTTTCAAGTCCTCAAATCTTCGATTTGCGAAAATCTCAGCATTCGAGATAGGAGCAGGTGCCCTGAAAGGGACAGCGCGCACATCGCGATACTTCCGGAGAAGGCGGAAAATCCTCCAGCGATGCCCGGGAGGAGGGCAGATGCGCCAGCATTTCCGCAGCTGATTCCAGGATCAGACTCTCCGGAGCGGGGGAGGGGAGGAAGGCGTCTTCCTCAACATCCCGTCCGCACAGCGTGAAGATAAAAGTGGCGACTTTTTCCGTGTTGAAGCGTCCTGAAGCGTAACTAGCGAACAGGGAATCCGCGAGCGATTCAGCGGACGGCTCCGAACTGGAGTAGGAGACCTTCGGACGGTCTTCTTCCGAAGGAAAAAGTGCAAACGAGAGGGCTGTGACGCCGTCTCCGGCAAGCGCATAAATGCGCGGACGGAGATATACGGGAATACTTTTACATTTCATCAGCAGAAAACCGGGCGGGACGCGCCACGCGAGCACATCGGTCCGGAGAATCCGCTCCAGCAGGGTGGACGAGGGAAAGCAGGCGAAAAAATCACGGAAGAAGTGTTTGCTCTGCGCAAGGATTTCCCGTCCGGAGGAGAAGCGCCCCGTCCGGTAGTAGAGATCGAAAAAGGAGAGTTTCTTCGGATCGGTGAGATCTTTTCGCTCCATCAGAAAGGTTTCCGCAAGAAAAATCCGGTGCGAGAGACGCAGTTTCAGCGTCCGGATCAGCTCTTCTTTGCGTTTGTGCTCCGGCACGCTTCGCAGCTGGAGCAGTGTGTCGGAGAGCGATTCCGTGAGCAGTTCCGTCAGCCATGCCGGAAAGGTGCGGAGATATTTTTCCGTGAACGCCTTCCGCGCAATCTGCGAGGCGGAGGTGTCCCATCCGCCCTGGGCGATGTAGTAGCGGATCAGGTAGGCGCGGCGGCAGGTATGGAACAGGCGGTGTTTTCCCGCCGACCACGAAAACGTCTCCTGCGAAATGTCCCGGAGCCACAGCGCGGCCTGAAAAACGCTTTTCCGGAAATCGTGCATCAGAAACTGGGCGGCAGATAATAGAGTCTTCCCTGCTGCGGGCGGAAGGCTGATGCGGACTCTCCCTGAATGGAAATGTTCACGGGCTGCGCTTTCGCACTCAGAAGATGGAACAATTTCGAGAAGGAGAACGCCTCCTCATACTGGATGACGGTGTAGCTGCCCTCGATTTTCGCCTGAGCAACAGCTTCCGCAACAGCATCCTGGAAATAGCCGAGCTTGTCGACGAGTCCGAGCTGGAGCGCCTGTTTCCCGTCGAAGACTCTGCCGTCGCCGATGACCGATGAGCGGATCTTTTCCGGAGAAATGCCGCGCGATTTCGCGACGATGTTCACGAACACGTCGTATGTGTTGTTCACAAGCGTTTGAATGACCGCCACTTCCTGCGGAGTCCGCGCGCGCCCGCCGTTGAGCATGTCCTTCATCGGACCTGAAGTGTAGACTTCCGACTGGAGCCCGATCTTCTCGAAGAGCTTGTGATAGTTGTAGGTCGCGATGATGACGCCGATGCTTCCCGTGAGCGTGAGTTTGTTGGCGATGATCGGACGGCAGCCCGCCGCGATGTAATAGCCTCCGCTTGCCGCGATGCTGTTCATCATCGCGACCACCGGTTTGTGTCTGCGCACACGCAGGATCTCCTCGTAGATTTCGTCCGATGCAGTAACCTCGCCGCCCGGTGTGTTGAGGTTGATGATGACCGCCTTTACCGCGGGATCGTTCGCCGCCTTGCGCAGCTGTGCCCGGATATAGCCGGAGACCGCCGTGTCGTAATACGACCCACTGTCCTCGGAGACAATCACGCCGTTGACGTTGATGAGTGCGATTTTATTTTTTGTCTGGACGCTGTCGTATCCTTCCACGTAAATCTCCTTGAAATTCCTGGCGGAAGTATACTGAAACGTGCTGGATTCCGAGTCTTCAAATTCGCTGATTTTGTCTGAGATGATCCCGAGAAGCCCGATGATGAACACAAGTGCGATGCCGGACACAGCCAGAATGACCAGCGCCGCGAGCGAAGCGATCAGGCAGCCTTTTCCGGCACAGCCCGAGCGTTTCGGTTGGTCCGCCGGAGCTGCCTTCGGGAGCGGAGTCATGGGGACTGCACTCTGTTTGGGTTGTTCCGCGTCTGTATTCGGATTGGATTCGGGATTTTCTGCTGCTTCGGCACGTTCTTCATCCATGATGAGGCGGTCCTTTCAATAGGTTTTGATGCATTTTGGCGCTGCTGTGGTATTGCGGAGCGCAAGCGCTGTATTTTTGTCGTAAAAAGCGCAGACCGGCGTCATGCAGCTTGCCGAGGCTGCGGAGAGCCCGAGAAGAAACGCCTCCATCGGGTCGGTTCCGTTTACGATTTCCGAGAGCATGATCGAGGAACAGGTGTCGCCCGCGCCGATCGTGTTTTCCACATGGCTGATCTCCGGCGGAGCGAGCTGCCAGAGCTCTTTTCCGTTGAAGAAATAGGCGTTGTCCGGCCCCGCCGTGACTGCGATCTGTTCCAGGCAATAGCGTTCGCGGCAGCATTCTACTGCGCGGAAAATATCCCCGGTCCCGGTGAGCTTGAGAATCTCCTCCAGGTTCACTTTCAGGAGAGAGACGCCCGCCTGGAGCGACTGTTCGACATTCATGAACGAATCAAGCAGAATGAATTTTCCTTCCTTGCGCGCCTCGCGGATCAATGAAGCGTAGAATTCCTGCGGCACGCCCGGCGGATAGGTCCCGCAGACCGCAAGCGCATCGGATTCCGGAAGCGCCTTCACTCCCATGTCGAAGAGCGTGCGGACCGTCTCCTCCGGAATGGGTGCGGAGGGTTCTATGAGTTCGGTGACGGAGTGCGGATTGCTTCCGATCACGGTGGTGCAGACTCTTGTCCCCGCGCCGGAAAACGCGGTGAGATGGCGGATCTGTTCATGGTCCAGCACATCGGTCAGGAGTTTTCCTGTGATGCCGCCGGCGAACTGCAGCACGGTTGTTTCAGCCTTACCCCAGGTTTTTGCGGCGCGGGAGAAATTGATTCCCTTGCCGGATGCGGTGCTTTCCGCTTTGGAGGCGCGGTTGACCTCGCCCCATTGCAGGGTGTTGAAAAACAATGTCTTCTGCCATGCCGGGTTCAACCCGGAAACCAGTATTTTTTTCATGCGTGTATCTTTCCTGATGATTGATCATACCGTATTCCGGAAACTTATCATAATTGGACAAGTTTGTCAAATTCCCGGATGGAAAAATAAGGAAATGAAGGACGAGAGTTTTCTCAAAAAAAGTTGGAAAATTGATTTGACAAAGTGCGGAAATGGTGTATATTCAATCCCCATGCCGCTTCGGACCTGAGGATTTGAGGCGGGTGTTCTCAAGAAAAAATCGAAAAAATGAAGAATTTGATTTGACAAAACGGAAAATGCTGTTAAATTAAAGCCCCATGTTGCGCGGGATTGAGAGATTCCGGGCATCAGGAGTTCTTAAAAAAAGTTTGAAAAAATTCAGAAAAGCATTTGAAAAATCAAAAAACGCTGCTAAATTTCTTCTCCATTCTGTCCGACATCAGATGTCCGGCCTGAAGGTTCTCGAAAAAAGCTGGAAAAAATTTAGAAAAGCATTTGACAAACGTCAAATCAATGCTAAATTGAGTTTTTACGTCACCAGCTCCGCGGGGAGTTGATGATGGATGTGAGATTAAGCGTGTTGAACACGTTTAAGGTTGATAAATCAAGGCGTTAAAGGGCGGCATGATGCTGTTACTAACGGAGTGTTGATAAAGGCGACTTTAGCGGGCCCTGTTTTTTTATGTCTTGAATGATCTTTGAAAATTGAATAGTGCGATGAGCCCGAGTCAGATTTTGAGATCGCAAGATTGAGGAATCGTAGTTGAAGAAAATAAGTCGGATTGCAAGATCCGCAAGCTTCAAATTTGAAGAACGAGAAAAGATCCGCAGCGATGCGGATTAAGATTTTTGTTTGGAGAGTTTGATCCTGGCTCAGAACGAACGCTGGCGGCATGGATTAGGCATGCAAGTCGAACGCCGGTAGCAATACCGGAGTGGCGCAAGGGTGAGGAACGCGTGAGTGATCTGCCCTCAAGTTGGGAATAGCTCCTGGAAACGGGAATTAATACCGAATGTGATTATATTGCTGCATGGTGATATAATTAAAGGCGCAAGTCGCTTGAGGAGGAGCTCGCGTCCCATTAGCTAGTTGGTGAGGTAACGGCCCACCAAGGCAATGATGGGTAGCTGGTCTGAGAGGACGACCAGCCACACTGGGACTGAGAACTACCCAGACTCCTACGGGAGGCTGCAGTCGAGAATTTTGGGCAATGGGCGAAAGCCTGACCCAGCAA
>CASEFP010000007.1 GCA_949287225.1 uncultured Lentisphaeria bacterium
CGATGCAAGCATACGCGGTATCGGGGATTTCGCCTGCGGCGACCAGCTTACGCAGCTGGACCGCGGCAGGACTGAGAGTCCTGCACGAAGCATTTTTGCGATGCAGAGCATCGCTGTATGAAACTGATTTTTTTGAATCAAGCGGATATTCACGGCACCTGGAATCTTTCTCCTCCGGACATCGTCGTGTCCGGAGGATTCATTTTCAAATTCCACGGCGCGGCATGTCCTCCGGAAAGCCGTATCCATTCCAGAACGGATACGATTATTTCCAGTATTTGTCAAATATAGGAGTGTATGTTGATGAAATGCCGGTGCGGATCTGTCCGTAAATTGATACGGTCACACACCTGACACTTTCGACATGACCATCCAGACAGGTGATGTTGACGGAACCCAGATGAATCCCTTCCGCCTGCCCGTAAGCCTTGTCCCCATAATGCCTGGTAAGGCGTCTCCAGTACAAAGCGTCATATCTGGAATCATCATCTCCGTCGGCAAAAATCATATTCGAGGAAGTGTTCTTGTACCAGGTCTCGCTGTCACAAAGGCGGTGTTCCCTTTTCGAATAGCGGTTCATGGAGTATTTATAGCTGGGACAGTATGTGCCGTCTCCCGCGGGGGGAAGGCCGTCGGGAAGCGACGGACACATAAAAGCAGTCCCCAGAAAACGACTCTGCATATTCCACTTGTTGTACTCGGCGGAAGAACGTCCCGCGCGAATGCCCAGATAAGATGAAATCAGATAGTGCCAGTACATCCAGCGCCCGGTATGATCTTTCAGATACTCGGAATGCGGCGGCTGGCCGTTATCATCCAGATACATCTGATACGCCGTTCCCATCTGTTTCAGATTCCCGGCACAGGAGGCGGAACGGCCTTTTTCCCGGGCCTTGCCCAGCGCCGGCAGCAGGAGACTGGCCAGGATAGCGATGATCGCAATTACAACAAGGAGCTCCACAAGGGTGAAAAACACCTGTGAACCCCGTGATTCAAGTCCTGCGGGGCAACGACCTGATCCGAAATAATCTTTTTTCATCATTCCCTTCCTTTTCTTAAAACATATTATTGTGAAATACAACGGGAAAATGCCATTCGCTCAATGATTCCTCCCTGTATCCGGGAGCTGGTAATTCCAGTATTCCTGTTTCTGCGGAAGATTCCATTTCCGCGCCAATACGGCAAAAAAGATATTCCATCCGGTATTCCGGACGGCAAAATCAGAATTCCCGAACGGTTGTGCAGCCCAGAAATACACAGAACCTTTTCCACACTTCCGAAGGAATCCCGCACAGCTCCCGTCCGGATAACGGGCAAGGAGTTCCGCATTTTCCGGCAGAGGAATGGAAAAGGCATGAACGACTCCCGCGTCCCTCATATTTTTTACCGGGGCGAGCGGGAATCTGTTCTCCGGCCCGATTCCGCTTGCCGGCCCCGGATTCAATTCCGAGGCGGATACCGGGCGCAGCGGCTTTCGGAGTCCAAAAAGGTGACGGCGAATCTCCGGAGTTTCCGATCCGTCCGGGGCAAATGACAACGCCTCGGGATCAAAGACCATCAGAGCACCGCCATCTTCCACGTAACGGATCAGCTTCTCCGCAATTCCCGGCTCGGCAAAACGCAATCCGGGTATGATGAGCAGACGATAAGGCTTCAAATCTTTCCGTCCGGATGCGACCGACAAGGCGGATACATATTCAAAAGAGATCCCGAGGGACTCTCCCAGAATCGCATAAAGCGCATAATAGCGGTGAGCGGCATCATCGGCGCGCCCCCAGAAGTCGAAGTCTGAATAGAGCACGCCAAGCGCGGGTGCGGCAGGAAGGCGCAATAACCGTTCGGATTTCACTTTCCGTGCCGTTTCGAGCGCGGCACGGAAAACTTCCGGACAGTTTTCCAGATTGGCATCCGAATAGAAATTCAGAACCTCCGCGCCGTTTTTCAATGCCTGGGCGGCCCATTCGTCCAGATCCTTTCCCGACGGAGCGCGTCCGTGATAGCGGAACGCCTGAAGAAAGGAATAGACGGTTTTCCCTCCGGAAAGATCCCTTGCCATTTTGACGGAAAATCCCGTATGATACAACGCGCGGGAGCGTCCCAGCGTCGCCAGCGTCGAAGTCGGATACGGATCCACGCCGATCCAGTCGGCATACCCCGCCAGACGGGCAAAATCAACAATCCCGCGGTAATTGGAAACGGTATTGACGACCACCGGAGTAAACGGCACATCCGGAAAATGTTTTTTCACTTCGCGCCGATAGAAAGCGTTAGCCTCCTCCAGTCTGTCATTCCAGTAACGCAGGAAGGCAATCCGCCGGAACGGAGCCTCCGAATCACTGTTGTCGGCAAAGGCGTCATACAATCCGTAACGCCTGAATCCATACTTTCCGCGGATATACGCGTCCAGCTCCTTCAGTGCCTCCTGCTTCCGCGGATTCCGGACAAAACTGAATATCTCTTCCAGATTGTTGGACGGTTCATCAAATCCCCTTACCATGATCGTCAGAGGTTTCACCCATGTCTCTCCGGCGAGATAGCCGTTCAGCCACTCTGCAATGACGGTCCGCAGCACGGGATCAATTGCGCTCACGGCATCCTTGAGCGCAGGATTGCCGAACTTCGCGCCGCGCGCCAGTGCTGCGGCGCTGTGTGAAGTATTATACATTGCCAGCAGAAAACCGGTCCGGGAACTTTCCGCGTATTTCTCCGCGGCACGACGGCTTCCGAACCTGGCGGCAACCCAGGGGAAAACGGCGGGGGCCTCAATGCCCGAAGCGGCGATTTCCCGGAATGCCTGATCGCGTATTTTCGTCCAGTCCGCGGCATGTCTGCGCAGAAAAGCGGGAGAATAGAGCTGCTCCGTCACCGTTCCCGCCATCCCCATGACTCTGGGATGTCCCTTTTCGCGGTAGACAATTTTTTCACTCCGAAGCGGACGCCGGGAAATTTTCAGCGGTTCGGAGGAGATGGATTCCACATAACGTTTCAACTTCATGTCACGGGGAGGGTCCAGCTCGAGGAATGCAAACTTCTCCACATTGTTGAAGGGGCCTTCGAAATGGTTCAGATGGCTGCTTTCCCGCAAAGACGCCCGTGCGTGGCGAACCGCATTGATCCGCCATTGCCCGGCAGGAGCAGCTCCGAAATCAGAAAACGGAATGGCAAATACAGCTGAGTATCCCTCTTTCCCGAGAGATACGCTCCCCTTCCATTTTCCATTCCACGATCCATCCGCACGCCAGGGATCACCGGGACCCCGGACGAAGAGCCGACCGTCCCAGCAAGCACCGTTGACATTAAGAATGTACTGCCGCGCCTCCCGGTTGGGTGCTGCAACCATCAACTCAACGGAATCATCGCTCCAGACTGCGGAATCAAATTGCGTCATATCCCGTTTGAGGCGATTCATTTCCGGTTCACGGCAGCGGAAAGCCGCATACAGATACTGTCTGTCGTAAGCCAGCTGCAGAGTGGTTTCAAGCCGGGAGGCGGCATCACTGCCGACAATGGAGAAATTTCCCAGTTTCCCGACTCCGGACCAGGAAGCATCCAATCTGCCGTCCAGAGACGGAACACGGGAAAGATAGGGAACGGAAACGGTGTCAGGCAGATCACAAAGCGTAACGCCGCGGATATGGAGTGTTCCGGTGCCATCCTTCCAGGACAACAGCAGACGGAAACCGTCCGCCCCCTTCGGCGCCTGGAATTCATGCCGGAACAGAGTCTCTTCATGGCGCACAGGAAGGTCCAGCGCGGTAATACCGCATGATCCATAGGAGGCATCTCCCGTCTTGAACATCAGTTTCAGCTGCTGACTGAAGCGTTTTCCCTGCGCCAGTTCTGCATTCCAATAACGGAAGGAGAGGACTTTCCGCTCCTGCCCGGAAAGTGAAAAATAGGTGTAACAGCCTGCTTCCCCATGAAAATCCCGAACTCGGAATTGTGTGGAACCGTTCCGGCTGACAACACGGATATGCTGTTCCATCCGAGGCCAGATGCGCCAGACGTTTTCCCCGCACAGCGGAAATCCGAATACAGCTGCCAGCAGCACCACAAATCCTGATCGCATTCCAGACATTTTTACTCCTTGACTTTTCGGGGGTAATCAGAAAATCCAACCATATCCTTACCATAATTTCCAAAACGGATTTTTTCAAGCTCTGTTTTTCCTATAAATTGTATCATTGTTTTATTATAAATATGGTTTTTACATAAAAATTGAAGATATTTTATTGAATTTATGTATTATTGTATTATTTTAACCCCATAAAAAAAAGAGTTTTTTATGCAAAGCAAAACCTCTCAGATCGAAACCTATCTGCTGAATGCCATTGAGCGGGGCGAATATCCGCCGGGGCTGCCGATTCCGACACGCCATCAGATGACGCAGATGTTTCATTGTTCCCGGACCATTGTGGAACGGGCCATCGCAGCCCTGAGCGCCGCCGGGCATCTGGAAAGCGGCCGGGGCCGCCGGACTGTCGTCCGAAAGGCCGTGCATCCCGGAAGCGGGATCAAAAGACTGCATGTAATTTCCCAGCACGACTGCCATCGTTCTCTTTCCGATGTATTCTGTTCCTTTGTGGCGGATCAGGATTATTTCGGGATTCCCGTCCGCTGGATTCCTCCGGAAAAAGCGGGAATCATGGCTTCGGAATTATGCCGCCCGGAAAGTGCGCTCATCTGGATGCTGCCGCGCTATGAGGATCTCGAACTGCTGAATTTTCTGAAAGCGCGGAAGATTCCCATCCTGCTCCTGAACCGGGATTATGACGGTTTCGACAACATCAGAACCGATCAGTTCGGCAGTATTCGTGAAAGTCTTTCGTGGCTACGGGAAGTCTCGGACGGAGCCATAGCCTTCCTTGGCTTTCAGGCATCGACACGGCGCCCTTATCAGCATGAGCGGATCCATGCGACCTATCTTGCCGCGATTGAACTGGGACTCCGCCTTTCTTCCGATTTCTGCCGCAATGAAAAATTTCTCAATTTTCAATCGGATATGAAAAACATCGGAATGAGTTTTTTTCAGAGAATGAATCCGGTCAGGGGAATCTTCATCCAGAACAGGGAACTGGTTTTTCCATTGATCATGTGTGCGCGCAATTACGGTCTGATCCAAGGGAAGGATTACAAGCTTCTGACGTTCGACTACTTCCCCGAACTGAAAGACATTCCCGGAGTGGGAATGATGAATCAGACTTACTCCGTTTTCCGGGAGATGAGCCGCATGTGGCTGAAATCACTCGCAAAGCCGGATCGCGGCCCGTTTGAATATCTGGTCAAATGTGAGTTTCATTATTCATAAGTTCCGCTCATCCTGCAGGTGCCGCCGATGGTTTCCGGCACAAACCGCGATTTTCAAGACTCTTTTTCCGCCCCGGCAAAAATGCAGGGACAAGCATGAGAGGATTCCGTTTTCCGCATGCTCCCGGCTTCCAGAATAAATTACCGCGATGCAAGCATGCGCGGTATCGGGGATTTCGCCTGCGGCGACCAGCTTGCGCAGCTGGACCGCGGCAGGACTGAGAGGAGAGCACGAAGCAATTTCTGGCGATGCAGAGCATCGCACTATTAACCTAATTTTTTTGAATGAAAAAAGAGTCTAACAGAAGAGGAAGCGCCCCTTTTCTCCGGCATGAAGCTGACACGACTGGCGGACGCCATGCCATTCAAGCTGAAACGCTGCATCCCGGGAAGCGGAAAGCACAACTTCCACACTGCCGGGCTCCCAGCGGATGTCCGCCGTGATCCCGCCCCTGGCACGAAGTCCGGAGACGCGTCCTTCCGTCCATGCAGCTGGAAGAGCGGGCAGGATCTGAAGAACAAAGGTTCCGTCCTCCGTGGTCATATGGCTTTGCAGGAGCATCTCCGCGATGGCCGCCGCCACGCCGAAATTGCCGTCGATCTGGAACGGCGGATGCGCGTCAAAAAGATTGAGGTAGACTCCGCCCGGAGCCGGATAACCCCCCGCCGCGGGATCGACTAGATGCAGAAGATTCCGGATCACCCCGCACGCCCGGTCGCCGTCGAGAAAACGCGCCCATAACGCGACACGCCAGCCCATCGCCCAGCCGGTGCTCAGATCGCCCCGGCGCTCCAGTGAGACTCTCGCCGCGTCGTAATATTCCCGGTTCTTCTCCGTGGTGAATTCCGCGCCGGGATAGACGCCGTAGAGATGCGAAACATGACGGTGGTGAATATCCTCCTCTTCGAAATCCGCCCCGAATTCCAGAAGCTGGCCTTCGGTTCCGATCATCGGTTTCTTCAAGCGCTTCAGGGCGTCGCTCAGGCGCGGCGCGATCGGATCTTCCAGTCCGAGACGGTCAATGCAGAACAGCACCTCCTGAAAGTTTTCCGCCGCAAGCGTCATATCCATGATCGAACCCGCAGCAACCGAGACCGCCTTACCCGTCTCCGGGTCGATGAAACTGTTCTCCGGCGACGTGGACGGGATCGTCTGAAGCGTGCCGTCGGGCTCCTCCTGGAGAAAGTCAAGAAGAAACTCCGCGGAGCCGCGCAGAACCGGATAGGATTCGCGCAGAAACGCCTCGTCGCCTGAATAAAGATAGTGCTCGAACAGATGGCGGCAGAGCCATGCCCCGCAGACCGGCCAGAATCCCCACTGCGCCTTTCCCGTGGCGAGCGAGGCGAAACGCCAGATGTCCGCGTTGTGGTGCAGGCACCAGCCGCCGCAGTGATAGAGTTCCGCGGCAGCCTCCCTCCCCTGCTCGGCATATTCCCGGATCATCCGGAACAGGGGCTCCGCGCATTCCGCAAGATTCGCAGCCTCCGCCGGCCAGTAGTTCATTTCCGTATTGATGTTCGTCGTATAGTTGCATCCCCACGGCGGCATGAGCAATGGATTCCAGATTCCCTGCAGATTGGTCGCCTGCGTGCCGGGACGCGAGGAGGCGATCATCAGGTAACGCCCGAAATGGTAGAGCAGAGCCGCCATGTTCGGAGGCACGGTTCCGGATTTCCCGCATTCCATCAGGCGCTGATCCGTCGGAAGACGATCCGCCTCCGTTTCGGGAAACTGCAGGAGAGAACGGTTGAACAGACTGCGGCAGTCTTCCGAATGCCGCGCAAAGAGTGAATCAAAGGATTCTCCGGCGACGGAAGAGAAGTCATGGAGACACTTCTCCTCCGGGGCGGGTCCGGCGCTTCCCGGAATGGTTTTCCAGTCGATGAAGTCGCTGCGGATCGCAAGAAGAAGGATTACGCTGTCGGCGGAGGATACGCAAAGCGTGCCGTCTTCTGAAGCGGTTGCGGTCCCGCCTTCCGGGATGGCTTGCAGACGCATCTGGTAACGGATGCCGGGGCGTCCCTCTGCATTCCGCCAGACGATCCGGTTGCGGCGGTCGAATACGGGGCACTCCCCGTTGAAAAAGATGCTGTCCCCTGCCCCGGCGGAAGTTCCGTGAATTTCAGAGGAAAAGGTTGCATTGAAAGAGACGGCGCCCGGATGATCGGAACCTATCCGGATCACGAGAAGCTGATCGGGATACGAGGCGAACATTTCGCGCCTGAACAGCGTTCCTCCGGCCTTGAAGGAGGTAACGGCAAGCGCGTTTTCCAGATCAAGCGAACGGACATATTCGGAAACCTCCCCCTCAAGATGGAAATGAAGATGCAGTGTTCCGGCGGGAAGATAGCTCTGGGAATCGTGATCAAGCATCTCGGAACTGATGAAGGAATCCGCCTCGGCAAAGCGGTGTTCCCGGATCAGAGCGCGGGCGCGGGGAAGGTTCTCAAACACCTTCGGGCTGTAAGCGTGTTCGGGAAGCCCCGACCAGAGAGTATCTTCATTGAGCGCAATGGTCTCCTCCGCTGTTCCGCCGTAAACCATTGCGCCGATTCTGCCGTTGCCGAGCGGGAGGGCGCCCTCCCAGTAAGCCGCCGGTTCCTTGTAATACAGAAAAGCCGAACTCTGATTCATGATAGGAAATCCTTTGCCGTTGCATAACATTTCAGGTTCCTGGAAATTACACGGAAAGCATGCGGTGTGCAACGGCAGAAGGAATTTTTTTTCGCTGTTTTTTATGAAGAATCCCCCGGAAAGCCGGAAAGAGAGTTCTTTTTATTCATAAAAAGCCGTTTCCGGAGACGATGTCATCCAAGCACTTTGAGGAGCTCGACATCGAAGATCAGCGTCGCTCCGGGCGGGATCGCCGCACCCGCGCCCCGCTCGCCGTAGGCAAGCTCCGCGGGAATGAACAGGCGGTATTTCGCGCCTTCGCGCATCAGCTGGAGCGCCTCGGTCCAGCCGGGGATCACCTGGGTCAGCAGGAATTCCGCAGGCTCCCCGCGTTCGACGGAACTGTCGAACACCTTGCCGTCCAGAAGCTTGCCGGTGTAGTGCACGCGGACCTTGCCGGAGCGCGCCGGTTTCGCGCCGGTCCCCTCGGAAAGCACCTGATACTGGAGACCGCTTGCCGAGACATGAACGCCGTCCTTCTTCGCATTGGCATCCAGAAACTCCTTCCCGGCCCGGGCGTTGCCTTCGGAGACTTTCTTCATGCGGTCCTGCGTCGCCTGCTGCATCTGCGTCTGGAGCTCATGCATTGCCTTTGCGTATTCCTCCGGAGGCAGTCCCGGCCTGCCGTCCAGACAGTCCCGGAGGCCTTCCAGCACCAGTTCGGGTTTGATCGGAAGCGGGGATTTGAGCACATATTCCCCGACATTGATTCCCATTGCGTAACTCATCTTCTCCATATCGGAAACGAATGTCTTTGTCATAAGAAAAATATCTCCTCTGCAATGCACGGGGAAAACACTCCGGATGAGTTTTTCTCCACGCTGTTTTGATCCTGACAGGATACCTCTCCGCAAACCGGCAATCAGGCGAAGCGGAAAAGCTTTCCGTAAAAAAAACGGAATGATCAGTCTATTTTAATGGTGTCGGTCATTCCGTGGCGGTGCAGCTCGATGATGAAGTCGTATGCCTCCTGCGCGGTATCGACAAGTTTAAAGAGCTCCAGGTCCGCAGCGTGGATCGTGCCGTCGACCAGCATCACGTTCCGGAACCAGTCGATCATCGGCTGCCAGAAATCGCGCCCGACCAGCACAAGGGGAACACGGTTCACCTTGTTGGTCTGCATCAGCGTCAGCGCCTCGCTGAACTCGTCGAGCGTGCCGAAGCCGCCGGGATACGCCACGACAGCAACCGCATATTTCATGAAGCAGACTTTCCGGATGAAGAAGTAACGGAAGTCCAGCGCCACATTCTGATATTGATTCGGATGCTGTTCCATCGGGAGTTCAATATTGAGCCCGACGGAGATTCCTCCGTTCTCGTATGCGCCCTTGCTCGCCGCCTCCATGATCCCGGGGCCGCCGCCGGAAAGGATCCCGTAGCCGCGCTTCACCAGCATTCCGGCAAGCTCCTCGGCGCTCCTGTAATACTTCGTGTCCGGTTTCAAGCGCGCCGAACCGAAGATCGGGATCAGGGGCCCCTGCTTGGACATCGTTTCAAATGATTCGACGAACTCCGCCATGATGCGGAAGACGCGCCACGGATCCTCCTTCGTGAAATCCAGAAACGCGGTCTTATGGTCGGGACGCTTTTCCCCGTGCAAAACTTTTCCTTCCATGCCATCCTCCTTGTGTATCAAATCCGTTTGTCGGGACAATATTACGGGAACAGCCATTTTTCAAGGAGCGCGGCTTGCTTTTCCATGAAAAACCGCTATTGTACGCGATGTGTCGGAGAAAACCGGCGGAACACGGAACAAAAGGATACCTCTTCATGAACAGCGCGAATCCGGAAAAACTGGCGCAGCTTGTCAGAAAATTCAAAGGCAGACGCGTTGCCGTCGTCGGCGACCTGATGCTGGACGCCTATACCTGGGGCAAGGTCAGCCGGATTTCACCGGAGGCGCCTGTGCCGGTCGTGCAGATCACCCGCCATACCTACTGTCTCGGCGGGGCGGCGAACGTCATGCGCAATCTCGTCACCCTAGGCGGGTCCGTCACGGCGTTCGGCGTCACGGGGCGCGACCTGAACGGAGAAAAACTCCGCCAACAGCTGGAGGAATACGGCATTGAACACTCAGGACTCGTCGCCGATCCCGCACGCCCGACCACGCTCAAACAGCGCGTGATGGCGGGCGCACAGCAGCTGCTCCGCCTCGACGATGAATTGCTCGTCCCTGTCGCGGACTCCATCCGCAAGGAGATTCTGGATGCGGTCGTTCCCCTTCTGGAACAGCGCAAAATCGACGCGCTTGTGCTGGAGGACTACGCAAAGGGACTCTTTTCCGAACCGTTCGCGCAGGCGCTGATCGACGCCGCCAACCGTGCGGACGTCATGGTCACGCTGGACCCGAATCCGAAAAACCCGATGCGCCTGCACGGACTTACGATCATGAAGCCGAACCGGGCGGAAGCCTATGCGCTCGCCTCGCTCAGTCCCGCGCAGACCGCCTCCGACGAGGAACGCATGGAGGAGCTTTCGCGCGTCGCAGCATTGATCCGGAAAGAGTGGCAGGTCAGGTATCTGCTGATCTCGCTCGCGGAACAGGGAATGGCGCTCTTCACGGACGATGCGCGCTGCACAATCATTCCGACCCGCGCCAAAGAGGTCTTCGACGTTTCCGGCGCGGGAGATACCGTCATCGCCGCCTGCACGCTCACGCTCGCCGTGGAGGATGATCCGGTGGCCTCCGCGGAGATTGCGAACTACGCGGCAGGCATCGTCGTGGGAAAACTCGGCACGGCGACCGTCTCCGCGGACGAACTTCTTGCGGCTCTCGCGGACAACTGAAAAGACCTCTTCCGGAAAAGGGAATTCCTCCATGGAAGAAACAGACTCCGAAAGCAGGAACGAACTCTTTTACATCCGGGAAGGAGCGGACGAGCGCGCCGTCACGGTCAGGGAACTTTTTGCGGAACTCGTCACGGGAACCGTTCCCATTCACACGCAGATCCGCCGCGCGGCGGAAACAACGGCGCATTCTCTGGAACAGGATGCGGAACTCTCCGGGCTTCTTCCTTTTTACAGCAGGAAACTCTATGCACGCCTTCAAGGCAGCCATGCCGAAGCCTTCACCACGCTCCTTCTCTTTCTCATGCTAGGCGGACCTGCCGTATTCTTCCGCACGGAACTCGTGTATTATTTCATTTCGACCTTCAGCTTTCTTCTCCTGAGCGCCTTGATTCCGACGTTCACTCCAGAGCCGAGTCCCGTTTATCAAGTTGAAAAAACACGTTCCGCCATACGGGATCTTTATCTGCTGCTTCCCTATCTCAATCTGGCATGCGGGCCTTTTCTCTACGGAAAGTTTCTTCCACGGAACAGTCTTGCGCGGAAGCTCTGGAATCCGCTCTTCTGGATCGCATATGCCGCACTCACATTTGCACTGGCACTGCTGCCGCGCTCGCAGTCACCGGCGATTCTGGCAGCAGCCGTGGCTTCCATGGTCTTTTTCCTCCTGCTCACATGGACCGTCTCCCGGGAGAAGGCAAACCGTCTCCGGAACATACTCAAAGCGTCCGGCCTCCCTCCCCCGCCGAAAGAACCGTTTTTCACCTTAAGAAAAACAGCGGATCTTCCACTGCCGTCCGCAACGCTCCGGAAATACAAACTCATCCCGTCCCGCAAAGAGGCGCTTTCCGGCATTCTGCATCTCATTCTGTATCTGGCACTCTTTTTTGTCACCATCTGCGCCCCCTTCCTTCTCGTCCAGCAATGGAAATTCCAGCATTACCGTGAAAAACTGACGGCATTCGGCGTTCCGCTCGATCCGGCGGCACTTTCCGGCAGAGAACGGACCTTTTCCAGAAGAGCACTTAGGCGCATGACCGCGCTTCCGGAAGAAAAGCACGGTGCGCTCCCGAACCTTTTCCGCGCGGACGCTTTCCCGGAAGAATACCTTGCCCACCTGAAAAAGCGTCTGCATGAACACAGGAAGGACGCAACCATCATGGAAAACATGCTGAAAGACACCTCTTTCCGCGAAAAGGCGGGAACGGAAAAACTCTCCCGTGCGGAGTGTAAAAAATTTCATGACATGGAAGAATACGTCATCACCGGATTTTTTGCCGGAACACGGGGATGGCGCGAGACCTTCCGCGATCTTATGCGGATCGCGCAATGGAAGGAGGAGGCGGGAGCGTATTCCGGAACACATGTCGTCCGTCAGATGATCTGCCGCCGTCTGCCGCTCGCAAGCGAGGAGGAACTGGCGGAATATGATTCCTGTCTCAGAGCTTCGGAAAAAGCAACGCCGCAGAAATGGGAGGCGATCTCCGCGGAAACCTTTCTGGAACTGCTTGCCTCCGTTCCGGAGAAACCGTTCTTTCTGCGGAATTATTTCAGAAACCAGCTTCTTGCGGAAATGACCTACCTCAAAGAGCACCTCATCGGACGCGAAATTTACGAGATCCACACGGAACTCAAGGAAATCGGAACGAAGAAAAACATCAACTCTCTTACATTCTTCCTGACAAACACCATCATGGATGTGCACTTCACGGGAATGTCCGCGAACCTGGCGCAAATCCGCTGTCTGCACACGCTTCTTGCATTGGAACGTTATTTCCGCAAATACGCCCGCGATGCGGAAACGCCTGCCGATCTTGTCCCGGAATTTCTGGAAAAAGTTCCGCGCGATCCCTTTTCCGGAAAGGAACTCCGCTTCCGGAAGGGCGCGATGCTCCAGCGTATCCGGGAGATCATTCCGAGGGACGGCGCATTCGATACGGCGGTCCATGACCGGACAGTTTCGGGGATCCGTGTCTACAGTGTGGGCAGAGATGGCTCCGATGACGACGGCCGGGATTGGAACGCGGGCGGAAAAACAGAAACCGCCGACATCTCATTCACAATCTTCAGAGAATAAACCCGATTTTTGCATAAAAAAGCCGAAACCGCAACAGGTTCCGGCCAGTAAAAAACCAAGGAAACAAAATTTTACGCAATCTTCCTATTTGAAGTAAACATGCACAGCAGGAGCCTGCTGCGGAACCACTTCCTCGGCAAACAGCGCAACAGGATGAACTTCTGACGCCGCATTTTTCTTATCTTCCTCTGCTTTCCCGCGGGTCAGCCAGCCGGAATTGCGCACCGTGAACAGGCTGTAAGGCGAAATCCAGAAGAGGAAGAACGTCCGGAAAAAGGTGTAGGTGAACGTCCAGATCCAGCCGGTACCGCCGCTCATGAGGAAATAGCAGAGTGCAGGAAGCGCCGTCCAGAGAATCGTCAGAAGGAACGTGCTCTGGAACCAGAAAACCGGAGCCGCCACCATCGCAGCCGCGACAAACGGCACAAAGAGCAGGGACTGAATGAAAATGTAGGTCTGGAAAATCAGATTCAGCTGAATTGCCAGATGGAACCAGTCGAAACTGCGGAAGGCAAAGGCGTAGGTGGAGAGCATTTCACGGATATTCCCGCGCTCCCAGCGAAGCATCATCCGGTAGGTCGCCTGATATTTTGAAGGCATTTCCGTGTGGACAACCGCGCCGCGCTGATAGAGGACATGCCAGCGGTCACGGAGCATGAAGGTGGTCAGCGCACGGTCTTCCCCGATTCCGGCGGGACGGCCGCAGAAGGTCTGATTCGCCCACTCGTCGAGGAAGTTCATCAAGGCGCTGCGGCGGTAGGCGCTCAGCGCGCCGGGGGTGCAGACCACCGTGCGAAGCACACTGTTCGCAGCGCGGAGCACACAGCAGCTGAACGCATAATGAGCATCCATCATCCGCGGCAGCACGCCGTCGGAAAGATTGGAAACCTTGACGGAACCGGCAACCGCGCCGACCGTCGGATCGGCAAACGGGCTGGTCAGGCGGCGGATCGAATCGGGTTCCACAACGGAATCGCTGTCCACCGTGATGATCACATCCATCTTCGAAAGTTTCGTGCCATACTGAATCGCATGGCGTTTCCCGCGGTTCTGCTCCAGCTTCACACCGCGAATCCGTCCGTTGGAGGCGGCCGCACTGCGGGCAATCCAGCTCCATGTATCATCCTTGCTGCCGTCATCAATCGCAATAATCTCGAGTTTCTCCTTCGGATAATCGCTGGCAAGAATACTGTTGAGCGCAATCGTGACTGCTTCGCCTTCATTGTAGGCGGGAACGATCACGGTGCACGTCGGAAGCTCCTCATCGGAAAGCATCGGTTTTTCGCGGTAAAAGATTGTACCGAGAATGACGGTGATCAGATTGTAAAGTGTTCCGAACAGAAGAAGGAATCCGAGAAATCCGCTCGGCACCCATTGATTGTTCAGTACAGCGATCAGTTCATCGGTATTCATACCGACAACAGCGGCAAAGGTTCCGATAATCAGCGTGGCAAGCGTCAGATATTTCAGCCACGCGCCGGACTGGATCTGGTTCTCCCTCTTCATCGTAATCAGAACCTCCCCCCGAGGGAATTGAACTGAGACTGGCTGTTCACCATGCCGATCCAGTCCGCCGCTCCCATTCCCGTCGAGGATGTGCTGGTCCCGACGAACATTGCCGCCAATGTCAGAAATTTCATCCATGCGTTTTCGCGCCCAGTCTTTTCCATTTCCTTATTCTCGTTCATTCTCACAATCTCCTTGATTTTTTTGATTTATATTATACTCGATCTTCATTGCCGGAATATTGCGTCTGGATTACAAGTTGGTAATCTTTCCTTTTTTTCTTGAGATATTCCGGCCGGAAAGGAGTGCAAAAAAAACGCGTTTCTTTCTTTCCGGGATTGAAAAAAACATGGATTGTTATATAGTGACTGTGTTTCGTTTTTAAACTTTACAAAACTGCAAAATCTGGAATTGAAAAATGTCTGTCAGCATTCTTGTTGGATTACAGTGGGGCGATGAAGGCAAGGGAAAAATCATCGACGTTCTTGCAAAATCCGTCGATATGGTCGTCCGTTTTCAAGGCGGCAACAACGCCGGGCATACCGTGGAAAACGGTAAAGAGAAATTCGTCCTTCATCTGATACCTTCCGGAATTCTCTACAAGGGAACCGACTGCGTGATCGCAAACGGCGTCGTGGTCGATCCCGTCGGACTGATGGAGGAGATGCGCGCGCTTGCGGACCGCAATGTCGATCTCTCCGGCATCCAGCTCTCCGCCCGCTGCCAGCTCATCATGCCGTGGCATAAGGAACTCGACGCTTTCAACGAGAACACCGCCGATCCCTCCAAAAAGATCGGCACGACGAAAAAGGGAATCGGCCCCGCATACATGGCGAAAATGGCACGCACGGGCCTCCGAGCCTGCGAGATTCTCGACAAGGCGCGCTTTGAAAAGCATTTCCGTGAGGAAGCCGCCAATTACAATAAACTTTATGTGCCGCACGGCGCCGTCGCCATCGACGCGGACGCCGCCTTTGCCAAAGTCTGGGAAGCCTGCGAGTATCTCAAGCCCTACATCCGCGACTCCGTCGTGGAAGTCAACGCGGCGATCAAAGCCGGACGCGAAATCCTTTTTGAAGGGGCGCAGGCAATGTTCCTCGATATCGACCACGGCACGTACCCCTTTGTCACGAGCAGCAACACGATCAGCGGTGCGGCCTGTCCCGGCGCGGGCATTCCGCCCAAGGCGATCGACACTGTCTGGGGGGTGCTCAAAGCCTACACGACCCGTGTCGGAGAAGGCCCCTTCCCCACGGAACTGCATGACGCGCTCGGTGAACACCTCCGCACGAAAGGCGGTGAATTCGGTGCGACGACCGGCCGCCCCCGCCGCTGCGGCTGGCTCGACATCGTCGGCTCCCGTCACAGCAGTATGATCAACGGCGTGGACTATCTCGCCGTCACAAAGCTGGACGTTCTGGATGAACTGGACGAGATCAAGATCTGCACAGCCTACCGGATCAACGGCGAATTGACGGAACATACCCCCGCGGACACCGAGCTCATGAAACGGATTGAGCCCGTCTATGAGACGCTTCCCGGCTGGAAGCAGTCCACGAGCGCGGCCCGTTCCTGGGAGGAGCTCCCCGAAAACGCGAGAAAGTATCTGAACCGGATTGCGGAACTGCTCGACGCGAAAATCGGCATCATCTCCGTCGGACCGAAACGCGAGCAGACGTTCCGGAAATAACGTTTTCCCCGCGCGGAACCGTCGATGGATGGTTCCGCGTTTTTTTGTCTCTTTTTCTGATGGACATTCCGCAGAGGCGATGCTGTGAAACATTCCGTTCCGAAAAATTATGATCTGAAACAGGAAGGAAACACCGAACCGGACCGGATCCGTGTGTTTCTCGGCAAATTCTTTCATCACATAGATTTTCTCCAGCTCATTCCCATGCTGATTCTGCTGACGATCGGGGCATGTTTCATCTACGGAGGCGGGCAGCAGGTCGGCGGTTTCGCCGCGGCGACTTTCTGGAAGCGCCATCTCTTCTATATGGGAATCGGGCTGACGCTCTGGCTCGTGCTCTCCTTCGTGGATTACCGCTGGTTCGGCCCGGCAGCTGTGGTGCTGTATCCCGTGAGCATTCTTCTGCTCGTGCTGGTTCTGATCCCCGGCATCGGCACACAGTATTTCGGAGCGCGGAGCTGGCTGGAGTTCGGTCCCGTCAATTTTCAGCCGGCGGAAATCGCAAAAATGGCGGTGATTCTGGCCAGCGCGTGGCTTCTCTCCATGAAGGGAGCGGATGTCAACCATGTTTTCTGGATGCTTCCGCTCCTTGCCATTGCCGCACTTCCGTTTGTCCTGATCAAGATGCAGCCCGACCTCGGAAGCGCGATTCTCCTCTTTCCGATTGTCGGCTTCATGGCGTTTGCCGCGCGCCTGAAATGGCGTTATCTCATCATTCTGGGCATCATTGTGCTCATCGGACTGCCCACAGCCTACTTTTCCCTCAAAGACTACCAGAAGGACCGCATTATGGTTTTTCTCGATCCGGAACGCGATCCGCAGAACCGCGGCTGGAATCAGATCCAGGCGGAGATCGCGATCGGAAGCGGCGGGCTTACGGGGAAAGGGTTCATGCAGAGCACCCAGAATCCGATGGGATATCTGCCGCAGACGGTTTCCAATTCAGACTTCATTTTTCCGGTCATAGCCGAGGAGACCGGATTCCTCGGCTCGCTGCTTGTCGTGCTGATGTACATGCTCCTTCTCTTTTCGATTTTCCGGACGGCGCTGCTGGCAACGGACGATTTCGGGCGGTATTTATGCGTGGGAATCGCAAGCGTGATCTTTTTCCATTCCGTCATCAACATCGGGATGTGCATCCGCCTGACGCCGGTTACGGGACTGCCCCTGCCCCTGGTAAGTTACGGCGGAACGTTTCTGGTCGCCGTGCTGGCCTATCTCGGAATCGTCCATTCGATTTACGTCCACCGCGAAAAGCAGTCCATCATGGAGCAGCTCTGAGGGGAAGCTTCTTGGTAGTGTCCGCAATTTTGCGCACATTTGTTTCTGAGTGATTACAGATTGCAAACAAGAGTTGGCGCATCCGGAACAAACAGGCTGTGGTGCAAAACCCCCGTTCAATTAATCTGTAGCGGAAGGAGGTTCCCGGAAAAAGTCGTATGACTCCGGGTTCAAAAGCAACTGTCATTGAAGTGTCGCACAGAGAAGTGACCGTGGCGGAAACCGCCGGGAAATATCCGGTTCATCCGGATCAGGTTCCGCAGTGGAAAAAGAAGCATATGGAAGGCACTTCCGGAATTTTCCAGTCCAAAGCAGAATAAAAAGAGAACAATCCATACTGTTCTGATGAAAAACATCAGCTCTCTTGAAATCAAGAAGGACTTTCTGCGAAGCCTGTCCGTATCCTGCGGCTGGAATCCAGAAAAGTTCCGATCAGCACGGACGGGTGCGGACGCTGTTTGGATCATGCAAGGATGGAGCGTTTCTGGCAGACGTTGAAACAGGAAAAGATCAAAACCAAAGAGTTTGTCAGCCTGCCGCAGCTATCCTCCGAGGTGCGGTATGATACATGCAAACTCCTGCGGCTCCAGATGGATTCATCCAGCTATGCCATGTCAGACTCAGGACAAACTCTGTCTCACTGCTCGCAAAATGATAAAATTGTCCCCCCCGGGAGAGAGGCGCATTCGATCCTCCCCATCCGTTTTTTCATCAGAAAAATTCCTCGTCCCCTTGACTTTCTTCAAGAATTCATTATAATATATTACCATGACATACACTAATGTATGTGGAGAAAAAACGGTGAAAAGACAGCTGGTCACATTAAAAGATATCGCACGGCATTGCGACCTTGCCCCCACGACAGTTTCCCGCATTCTGAATGGAAAGAGCACCTACTGTTCTCAGGAAAAAATCTCGCTGGTCCGGAAAACCGCCCGGGAATGGGATTACCGTCCCAATATCGGATACCGCATCATGACGGGGCGGGATACGAATATCGTTTCGATCATTTTTTCGCAGCCGCGCATTACGCAGGACGATCAGATCAACCGTCTGTACATGCAGCTCTGCGCCGGCCTTGACGAACGGAATTTCGCTTTGTACACCGCAGTGCTGAACGGCGAGCGTGAGGCGCAGATGCGCAATATTCACGACCTGGATGAACGCGGATGCCGCTCCTACATCTTTATCGGCACACCAACCTGCTGTGAGGAAATCTACGAAATCCTTGCGGAATCGGGCCGCGCCTGCATCGGCTTCAACAATATCACGATTCCCAGAGGCATCATGACGGACCAGGCAGGCGCCTACCTGCAATACATGCTTCTGGCGGAGCAGGAGGGACGGAAGAACTTCCGGATCGCAGTCTCCCCCCGTTATTTCGAGCAGCAGCTCCGCCCGCGATTTCTCCGGGAACGCAAAACGGATCTGCCGCACACCTCTCTCTGCTCCTCAACCATCGGTTTCGTAACAGGAAACAGTGCCGACCACTATTTTCACCTGGGATATTCGCTGATGCGGAAAGAACTCGCGGAAAATCCCGGCATTGAAGCAATGGCATTTCCAACGGATTATCATGTGTTCGGTGCGGCAGCCGCCTTGCATGACGCACAAAGAAACGCCGAAACTGTCCATTTGTTCGGCATGGGCGACGCTGTCTCGTCCCGCTTCATGAATCTCCGGTTCACTACAGCCCGGTTTGACATGGAAAAATGCGGGGATATGCTTCTGGAACATCTCCAGCAGACCGGGGAATGGAAAGAGACACTCTCCCCGGAAATTATTCATTATCATTCAAACGGAACTCTTATGATGAAAAAGGATAAGGAGGAACAGCCATGACAGGAAAATTCCGCCGCAGAAAAAGATTTACTTTCACATTGATTGAACTTCTGATCGTCGTTGCAGTCATCGCCATTCTGGCGGGACTGCTCCTTCCTGCATTGAGCAAGGCCAGAGAGAGAGCCCATATGGCCTTCTGCTCCTCCAATCTGAAAAATCTGCTTGTTGCCGATTTTGCCTATCAGACGGATTACCGGGAATTCTTTGTCCCGTCGCAGATGGACAACTGCACGACACTTCCGCCGTCGGGAAAATTTCTTGTTGAAGGGCAATGGCATTATGTTGATTTTCTGGCTCCTTATCTTGGAAACAAACTGACGGAGCGCCAGAGCGGG
Organism: uncultured Lentisphaeria bacterium; assembly: GCA_949287225.1. Taxonomy (GTDB): domain Bacteria; phylum Verrucomicrobiota; class Lentisphaeria; order Victivallales; family UBA1829; genus UBA11452. The sequence goes on from CASEFP010000007.1 coordinate 19,500, forward strand.
TCGGCAATCCTGTGTCCGGGACTGAAATCACCGGATAAGCAAAGAACCGGAGACGGCGCCCTTTCTCTGAATTACGGCTGGAATCAGGATATCCACACCCGCCTGACGGCGGCAGGTCCGTCGCCGAAAGCCCGCAAGAACGCGTCGGTGAAACATCCGTCTCTGCTGATGTCGGTCATGGACGGCGGCACACACCGGATGATCTGGAAATATGCGAACCTGAACAATGCCGCCATCAAAGGGGTCAGTTACGTGCCGGGCTTCATCAGCAACAGGCAGAAAATCGGAGAATTCAAAGAAAAGGCGGTTTAGGATGCCGTGGAAGGTCGCCATCCCGGCAAACGCGTCAACACGGGATTCGCGGACGGCCATGTGGAAGCGCCGTCGGCGGACTCTCTGGCAGTAAAAAGCCATAATACCGAAGGCGCCGGAAACAATTTCCGTTTCTGGCGCCCGGATAGCGAAGTGGTTACCATTTATTGAATTATGACAGAAATGAGGAAGACAGAATGGAACACCGTGGAGACAGGCAGAATATTTTGAATGGCTGGGGCCGGATAGGAATCCTAGCGGCATGCTGCTGTTTATGGGGAACAGCAATGGCAGCGGACACACTGCCGCAAGGGAATGCGGAAAAACGTGCAGAACAGTTCCGGATCCTGGAGCAGCGGAAGCTCTCCGCAAAGGCACGGAAGAATCTGCAGAAAAAAATCAACGGATTCGTGCGGAAGCACAACGAAAGAGTTCCCATGCGGGAGGGAACTTTTGAAAATGAGAAAATCGCCGGACTGCGGACGGGAGAATTCTGTTTCGCACTCGAAAAAGAGACCGGACTGCCGATCTTCCTCTCTTTGAAAGGGAGTTCGAATCTGCTCGGCAACGCGGATATTTCCTATCCGTTCTGGGAACTCGAAACCGTGGATGGGAAGGGAAACATCCGCTGGCTAGGCCCCTTCGCGGGAAAATTCCGTTCCCGCTTTCTGAAAGACGGAACAGGGATGCTTCTGATCTACTCGCTTCCGGAACTCACTGTGAACATCCGGGTAAGTCCGGATGAAAACGGATTCGCCCGCTTCTCCATCCATGTCCGCAGTCATGACAAGTCGCTTCGCCTGAACACACTTGATTTCCCGAAACTGGCACTGCGCCCGCGCGGAACGCCCCGTGGGAATCTGCTGGTTCTCCCGTTCCGGCGCGGGGTTCTGCGCAAGCTGGAGGATGCGGAAACAACGCAGAATCAGAGATATCCGCAGTCTTCCGCAAGATTTCAGATGACCGCCTTGTATGACGCCGCCGCGAAGAAGGGAATTTACCTTGCCACGGATGACGACAAGGGGCATGCAAAGTTTTTTTATGAAACGTATCTCCCCGGCACAGAAATGTGTCTCTACACGCTGCGGCGCTTTCCGGAAAACCGCGCAAAAGCCGGAAATGAGGTGGGTGAGACCTTTGCTTCCGTTGCCGGAGTTTTCGACGGTGACTGGTATGATGCGGCGCAGATTTACCGCCGCTGGTGGCTGGGCAGAAGCTGGGCAAGACGCGGTCCGCTGCATACTTCCGATGTTCCGGACTATCTGAAACGGGCCCCGGTTTTCCTGCGTTTCTACCTTCGGGAGAGCTCCGGGCAGACTCCGGAACTCATGCTGAAAGCATCAAGAGCGTGGACGGCATTTCTGCCGGGAAGGAAAATTCCCGCAACGCTCTATCATTACTCCCGTTTCACAGAGCCGCGCGACCGGCGGCAATATCCCGTTTCGGAATATTACGGCTATTGCGCCCCCCCCTTTCCCGGACTGCTTCCGGCCCTGCGGGAAATGAATCAGGCAGGCATCCGGACATCGGTCTATCTGCAAAGTGAAATCTACAATCAGTTCGCCGAGGAAAACAGGGAACTGGAAAGCACGCGCAGACTGGACGAACACGGCCGACCGCAGCTGTATCTGCAGGAACGCGCAATCGCCTGCCGCCGGGTTCCCCTGTGGAGAAAACGGTATCTGGAAATGTGCGCTTATCTTCTGAACATGGGATTTTCCGGCATTTACATGGACACATTCGGCAAAAGCATGGGAAATTACGAATGCTGCGACATCCGCCATGGCCATGCCGCGGGGGGCGGAAATATTGATTTCGTCTCCCAGATGATCCTGGGAAATGACGTCCGGACAATGGTCAGGAAATGGAATCCGGACTGTTACATCGGCGGAGAAGCCTGCACGGAAGGATTTCCCGGAATCCTGGACTACAAACTGAACGCGACCCACGCCTATTCCGGCATGATTCCCCTCGAACGGGTTCTCTACGGCGACTATTTTCTGAGTCACGGGCGCAGTATTCAGGCTGTCCGGACGGACCGGGAAGCCAAGGCCATTCTTCTTGATTTTCTGGAAGGCATCATTCCCGGACGCTTTTTCGGCTCTCCGCCGGAGAAGGAAAGCGAGAGAAACTTTCTGCGGGAAGTCATAGACAGAATGGATGCGGGAATGGACTATCTGCGTTTCGGGCAGATGCTCCGGGCACTGAAGTTCAGGAAGGAGTCCGGGGAAATTGTATTGAAGGAACCGCGGAATGTCAGAATCGCAGCATGGAAAAACAGCGTGTTCCGCTCCTGCCGCGACACGTCCATTGGAATCGCGGTCGTCCATCTGGGAAGCGGAACGGAGGAGAACAGCCTGATTCTTCCGGATGCGTCCGCCTGGAATCTGCCGCCCGAAGCGGAAATTTTCCGCCTGGCACCGTCCGGGAAACGAATTCCGCTGGGAAAGCTCGGAAAAAACAGGGAACTAGCTCTGAAACTTGCGGAAAACGGCATGGATTTCTTTCTTGTAACAGGAAAATGAGCAGCCATGGAAACCCAAGCAGAGAAAAAAGGAGATCATTTCCGAATGCTGATACAGAGTGATTATCATATTCACGCGTCCTTCTATCGGTTGAAAACGCCGGACGCGCCCATCGGACCGACCGCGGCGGAACAGATTGCCGCGGCACGGGCGGCTGGCAGCCGTTATGTCGGGATTCTGGAACATTGCAACACGACGAAACACCATCCGTTTCATTGTCTGGAGGAACTCTCCGCGGAATTCCATTCCCCCGGTTTTGACAGGCGGTCCGCCTTTCTCGGCGTGGAGGCGGACCTCAACGACGACGGTTCGGACGCCTGCGGAAAAAACGGCAGGGAAAAACTGCTCCTTGACTATGTCATCGGCTCGGTCCATCTTTCTCCCGTCAGGGTTCCCGACGTGAACACCTATATGGAAACGGAATACCGCAGAATCCGGAACGCCCTGCTTCACAATGAAAATATCAATGTGATCGGACATCCGTTCGGGGAGGGATTCCGCTATGAGCGCGCGGGAATTGTTCCCAAATGGGGATTTCACCTGATCCCCCGCAGATGGCTGGACGAACTGATCGGGCTGGCGGTGAATTCCGGGAAAGCTCTGGAGATCAACCGCTGTGATCCGGAAGATCCGGTCTATTGCGACTTTCTCATGTGCCTCCGGGATTCCGGCGCTTGGTTCAGCATCGGTTCGGATGCGCATTCCGCTGCCGGAGTCGCGGCGGCAAAAACCCGGACACAATGGCTCGACTCGCTCGGATTTCGCGAAGAGCATCACTGGAGGGTGAGAACATGATCCTGCGATTCGCACGCCACGGTCAGCCTGCGCTGGACGGAATGCCGCCCGGCGCAAACCATGAACTGCCGCCGGGAGATTTTCCGCTCTCCGCGCTCGGGAGAAAACAGGCGTTGTTTCTGGGCCGTCATCTGCAATCCGTCGGGTTCCGCGGAACAATTATCGCCTCGCCCTATGCCAGGACCGCGGAAACAGCCTCAATCGCCGCATCGGTATGCGGAAACGTCTTCTATCCGGAACCGCGTTTGCAGGAAATGCGTTTTTATCCGGTCCCCCCCTGCCCCGGCATGACACTGGAAGAACTGCGCCGCAACTATGAAAACCTCGCTCCCGATGCAGCGCTGACTTTCCCCTGGCTCACTCCCGGAGGCGTGGAGGAACTGGATACGGTCCGCAGGCGAGTCGATGCCTATGTCGCGGAACTGATCCGGAATCCGCCAGCGGAAGACATCCTGCTGATCGGGCACGGCGCAACCATCCAGTCCCTGAAATGGAACATGTTCCGGCGGGCCGGATACACCGGCAGGGATCGCCACAACTGGAACTGCTCTCTTTCCGGCTTCCATCTTTCGCCGGACGGTTCGGCGGTGATGTTTGAACTCGCCAGATTCGATTTCATGCCGCAGGAGTGCGTCACAAGCAACAAACGTCTTTACGGAGATCCGGCCTGCATATGAAAATACTGATTCTCAGCGATCTGCATCTCGGCGACAGGCGAAACAGCGCAGCCTTTGAAAAACGCCGTCTGGAAAAACTTGCGGAACTGATCCACACCTCCGGCGCGGGCCTTGTGCTGAATCTCGGCGACACGGTCTCACGCAAAGAGTTCCTGCGTCCGGAAATCGGCTGCGGCAGGAGCGGATACCGCGATTATCTGGCCTGGAGGAACTCGCTCGCTGTTCCGTTCGCAGAGTGCGCGGTCAACCGGGAACTGCCGTTTTTCCGGGAGACACTCGGCCAGGAACCGGATGCCGTACACACGCCGTCTCCGGAAATGACAATCATCACCATGGATCCGGAAAAGAACTGCGACCACACTTTTACGGACAGGCAACTGGACTTTCTCATCGCCGCACTCCGGAATTCCAGTGCGCCGCGCATTCTGATCGCCACCCATGTCCCCTATCCCGGAAGCTGTTCCCGACCGGCGGGCGATGGTATATTCCTCGAAATTCCGGAACCCCTCCGGAAAGCCGTGGAGGAATCCGAACGGAACATCTACTGGTGCGGCGGACATTTCCACTGGGAAAAAGAGGAGCCGGTCCGCCTCGGTTCCCTGACCGCTTTTCACGGCGGGCGCTTTCCCTTTGAAACCACGCCGGAAAAAAGCGGCTGGCTGCGGTCAATGGATACACAGACCGGAGAAATCCGTTCCGTTTCAGACTCCTTTTTCTGGTAAGAGCAGGAAACACGCCGTTTTGAAAGGATTCGCCAATGAATATGAAAAACAGTTCTTTTTCCCATTCCGCCACTCTCCTTCCGGCACTCATCCTGCTCGCCGCTCCGGCAGCGGGATTTTCCATTGATTCCCTGAAAACAGGAGAAAAAACGGAGACGGACAGCCGTTGCGCTCCTCCGGCCGGGGCTCATCCTGTCCGGTATTCACTCCGCGTCGTTTCATCCGTGGGGGGAAACACCGCGCAAATCGGCGAAACAATCCGTTTTCAGATCATTCTGCGGGACCGGAAAGGAAAAGATGCAGCAGGAGAAAAAATTTCTCTTGCGGTCTCCTCCGGCATCGGGAAACTCGGAAAACCCCGGATTCTGACAACAGGAAACACTCCTCTGGAATGGGAAACCAGACTGAAACATCCCGGATGGCTCCAGGTGAAAGCACTTCTGCTGGACCGGACCGGCAAACCGGTCAAAGAGCACGGCAGGCCGCTTCATGCGGGCGCCGGTGTCATGGTCGCACCGGAAAAAATCCGTAGCGCCTGTGCGGAACCGGAAGATTTCCTGCAGTTCTGGATGCATCAGAAAAGCGCGCTCGCCGCAATTCCGCTCCGCGTGGAAAAACATCCCGTTCCGCCGGAAGGAAAAGAAGGAGAAAAATTCCATTGCTACGATATCAAGGTGGCCTGTGTGAACAACACGCCAGTGTCCGGCTATCTGACCCTTCCCGCCGGCGCAAAACCGGGGACTCTTCCCGCGGTCGTCTCCTATCACGGCTCCGGCGTGCAGTCCGCCAAGAAAATTTTCAGAGAGAATGCCATCTCACTGGACGTCAACGCGCACGGCATTCTCAACGGACAGGACCGCGAATATTACGACAGGCTGAACCGCGGCCCGTTGCGCGACTATCGCCACAGAAACAAAAACAACCGGGAAACCTTCTATTTCCGGGATATGTATCTGCGCGCGTTGCGTGCGCTGGATTATGTGAAAAGCCTTCCGGAGTGGGACGGAAGGAACTTGATCGTGGTCGGTGCAAGTCAGGGCGGAGCGCAGGCGATTGCCGCGGCAGCGCTGGATTCCCGCGTTTCCCTCTGCCTGTGCGCAGTGCCGGCGATGAGCGACCACTGCGGAGAATTTGCCGGCCGCCGACCCGGATGGCCCGGACTTATCGTTCTGAAAGACGGCGTTCCGGAGGATCCGGACACGGTAAGGACTTCCCGGTATTACGACTGCGTGAACTTCGCAAGGTATATCAAAGCGCCGGTCTATATGACGACCGGTCTCGTTGACAACACCTGTGTCCCGACCTCCGTTTATGCGGTATTCAACAACCTGCCGCCAGAAACGGAAAAGCATATCATACTCTTTCCGGAAGCCGGCCACGTCGCAAAAAATCCTGCGGGATACACGCGAATGAACCGGATTCTCGCATCCGCCGGCATGGAATCCCGCTGAAGTGCGGAGAGGAAGAGCAGAAACCCTCCGCAGGATTTGTCAGGAATCCCATTCCGGCAAACTGCCCTCGCCCGTATGGATAAACGTCCGGCTGCAGTTGAGAAAACGCGTGCGCCAGGAAACAGCATCAGCGGCGGAAACGATTCCGAAGCGTCTCCATCTTCCTGCGGATTTTCTCCGGATCGAAGAGGCGGCAGCCCGCCTCCGCGTGAAATCCCTGCCGGGGATCGTTCTCCACATAAGGAAGGACCTCCCGGAGCACATCCAGTTCGCTGTTCACAATATGGATGAGTTCCGGCATCTTCTCCGGACTCCAGTCCCGGCGCAGCGCATAAGCCGGTAAGCGTTCGCAGTGCTGCGCCAGCACATTCCGCAGATCAGGGCATTCCCCAGTTCCATACGGTCATCGCAGTGCCGCAGTCCGTCCCTGAGAAGCGATACGCCGCTGTTCCAGACGGCCGCGCATCGCGCATACGCCAGAATCAGCTCCGGAAGAGAAAACTCGTGGTGAAGCATTTCACAGGCA
>CASEFP010000008.1 GCA_949287225.1 uncultured Lentisphaeria bacterium
CATGGGGCGTCCTTGGCAGGACTTTATATGACCTCGAATAGGAGCAAGACAAAAGCATTTTTTTAGATCGCCAAGTCTACATTTTTCAAAAAAACGATTTTTTCTGCAAATCAGCTCTTGACAAATAGTCTCTCATAGGAGTGAACGCCTGAAAGTCCCACATTCGCTGTATAGTGAGTATAGCCGAACGCTCCAATGCTCATATCGCCCACCGGGACAGGTTCCGAAGGACAGACATACGTATTTCCTTTGGCATTCGGTTTACCGGGCTTGTAGTTTACCCCATAAGAGGATTTTCCGTTCAAGCCTGCCAGATTGCCATACCAGATTCCTCCACGATCCCAATTTCCATCGACTCCGAACGGCGGCATTGCCGTCGGAACAATCCAGTTGTCGAAGTCATTGGAATACATGGCTCCGGCTATCCCGATCGTTTTCTGGTTTGAAGTACAGAAAATCGCATGACCTTTCGCTCGTGCCTGATTCAGCGCCGGCAAAAGCATTGCAGCAAGAACTGCGATAATCGAAATTACGACAAGAAGCTCTATCAATGTAAAAATTCTGATGTCAAGCCTCGAAAGAAGAAAAGCTGGATGGGAAATGCAGGCTCGCGAAAGGAAATCCGGTTGATTTCCGCCTTGTTTTCCCTTGGAGAAGGAAAGACATTTTGTGAACGTGCCTGCAGTGAGGCCTTTTTCTGCAATTTCCATGTCCCTCAGCATATTCATTCGAGCCATCCTTTCCTGGAAATATTTTTTATCGGACACTATCTTTATTTTCTCAATCTCCTGCTGTTTTAAATTATATATGAAAGAAGGAATTCTGCAAGAGGCGATTTTTTCATAAAGATATCGTTTTTTTTTCATTGCCGCGCATCACTGCTGTAATTGTTGCTTCTGGCTCCATGGTTGAGACATGACAGCGCTTCTGGCAGGCATCCGATTCCGCTTCTCAGACTCAAACCCCGGAATTTTTTCAGGGATGGAAACATCCTGAAGAAGTCAGAGAAAGCCGAAACGGAACGTTCAGACTTCTTCGGTCTGTTCCCTGAATATTCCTTGACCGGTTGTGTCCCCGCATTGCCGCACGCCGCTTCTTCAAGCATCGCAAGAGGCATTGCGTTTTGGAAAATACCAAATGGCATGAGCCAGAAAGAAAACTGAATGCTGCAAAAATCATCCAGGATAGCCCCGGCGCCGGAGAAGTGGAACTCCGTCATCCCGGATTCCCCGCAGGACTGCATCTGCAAACAAGCGGTCTTTACTGTCTCTATGTCTGGAACTCTGCTTCCTGCCGGTCAAACTGGAACCGGGAAAGAGTTGTATCATTACGCGGAAGTGGACTCTCCTGAAGAATGACACAGGAAAGAAACAGCCGCAGAAAAGATGCTCCCCGTTCGCAGCGGTGCTTTCGCATCCGGCGGCCAGCGCCCCTGGACTGAAAAGAAAACAGGAAGCAGTTTTGGCGATGCAAAGGACCGCACTATCAACCCAATTTTTTTAACCATAAAAAACAGGCGCGTTTCCGTCAAAGAAACGCGCCTGCTGATGATTCGGAAAAAGGATATTATTCCATGAAAATTCCGAGCGCCTTCTGGATCATCGGGGAGAATTTGACGATCACAGGCGTGAACACGACAGCGACCATACTCATGAGCTTCACGAGAATGTTCAGCGACGGTCCGGAGGTATCCTTGCAGGGATCGCCGACGGTGTCGCCGATGACGGCCGCACTGTGAACCGGGTTCTTGCTTCCGTCAGCCAGCTTCTTGCCGCCGAAATTGCCTTTTTCGATGTGCTTCTTGGCGTTGTCCCACGCGCCGCCGGCATTGTTCAGCATGCAGGCAAGCGAGAATCCCGCGGCAAGTCCGCCCGCGAGAAGTCCCATGATTCCGGCAACGCCGAGAATGAGTCCGGTCACCAGCGGGACAATGATCGCCAGCAGCGACGGAATCATCATTTCACGCTGTGCGCCCTTTGTGGAGATTTCGACGCAGCGCGCATAATCCGGCTTGTCGGTTCCCGACATGATGCCGGGTTTCTCGCGGAACTGGCGGCGGACCTCCTCCACCATGCTGCCCGCGGCACGGCCGACCGCCTTCATGGTCAGCGCACAGAAGATGAACGCCATCATCGCACCGATGAACATGCCGCAGAGAAGCAGCGGATTCATGATGTCGATATGGTAGAGATTCATGAATACCTTGATATTGTCAACCAGCGGATTGTCAAGTTTCACTTTATCGGCAACGGAGAGGAGATCCAGCTTGCGGGACCAGATTTCAACCTCCTGGATTTCCGCCGCAAGCAGCGCCATGGCCGTCAGAGCGGCGGAACCGATCGCAAAGCCTTTTCCAGTCGCGGCGGTCGTGTTGCCGAGCATGTCAAGCGCATCCGTTCTCTCGCGGACGTGCGGGGGGAGATGAGACATTTCAGCATTGCCGCCGGCATTGTCGGCGATCGGGCCGTAAGCGTCGGTCGCCAGCGTGATGCCGAGCGTGGCAAGCATGCCGACCGCGGCAAAGCCGATGCCGTAGAGTCCGTGAATCGTTCCACCGCCGTTGGCGATGGTATGGAAACCGCCAGCGAAACCGTAGGCGCAGATGATCGCAAGGACCGTCGCAAGCACCGGAATACCCGCGGAAAGCATGCCGACCGCGAGACCGTCGATGATCGTGGTCGCCGGACCCATCTGAGCCTGGGAGGCAAGTTCCTTGGTGGGCTTGTATTCATCGGAGGTATAATATTCTGTGGAGTAGCCGATGATGACACCGGCAATAAGTCCGGCGACAATCGCGCCGAAGATACCCCAGGAGATCACATGGCATGCGGCAAGAACCGCGCAGGCAACCACGATCAGTCCGGAGCTTCCCCACGTTCCGATACGGAGCGCCTTGAGAAGCGTCATCATGCTCGCGCCCTCTTTGCAGCGGACGGCGAAAATGCCGATGATTGAAAGAATGATTCCGATTCCGGCGACAATCATCGGGGCGTTGACGCGCATGACAACATCCGCTGCCGAAAGTTTTCCGGCAATTGTCGGAAGCGCGGCACCGAGTGCGGCGGTCGCAAGAATGGATCCGCAGTAGGATTCATAAAGGTCGGCACCCATGCCGGCAACATCGCCGACGTTGTCGCCGACGTTGTCCGCGATGGTCGCAGGATTGCGCGGATCATCCTCCGGGATACCGGCTTCAACTTTGCCGACAAGGTCGGCACCGACATCGGCCGCCTTCGTATAGATGCCGCCGCCGACACGGGCGAACAGCGCCTGGGTGGAGGCGCCCATGCCGAAGGTCAGCATGGTGGTGGTCATTTCCATGAGTTTATGGTCGGGAGCGATCGCGCCTGCCTTCACAAAGGTGATGCCGAGAATTGACAGGCCGTTCGCCATGTGCTCGGGTGTGTAGATCAATTTGTCGAGGATCAGGTACCACGCCGTGATGTCAAAAAGTCCGAAGCCGACGACAACCAGTCCCATGACCGCGCCCGAACGGAACGCGACCTGAAGGCCGCGGTTCAGGCTTTCGCTGGCGCCCTGCGCCGTCCGGCTGGAGGCTGCCGTAGCGGTTTTCATACCGAGGAAGCCGCAGAGGCCGGAGAAGAATCCGCCTGTCAGGAAGGCGACCGGGACGAAGGGATTCTGCACGCCGATGGCTGCCAGAATCGTGAAGATGACAAAGAGTACCACAAAGACGATTCCGACACGGGAATACTGCTGTTTGAGATATGCCATCGCGCCCTCGCGGACGTAACCGGCAATCTCCTCCATAGTGGAGTTTCCTTTCGGCGCGTTGATCATGAGTTTGTAGCAGATCAGTGCCGCGACAAGTGCAATAACTGCACAGATCGGCGCGATCCACCAGACCGGGGTAATGGCGCTCGGGACAAGGGACTCCGCAACGGATGTCTTCAAGTTACCGAGCAACTCATCCGCGGAAGCCGTTGATGCCAGAGACATCACCGCGGCTCCGGAGATCCATGTGAAGAGAGAGGACGTATTCACTGTTCGCCCACCAACCTTTCTATTTGTTTCAGCGCGCGAAGCTGCACACTAAAACCGTTTACTATAAATGTAATCTAAAAAGACCGGAGTGGATATTATAGGATAAAAACAGCAATTTTTCAAGAGTACGTTTCAAAAATATCGCAAGAAAACGACCATGCTGAGCCGCTTCTTAACCGGAAGAGTGAAAAACATTCTGTAATCCTGCCGCACGCATGAGTACCGGAGTCTCCAGCCGGAGAGAAAATCCGCGGACATCCCGCGGAATACACGGCATCCGGTTACGGCATCCGGGCAAGCATCATCAGCATGCGCGGAAAAGCCAATTGCACGGGAATATACCAGCCGGTGTCCGCGCGACGGGGTGCACCTTTGCATTCGAACCACTCATACACAGTGAAGACATCATGGCACATTGCATCCAATCCAAGGGACTTCAACGGTTCTTGACTGATTCGGTTAATCCTTGTTACGGTGGCATTCTGTAAAGGGATTTGGAGGAAACGCATTCAAGGAAAAAGTTCCGCAGAATCCAAAGCGCTCATGCAAAAGCTGCCGACGCCGATGAAATCCATATCGGTCATGACATGAAGAACAAACCGTCTTTAACGATTGTCCGTGACCTGGAGTCCGGGGCGGTCATTCATGAGAAGAGACAAATAAATGGCGGAAGCGACGGGGCTCGAACCCGCAACATCCACCGTGACAGGGTGGCACTCTAACCAATTGAGCTACGCCTCCGCATCTTTTGCGATGCGCATAATTTAGGATGTTTTTTTTATATTTCAAGCGGAATTTCAAAAAAAAAGGCTTTTTTTCCCCTTTCCTGGAAAAAATCCGGTTTCCGCATTGCATAAATGCCGGTTTGATACTATTATAGTATTTTTTGAGGAGTGTCCCCGGCATGAGAAACCATCGGAAAAAACAGGATACCAGAGGTCCGCGGACCTTTTATGATGTCCGGATCGACCTTCACGGCATGTACGCTGAGGAGGCAATGAAAAAAGTGGAGCGGGCGATCTCCGCCAATCCGGGACGAAGCATTCTCGTGATCCACGGTCATGGAACAGGTGTTTTGCGGAACGCCGTCAGGAGCGCGCTCCAGGCCCGTCGTCTGCCGATGGTCCGGGCCTACGTCTTCGGGGAGGACATCAATGCGCCGGGCCTAGATGGAGTTACCGTTATTTACACATGAAAAATCAGGAAAGGACAGGAGATCATGAACAAGGATGCCTTATGCGGCGATATATGGGAACTGGTCGAAGTCATGAAAAAACTGCGGGCACCGGACGGATGCCCCTGGGATCGCAAGCAGACGCATGAATCGCTGATGCCCTACATCATGGAGGAATGCGCCGAATTCCTGGATGCGGTCGCGGAGAAGGATGATGACAACATGCGCGAGGAACTCGGAGACGTGCTGATGCATATTGTCCTGCACGCCGTCATGGCCGAAGAGCGCGGCGCATTCACGTTTGACGATGTCGTCCGGGGCATCACGGCAAAAATGAAACACCGCCATCCACATGTTTTTTCCGACGTGAAGGTCGCCGATGCGGAGGAGGTGGTCGGACTCTGGGAGCGCGTCAAGGCGGGGGAAAAAGAACACGCTCCCGAAAAACGCACTTCCGCCCTGGACGGCGTTCCCATGCACTGTCCCGCGCTGATCCAGGCGGAAAAACTCCAGAAAAAAGCGGCGAAGCTCGGATTCGACTGGTCAAAACAGGAGGAGATCCTCGACAAGATCCAGGAGGAACTTGACGAGCTCCGGGAGGCGGTGTGCGCCGGAGATGACCCCCACGCCGACGAGGAACTCGGCGATCTTCTCTTTGCCGTCTGCAATCTCTCCCGTTTCCGCCGGCGCCGTTCAGGGGAACTGCTGCTTGCCGCCGCAAACCGGAAGTTCAAGCTCCGTTTTCAGTTCATGGAAAAAGAGCTTGCCGCGCAAGGCAGACAGATTTCCGACTGCAATCTCGATGAACTCGAATCTCTCTGGGAAAAAGCAAAACAAAACAAGGTTGCGGAAACCGGAGAAACGCTCTGAATTCCGAAAAGCACAGATCGTTTCCCCGCACATGCCGGAGACAGATGCGGAAATCGTCGCCGGACCTATTTTTTTCTGCCGATCGGCGTAAAGATGAAAAAGAGTCCGCCAAGTAGATTAAAGCCGATGATGATCGAAGAGATGACAAGTGAAACGGCAAGCGCGGCGTCGCCGTTCATTCCGCCGGATTTGAGAATCGGAATGACGAACATGTCGCGCACCCCCAGTCCCGCGGGCGTCGTCGGGAGGAGCCCGGCAATGTTGCCGACTGTAATCGCCGCAAGCGTCGGGCCGAACCGCGTCTCAGGGCCGTTGACCCCGAGCGCCACGCAATACGCCATCAGAGCCAGCACCAGATTTACAAAGATCACACTCGTGACGATGCAGAGAAAAATTTCCATGCGGCAGTGGTTGTAGGAGTCCAGCGCATCCGAGATCCGCGAAAACAATCCTCCGCTGAAACGGTCCGCAAGAGCTTTCATCGCCCGGTACAGAGCAAAGTGTTCCAGTTTTTTGTGTCCGAACACGACGAACGCCGCCAGAATCCCGCAGACGCTCCCCGCCAGCAGAATGCGGATGAACGTCTCGATGATCCCGCTCACCCCCGCAATGGATTTCCAGACGAAAGGCAGCATCAGAAGCGCGACGAGAAAAATCCCGATCATCCCGGTGAAACGGTCGATCAGGATGGTGAACGCTCCGTCAAATTTGCGGCCTTTTTCAATGTGCGCGGCAAGGAAACCTGCCCGCACGAGATCTCCGCCGATCGCGCCCGGCAGGACCAGCGAAAAAAAGAACGACTGCATCGTGAGCGACACGGCAAGAAAGAGCGGACAGTCAATATTCTGCGCACGGAGGAGAATCCACCAGCGCCACGCGTTCGCAAAGATGTGAAGCGCATAGAGCAGAAGCGCCCCCGCGATCCAGACGGGATTCATGCCGCGCAGAGTCTCAATGAAGCCCGGCGGCGCCTTATGGATCAGGAATGCAATGATCGCTCCCGCGAGAAGCGCCTTGCACAGCGTTTTCACCGGCGGCGAAAAGAGAATTCTACCGATCCTTCCGCGCCGGGGCTTCTGTTCCGTTTCAACGCTGCTGCCGCTGTCGTTTTCCGTCATTCGGCGTCCTTTCCGCACTTTTCGACATAATTTCCATGATTTGTGTTTGTAGAGATGAACTTTCCGATTTATATTTCCCTGTTACGGAACGCTCACACCGCAAACGGGAAAAGATAGCCCGTTTCCGGATTTTTTCAATCCGCTGAACGGCGCGGCGCTCCGGAAAAATCAAAATAAAATCACGGAGCGCGAAAATGAACGGGAACGGACCGGTTCTGAATTTACTTTTCATCGGCGACGTCGTCGGCAAGGGCGGCAGGAACGCGGTCAAAATCCTGGTGCCGGAGCTGAAAAAGCGCTTCAACTGTTCTTTTTCGGTGGTCAACGGGGAGAACAGCGCGAACGGCGCGGGGTTCAGCCTCTCGTGCGTCCGGGACATGGAGGCGGCGGACGTCCTGACCGCCGGCGACCACATCTGGGACCAGAAGAATTTTGAAACGGAAATCCTTTCCGTCCGGAATCTGGTGCGCCCCGCGAACCTGAGCGCGCTTCAGCCGGGAAAAGGCTGGAACGTCTTCCGCAATCCCGCCGGAGGAGAAGTCGCCGTGATCTCGCTTCTCGGGAAGGTCTTCATGCGTGAAAGCGCCTACTGCCCCTTCGAGACGGCGGAGAAGATTCTCACACAGATCCCTCCGACCGTCAAATGCATCATCGTGGATTTTCATGCCGAGGCGACCAGCGAGAAGGCCGCGATGGCATGGTTCCTCGACGGGAAAGTCACGGCGGTCATCGGCACCCATACGCATGTGCAGACCGCGGACGGGCGCATCCTGCCCGGCGGAACCGCGTTTCTGTCCGACGTCGGCATGACCGGCGGGCACAATTCGATTCTCGGGCGGGACATTCCGGACGTGATCCGCAAGTTCCGCACCGGAATGCCGACACGGCTCAATGTCACCGAACACGACATCCGCCTCGATTACGCGGTTGTCTCCTACGAACTCATGACCGGCCGCGCCGTCGCGCTCAGAACCGGATCAGAATTTTTAACCACGGAGAAAATCAATGGATGAAAAAGTGATTCCGCCGATCGACTGGAAGCAGGCGGACGCCCTGATCGAACTCGCGCTGCGCGAGGATCTCGACGACACCGGCGATACGACAACCAATTCGGTAATCCCCGAAAATCTTCAGGCGACAGCCGTTTTCCTTGCGAAGGAGGAGTGCGTCTGCGCAGGACTGCCCGTTGCGGAACGGCTCTTCAAGACGCTTGATCCGAAGCTGGAGTGGAAAGCGCTCGTCGACGAGGGCGCCCTCTGCCCGAAGGGAACGCGCATGGCGGAAATCCGCGGAAACGCCCGCTCGCTGCTGACCGGCGAACGCACCGCGCTCAATTTTCTCCAGCGCCTCTGCGGCGTCGCGACCGCTTCCAGGCGCTACCAGTCCGCCGCGGACGCGTCCGGCGGGAACTGCCGGATTCTCGACACACGCAAGACCACGCCCGGCTGGCGGAATCTGGAGAAATACGCGGTCGCCGTCGGCGGCGCGTTCAACCACCGGATCGGGCTTTACGACCGGATCATGATCAAGGACAACCATCGTGAACTGGCGGGACTCGAAGGAGCAGGCGGCATCCGCCGTTCCGTTGAACGGGCGCGCGCCAAATATCCGAATCTTGAGGTTGAAGTCGAGGTCGATTCCCTCTCCGAACTCGCAGAGGCGATCGAGTCGAAGGCCGAATACATCCTGCTGGACAATATGAGCGACGAAATGATGGCCGAGGCGGTCCGTATCGTCGCCGGGCGTGCGAAACTGGAAGCCAGCGGCGGCATCACGCTTGCGCGCATCCCGTCGGCGGCAAAGACCGGCGTCGACTTCATCTCCTCGGGCGCGCTGACACATTCGGTCAAATCCTGCGACATTTCCATGGATATCGTCCTGAACGGATAACGGAGAAACCATCATGATTGCACAGATTCGCGGAACACTGATCTCCTCCACCTTCACCGAGGCGGTCGTGGACGTCGGCGGCGTCGGCTACCGCGCGTTCATCCCGATGAGCACCTACGACACGCTGCCCCAGCCCGGCGGAGAGGTCACGCTCCTCACCCACATGCACGTCCGCGAGGACGCCATCATTCTCTTCGGCTTCGCAACACGGCAGGAACAGGCGGCTTTTGAACTCCTGATCACCGTCAACGGCATCGGCGCGAAAACCGCGCTGAACATCATGAGCTGCATGAACATCACCTCCCTCTGCGCCGCAATTGCCGGAGGCGACATCAAGACGTTGAAACGCATCAGCGGCGTCGGACCGAAATCCGCCGAACGGATGATCGTCGAACTGCGCGACAAGGTGGATGCCATCGTTCCGGAAGCGCCTTTCCTGAACAAGAACGGCGAACCCGCGCGGCTCAAAGAGGCCGAGGATGCCGTGCTTGCGCTCGGACAGCTCGGATTCCAGGGACCAAAGGTGCAGAAGCTCGTCAACGAGATCGCCATGTCCCTGCCGGAAGACGAACGCTCCAGCGAGAACATCCTGCGCAAGTCCATTCAGGCGCTGAACAAATAGAATCCGGAGAGAACCGTGCTGGAAGGCAACATCGAATATCCCGCCTACATCGTGCTGGACATTCCCGCTCCGATGGAGGAGAAGATTCAGGCGCTCCGGAGTCACTTCGACGCAGGACGCGCCGATATGCCCGCCGAGGTCACGCTGACCGGCTCCTGCGGCGTGGGGACGATTCTGCCGGGACAGGAGATCGCCTTCGTCGCGCGCGAAATGGACCGCGTCGCCGCGCGTTTCGCTCCGTTTCAGGCGGAATTTGATCATGTGGAGCGGTTTCAGAACACGGATATCTATTATCTGGCGTTCCGGAATCCCGCGCCGTTCGCCGCGCTGCACAGGGCGCTCGCGGAGACGGAAATCCGCTTCCATCCCACGGCGTATCCCTTTGTGCCGCACTGCACGCTGAAACTCAGGCAGCACCCGACCGAACAGGAACTCCTGGAACTCTTCTTTCTCAACGCGCCGAAAGAGCCCTTTCTTCTCGGCGGGATGTCACTCTATTCCCTGCCCGATCCGACGGAATGCATTCTCCACCACCGCGTCGCGCTGACCGGATCGCAAGTTCCCGCATAAAAAACGCCCCTCCCGCGTCGTGTCGCAGGAGAGGCGTTTTTCCGGTTCAGAGGCAGAACGTCAGACGGAAGCGCCGACGATCAGATCAAAAATCTGTTTTGCTTCGCCCTCGCCCGGATCCTTCCCCCAGAGTTCAGCCAGTCCGGAACGGATGGCTCCGGCGTCCGAACCGAACTCCTTCTTAGCCGCAAGAAGCGCGCCTTTGGCGAAGTTGACCGGCTGGACACCCTGGCTCAGGGCAAGGCGCATCGTTCCGACGACGCGGTCATCCCAGGAGAGTTTCCGCCGGATGTCGCGGATCACGCGGTCGATCGAGTCGGAAAGATAGACGTTCTGCATCCGGTCGATCAGGCCGTTGGCGTAATTCGCCATGCCGGATTCCGTGAACATCTCGTCGACGCCCGCGTATTTCCGGCAGAGCGCGACGCCCGATTCGTTCAGGAACGCGCTACGCCCGATCTCGACCAGTTCCGGGTGCGCCGAAAGTTCGGACATTTTCTTCAGTCCGATGGAATCGCCCAGAATCCCGAGCAGGAAATGGGTCGCGTTGTGCCCGTAGAGTTTGGCGAATTCAAACGGGAAGAGATCCTTCTTGACATAGAGGTTTTTCACCGAGCGGGCCTCGATTCCGGGCGCATCGGAGATCAGAATCCAGTTGAACTCCTCGACAAGGTGGGCACGGCCGGCGCCGGGGCAGAGTTCGGCCAGATTGCGTTTCGCGCAATCCTCGCCGCGCGCGACATCGCTCATTTTCCCGATCACGGTATTGAGGTAGCTGGTTGCGGGAAAGGCTTCGCCGATCTCCTGCTCGAGCTTCTCCGCCGCATGATTGTCGTTTTCCGCCGTATAGACGAACCGCTTTCCGGAGGGATTGCGCCGGAATCCCTCGCGCAGCCACTGCGCCGTGGGACCGAAGAATTTCACGCTCGGAAGCGCGGTTGCGATCTCCTGCGCACCGGCGGCGGCGGCGATCAGTTTTTCAAGTCCCTGCGGGTCCGCCGGAGAATAGACTTCGATGTTTCTGCAGACCTCGGTATAGACGCGGTCGCGCGCCGCGATGTTGATGGTGATCGTTCCGCCGGAAGAGTTGATCGCGTTCCGGATCGTGTCGTCGACTTCCGCGACGACGATCCTGTCGAAAGAACCTTTTGACGCGCCGGACACAAAGATGCCGGTCTGAATCGGCCCGAGGCCGATGCCCAGAAATGTTTTCATGTTCCTTTTCTCCGCAAGTTTTGGATGGTTCGCGTTTTTCGTATTCTGTTACTATAAGTCGTCGGAAAATGCTTTGCAAACCCGCGGGAAGAGATTTTTCCCGTAAAACACCGTTCCGGATTTGCATATTCCGCGAAAACGGACTATTTTTCCCGCAAAAAATGAAGGAACGGGAAACGACATGGCGGACAGGAAACAGATCAAGATCACATTGAAGCCCCCGGGAGGGAAAATCAAAATCTCCCTGCCGCCGGACCCCGCTCCTTCCGCGCAATCGGAAGAAACAGCTCCGGAAGCGGATGCGCAGAAAACACCCGAAGTCCCTCCGTCCGCTCCTTCCCCCGGGACAAAACAGGCGGACGCGGAACAGGCCGCATCCGGCATACCGAAAAGAATTCCCGCTCTCTCCCTCCGGCAGAAACCGGAGAAAGAAAAAAACGTTTCTCCCGCTCCGGAACAGACAACTCCCGGAACGGAACCGGAGACTGCGCAAACCGTTTCCGAAACGCCGAAGAAAATTCCCGCTTTCTCCCTCCGGCATGAACCGGAAAAAGAAAAAGCCGCTCCTCCCGCTCCCGCGAATCCCGGAACGGAAAAGAAAACGCCGGAACAGCTCCGCCAGGACGAGGCGGAAATCGAGGCGCTGCGGAAAATCCGCGAAATCGAAGCGATGTCGCAGGCGACGGAGCCCTCCCTGCTCGAACGGTATGGATTGAACCGCCGCAGACTCTTTTTCCTCCTGTTTTTCATCATTGTGTTCATTCTCCTGCTTCTTTACGGCCTGACGATGGAACGGGGCGCAAAGGTCGTTGCCGAAGTCAAGGATCCGAAGGGGAAATTCGGCAAGCTCCTGCCGCAGAACAATGAACTCTTCAACGAACTGATCAGTGATACGCCGCAGGCAGGGCAGAACAACAACCAGCCTCCGCCCGGACAGCAGAACGCGCCTCCGGAGAAGAAAGTTGAACCGGAACCGCCGAAACCGCCCGAACCGCCGCAAAAATCAGCGGAGGAGACCGCGGCGGAAAAGCTGCGCGATCTGGTGCGGAAAAAGGTGCCGGAAAAGGAAATCGCTTCACAGATCCGGGAGCTGCAGAACGGGTTTCTCCAGAATGAACCGTTCCACCTGCAAACGGTCGCCTTTCTGCTGGGGACTCCCTATCACGCCGTCTGCAGGAATGAATATCTGCGCTGGGCAAATGAAAATACCGAATCTTATCTCCCGAACCTGATTTCCGGCGTTGTTCTCCTGCGGGGAAGAGCTTCGATCCCGTATCTGGAGCGCGCAATCGCCGCAGCGCCGAACCGGAAACAACCCTATGAAAAACTGATCACGGAATATTACAATCTCGGGCAGTTTTCCCGCGCTGCGGCGGTCTGTTCGAACGCGCTGCGGATTTTCCCGGACGATCCGGACCTGCGTGTCCGCCGGGCAGAAATCCGCGTGGACAACAGGGAATCCGCATCGGAAGTGCTCGCAGAGCTGAAGGAGGAGCTTTCGCGCTTCTGTCCGAAGCTGACCGGCTCCGCGCGCACAGCAAAACTTCTTGCGTATCTGCTTCATGCCCGGCTTTATCCCGAGGCGCGTGTTCTGCTCGACTCTCTTGCAAAAGATCCCTCATTCCGTTCCGACTGGGCACGGTATGAGATCATCTACGCGCTTTCCTGCAACCGCGAAGCGCCCGTTCCAGCGCTTGCGTATGAGGACGAAGCAACGGCGCACCTCAAGGTGCTCTATTATGTCTCGCGCAGGGATTTCGACTCCGCCGTGCATGTCGGAACGGGAAACGCTTCCAAGATCTATCCCGGTTTCTGGGATACGTTCGGCGCGTGGTACTGTAAAAATGAAGGCTGGAAGGTGAACCTTGTGCGTCTGGAGGAAAAGTTCGGAGCCGATCCGTTCCGGGGGACAATGCTGCGTCTCTGGGCGGGCAGGATGACGCTTGCCCGGGCGCGGGAAATTTTGAAATATGTCCCGCCCCACGAGAAAGGCGTGATGGCCTTCCTGCTCTCCCTTGCGGCGGAACGGGAGGGAAACGCCATCGCGAAACGGGTTCTGGAACTGACATGCGGAAAAAGTTTGCAGGTGGGTATTTACTCCACGCTGTTCCGGCGTTATATTAATCAAGAGTCAAAACAGAAACAGGAGTTGCCGCAATGATTATGGAAACACTCAGAAAATACGGACAGGACTTTGTCGCGTCCAAACTCGAATCCCTTTCCGGGGAGGCCCGTGCCAAACTCGAAAAACAGCTTTCGGAGATTGATTTTGCCGAGCTCTCCGAACTGATCCGCGATTATGTTCTTCAGAAACCCGTGACCGAAATCCCCGCCGACCTGGCTCCCGCGCCGTTCTTCCCCTTCCCCGCGAAGGATGAAGCGCAGGAGGCGTATTACGAAAAGGCGCGCAAGGAGGGCGAACATCTCCTCGCCGAAGGAAAGGTGGCCTTCCTCGTCGTCGCGGGCGGGCAGGGAACGCGTCTCGGATTCGACGGACCCAAAGGCACCTATCCGATCACCCCGATCAAGCACAAAACGCTCTTCCAGTATTTCGCGGAAACCATTTCCCGCGTCTCGAAAAAATACGGCAGGAATCTCCACTGGTTCATCATGACGAGCGAACTCAACGACAAAAGGACGCGCGAATTTTTCTGCGAAAACGCTTATTTCGGACTCGGAGAGGAGAATGTCACATTCTTCACGCAGGGCACGATGCCGGCGATTTCGTATGAGGGCAAGCTCCTGATGAACGCGCCGGACTCCCTCGCGCTCTCCCCGAACGGCCACGGCGGCACGCTCCTTGCGCTCAAGAAATCCGGCGCCCTTGACGAAATGAAGCGCCGCGGCGTCGACTACATCTCCTACTTCCAGGTGGACAATCCGCTCGCGCCGATGGCAGACCCGCTGTTCCTCGGACTGCACAGCCTGGAAAAATCCGAGATCAGCAGCCGAATGCTCCCGAAGACGAATCCCTACGAAAAACTCGGCAATTTCTGCGTCTCCGGCGGGCGTCTCCAGATCATCGAATACAGCGACATGCCCGCGGAACTCGCCGAGCGCCGGAATCCGGACGGCACGCTCGCCTTCCTCTCCGGCAGCCCCGCGATCCATGTGATCAGCCGCACGTTCGTCGAGGAGCTCACGAAGGACGGCCGTCTCAACATGCCGTGGCACCGCGCGGACAAGAAAGTGCCTTACATCAATGAGAACAACGAGCTGGTCAAACCGGAGCAGCCGAACGCCGTCAAGCTCGAATCGTTCATCTTCGACGCGCTTCCGCTTGCAAAGCACACGCTGGTGCTCGAAGGCTCCCGGAAAGATCACTTCGCCCCGACGAAAAACGCCACAGGCGTCGATTCCGCCGAATCCTGCCGCCGGATGCTCTGCGAGCGTGACGCGGAACGGCTGGATCTCGCCGGAAAGAAGGTGCCGCGCAAGGCGGACGGGACACCGGACTGTCTCGTGGAAATCTCGCCGACAGCCGTCTGCGACAACGACGACGCCGTGAAGATTCTCTCCGACGCGAAATACAAAGCCCCGGAACCGGGAAGCGAGGTCTATTATGAATAAAATCGTTCAGATCAACATCGACGACATCGTCCTCGATCCGGAGGCGATGGGAGAAATGCTCACAGACTGCCTGAAACGCCGCCGCATGGTCCGCCTTGCCGGGGCATGCGACATCGGCGGAATGCTGATCGTCTCGTTTGAAGACTCCCCGGTCCGGGTGAAATCCGAACTGGTTTTCGCACCGTTTGCCGACACAAGCTGCGACGGGGTCTCCTCGGAAATTTCGACGCGCTACGCTTCCGGGTTCAGTCTCCGCTCCTCCTTCCGCCACGGGGACGCGGTCTGGGGGTTGTTCGAGCAGACGGAAAACTGAGCGGGACACGGGGAATTTTCTGTGGAAAACATGTCCGGCGAACTGTCACGCATCGAGGAATCCGTTTCCGAAGACACAAGGCGCGGATGCGTCGGAACACTTATGGAAGGCTGTGTCAACGGCTGCGTTTCCTGCTGTTTCTTCTATGTGCTTCTGATGCTCGCCTTTGTGGTGGGAGTGATCGGCCTTCTGGTGCTCCTCGGATGGTTCTTCTCCGGTCTCTTTTCCGTGCCAGGAGGAGCATGAAACGCTTTGCTCATGCGAAAGCGGCGCACCTCCGGCTCGGCGCGGCGGGGGAACGCGCCGCCGTGCGCATGCTGGAAAATGCAGGTTGCGAGATTCTCGCACGCGACTGCCGGATGCGTTCCGGAGAGATTGACATCGTCGCGCGCGATGGTCTGCGCCTTGTTTTCGTCGAGGTCAAGACCCGCCGTCTGCGTCCCGGCGTGGAGATGGCGCCGGGAACAAATCTGCGCGCCGCGCAGAAGCGCAGAATCTACCGCGCCGCGGCCGGATACCGGAAAAAGATCGGCAATCCGTCTGTGCCCTACCGGTTCGATCTGGTCGAGGTGATCTTCTCGCGTTTCGGGCTGTATGCGATGTTTCACAGAAAAGGGCATTTCGGCGCACGCGATGCGAAACGCGGTTCGTCCGGGAATGCTGTGCCCGTCAACTATTTCGACTGAACGGAGAATGAATCATGAAGCCATGGATCCTGATCCCCGCCTACCATCCTGATGAAAAGCTCCTGCATCTTCTGGAATCGCTTCATGCCGCGGATCTGCGCAAAATTCTTGTGGTGAACGATGGAAGCGGACTGGACTGCGACGGCATTTTTTCCGAAATCCGGAGGCGCTGGAGTTCCGTCACGGTTCTTGCACACGAAACCAACCGCGGCAAGGGCGGCGCCTTGAAAACCGCTTTCCGGTATCTGCTTGAACATGCGGACAGCTCCTCTCAAGGCGCAGTGACGGCGGACGCGGACGGCCAGCATACCGTTCCGGACATCCGGTGCGTGATGGATGAAATGGAACGCGCGCCGGAAGCCCTTGTGCTCGGTGTGCGCATGTTTGAGGGCAGGGTTCCGCTCCGGAGCGCATTCGGCAACCGTTTGACGCGTTTTCTGCTCCGTCTCCTGTACGGAGTGCGGATTCCCGACACGCAGACGGGCCTGCGCGGCATCCCGCGCGCCATGATGGAACGGTGTCTGGAAATCCCTTCCAACCGTTATGAATTCGAGCTTGACATGCTGCTTGCCGCCGTGTCAGGGGGGATCGAGATCCGCTCCGTTCCGATCCGCACAATCTACATCGACAACAACGCGTCCTCGCGCTTTCATCCGCTCCGGGACTCCGCGCGGATCTATTCCGTTCTCTTCCGCAATCTTTTCCGAAAAAAGAGGTGACACGATGAACAAACTCAAAATCCAAGAACTCTTCACCAGCATTCAAGGCGAATCCACCTGGGCGGGACTGCCCTGCTTCTTCATCCGGCTGGCCGGCTGCAATCTGCGCTGCTCCTACTGCGACACACGCAAGGCCCAGACCTGTGACACAGCCGTGGAAATGACCGTTGACGAAGTGGTCTCCGAAGCAATGCGCACAGCTCCGCCCCTGATTGAGATCACCGGCGGAGAGCCGATGATGCAGGCGGATGCTGTCTGCATGCTTGCTGAGCGTCTGCTTTCCCTGAAACGCCATCGCATTCTGATGGAAACCAACGGTTCGTACGATCTCTCCTACCTGCCCGGCGAGGTGATCCGCATCGTGGATTACAAGACCCCGTCCAGCGGGGAATCGGAGAAAATGTTCGCGGAAAACTTCCGGAATCTGCGGAGCTTCGACGAAGTGAAGTTCGTGCTTTCCGACCGCGCGGACTATCTCTTTGCACTGGAGAAAATCCGTGAATTCGATCTCCCGCGCCAAACGCCGAACATCCTGTTCAGCCCGGCGTTCGGCGCAATCGACATCCCGGCGCTCGTCTCGTGGATGCTGGAGGACAAGGTCCCCGCGCGCCTGAATCTCCAGATTCACAAATATGTCTGGGGCCCCGACCGCGAAGGCGTCTAGGCTTCTCTTCAGAGCCGGAACAGCATCCTCCCGTGTAAAAAATCAATTTTTTTCACTCTCCTGCACAATATTTTCTCTTTCCGCGCGTTTTCCGGTTATGAAAATGACTTCTGCAGAGTCGGAAACAATCAGGATTCCGTAAAAAAAGGAGCTGTGAACATGAAAGTGAAACACCTGATGACTGCGCTGCTGGCAGCGGCAATCGCCGCTCCCGTTCTCTATGCCGCGGAAGAAGAACCAGGAAAAAATCCGCCGCCCCCGCCGGCGGAAAGAAAAGAAATGAAACGCCGCCCGCGTCCGCCGATGCGCGGTCCGCGCGAAGCAGCCAAACCCTCGAAAGAACTGCTTGACGCCGTAAAGGTCTACAGGGAAAAACCAACCGAAGAAAACAAGGCCAAGGTCAGAAGCATTCTGGAAAAGGAATTTGACGCCCGGATCAAGCGAGAGGAAGAGCGGATCGCAGAAATGAAGTCCAAAAAGGCGGAACAGATTGACAAAAGACTGGAACGCCTCCTCAAGAGAGGCGAACGCCGCGGCAGACCCGGCCGCCCCGGTCCGGAAGGCCCCGAAAAACCGCGGCCCCCGGAACCATAATGACCCGGACCTGAACGATTCCGCTCCGAACCGGAAATCCTGCCACGATTCGAAGCGGAATTTGTTCCGGGAACAGTTTTTTTTATTCAGCCGTCCGGTGTTTTGCCGGCTCCCATCTCCGGCGGGCATCGGGCGGCTTCTTTTTTTCAGGCATTCCGCGTCAGCGGGCTTTTTTCTGTTTCAGTTTGGAATCAAAGGTCTCCAGAAACTGTTCGGGGGTAATGCCCGGCGCGAAACCGGTTTCTTTTGCAAGAATATGGCCGCCGTCTGCATGAACGACGATCACGGTAGGATAACTGTAAACCCCGTAACGGGAAGCAAGGGAACGGTTCTGGGACTCCAGACGCTCCCCGAGCCTGGTATTGCGCGGAAAATCCGCGCGGAACAGAATGTATTTCTTCGAGGCTTCAGCGAGGAAACGCCTCCGGTTCAGGACATTGCGTTCCAGAGCAATGGCGGGCTGACACCAGTCCGAACCGGTAAACACCATCATGACCGGCAGTTTCCGCTCGCGCCCCTCTTTCCTCGCCTTCCGGATGTCGGTGCCCCAGGTGTCGGCTCCGCTCAGGGAAACGCAGAGGCTTCCGAGAACCAGCGCAGTAAAAAATTGTTTGCCGTTCAGCGGCATCTCTTTTTCCTCCCAAACACGATCATATCCGGTTTTTCCAGGTCCGGTAGGGATTGCGCGCCAGATAGGAATTGTAATATTCCATCTGCCCCGTGACCTCCCGCCCCAGCCATGGCGGAGAAGCAAAAACGGCATCCTCCGAAGGCAGTTCGAGTTCCGCGAGAATCAATCCGCTGTTTTCTCCGAGGAACTCGTCGATTTCCCAGCACTCATCGCCGTTCGGCACGATGTTCCGGTATTTTTCCACGACCGGCCCCGCGCAGAAAATGTCGATCAGTTCACCGGCTTCGGCAGCGGGAATCTCATACTCGTATTCGCTCCGGGAGCATCCGCGGAGCGGCCCCTTGAGCGTCAGATACCCTTTTTCTCCCGCGACCCGGACACGGAACACCCCGTATTCCTGTTCCCGGAAGTGAAGATACGCCTGGCGGTAGAGCGTCCGCTCCCGGACCTGTCCGCGCCAGGAATCGTCCTTCAGCAGAAATTTTCGTTCGATTTCCGTTCCCATGGCAAGTGAATCAGAACCAGCCCTTCCTGTTTACAATGTAGGTTTCATAGAACTGTCCGTCCGGCATCGTAAGATAGATGATTCCTTCAATCAGACCGATGATCCACATGACCGTTGCGGCAAACCCGCAGGTGAGAACGGATACAAGAAGCATGATGATCCCCTCGGTGGTATAGCCTAAAATAAACTTGTGAATGCCCAGAGATCCGAGAAGAATTCCGAGAATTCCGGCAACCAGTTTCTTCTGGGCGACTTCGGGAGGAACCTGATTTTCCATAATAAACTCCTTTTACGTTGGATTGTAATATAAAATGGACGGCAGAGTTCAGAAAGTCAAATTGAAATGCTTCTTTTATCGAATCTTTTCACGCGGAAAGGTTGGAAATCCGAGAGACAGTCTCCGCATGAAAAAGGCAATCCATGCAATCCGGAGAACGAATTTTTCCTTTTCCCCCTTTGCCAATTGCCGCATGGAATGCTATATTCCCTTGAAACGGTATAACGGGGGATAGGAATTTTATGAAAAACAAGGCTGATATCGCTGTTGCCGGACTCGCGGTCATGGGAGAGAACCTGGTTCTGAACATGGAATCGAAAGGTTTCACCGTCGCCGTCTACAACCGGACGTATGCCCGGACCGAGGCGTTTGCAAACGGACGCGGCAAAGGAAAAAACATTCTTCCGGCCTCCACTGTCGCGGAACTCTGCGACCGTCTGGAACGTCCCCGCAGGATCATGCTTATGGTCAAGGCGGGCGCCCCCGTGGACGAACTCATCGGACAGCTTCTGCCGCATCTGGAACAGGGAGACATCCTCATCGACGGCGGCAACAGCTTTTTCAAAGACACCATGCGCCGCGCTTCGGAACTGGGAAAAAAGGAAATTCTGTATGTCGGAGCCGGAGTCTCCGGCGGCGAGGAGGGCGCGCTGCACGGACCTTCCCTGATGCCCGGCGGCGACATCCGCGCCTGGGAACCCATCCGGACGATCTTCCGCACAATCAGCGCCAAGGCGCCCGACGGCACCCCCTGCTGTGACTGGATCGGGCCCGACGGCTCCGGCCACTTCGTGAAAATGCTGCACAACGGTATCGAATACAGCGACATGCAGATGATCGCCGAGGCATGGAATCTTCTGCGGCACCTGTGCAGCTTCCCCCCGGAGGCGCTCGCGGACCTGTTTGAAGCGTGGAACAGGACGGAACTGGAAAGCTATCTCATGGAGATCACTTCGGCAATCCTCCGGAAAAAAGATCCCGGAACCGGCGCTTATGTGCTGGATCTCATTCTCGACAGCGCCGGGCAGAAGGGAACCGGAAAATGGACCGCCGAATGCGCGCTGGATCTCGGAATGCCCGCGGCCACAATCGCCGAAGCCGTATTCGCCCGCTGTCTCTCCGCTTTGCGGGAGGAGCGGCTTGCCGCTTCCAAAATCCTGCCGGGGCCGGCCGTGCCGAAGGCGCAGGATGAAAAAGGATTCGCCGAATCGGTCCGCCGGGCGCTTTATGCGGCGAAAATCTGCGCCTATGCGCAGGGTTTCCAGCTTCTGCGCGCCGCCTCGCGGGAATACAACTGGAATCTGAATTACGGCGACATTGCGCTGATGTGGCGCGGCGGCTGCATCATCCGCGCAAAATTCCTCGACGACATCAAACGCGCCTTTGCCGCAAACGGAGACCTTGCCAACCTGATGTTCGACCCGTTCTTCGCCGATGCGCTGGCAAAGGCGCAGGAATCTCTGCGCAAGGTTGTCGCCTCAGCCGCAATGAGCGAGATCGCCGTTCCCGCCTTCTCCAGCGCTCTGGCCTATTATGACGCAAGCCGTTCCGGACGCCTTCCCGCCAACCTGATTCAGGCGATGCGCGACTGTTTCGGGGCGCATACTTATGAACGGGTCGACAGAAAGCGCGGCGAATTCTTCCACACGGACTGGATGGATTCCGGGAGCGTTTCGGCTACTTCAACCAATTACAACAGATAGGAATTCATGTTCCAACAACACGAAGGAGAGTCCATCATGAGCCTCATGCGAAAACTGCTTATCCTGTGCGCGGCAGCCATCGGCGGCACACTTCTTACGGCCTGCGGGCCCACGCTGCTGGATCTCGAGCCGCAGGAGCCCTCCGACCTGACCGTGGCGCAGCTGGTTGTGAAAATGAATCAGGCGACTGATCCGAAGGGAAATTACCGGAAAGCGAAAACCTATCTGATGAAACAGGATCTCTCTTCCGTCAAACCCGGGAAAAAAGAGTATTACGCAACGGAAATTCTCTTCAAGGCCCCGGACAAGATGCGGACCACCACCTACCGCGACGGGAAGGCGATCGCCTCCGTGATCTTCAACGGCGACCAGGGATGGAATGTAAACCTTCTGCGCAGCAAAAGCGAAAAAATCAAACCCGGGCTTCCGCTCTCCCTTGTGCGGATCTTCACGCAGATGGCGACTCCCGGCGTGAATATCTCGAAGATCTTCAAGCAGATCACAATCGACATCTCCTACAAGGACGGCACCAAAACCTACCGCCTGATCTGCGATCCCGGGATCGACGGCATCGCACCCTACATCATTTACGTCGACGGGAAAACCTTCCTGACCAGAAAGCTGGAAACGATCATGTATGCCGTCGACGGGAGGGAGTATCTCTACTCCGCGCACACGACGAGCTATGTCTGGATCGATGATATCCGTATCGCGGGAACCTCCGTTGTCTACAGCCTCGACCAGACCGACATCTCCACGCTCAAGGAGTTCCGGCTGAATCCGGACATTCCGGACTCCGAATTCCTGCCGCCCGTACCGTTCAACCATACGCCGCCTGAAAAATGAGTGTGGACAACGGGAAAAAATGGATTTCGCGGGGCAACCGGCGCGAACTCTGCCGGACCGGTGTCATGACGATGGTTTCGGAGACCTTTGAATGTGTCCGGACGGGCGTGACGCACGATTTCGTCACGATGGATCTGATCGACTGGGTGGTCGTCGTGCCGGAAACGCCGGAAAAGGAGCTTCTGATGATCCGCCAGTTCCGCCACGGCACGCAGAAGATCGAACTCGAAGTCCCCGGCGGCTGCATCGACCGCGCGGACGCCTCCCCGCTGGAAGCCGCGGAGCGTGAACTGCTTGAGGAAACCGGATTCGCCGGGGAAAATCCGCACATCATCGGAAAGGTCTGCCCGAATCCCGCGATCCAGCATAACACCTGTTACGTCGTGAAAATCGACAATGTCAGACGTGTTTCCGAGCCGCGTCTGGAGGATACCGAGGATATTGAACACCGCGTTGTTCCGCTTGCGGAAGTAAAGGAATTTCTGCGGACCGGCGCGATTTCTCACGGCATCGTCCTGAACGCGCTTTTCTTTTACTGGATGGAACGCGAACCGGAACATTTTGCCTGATGGCGCCGGAACAACGCATTGCACTGATTGAAAAATCCGTCAACATATAATATCGGGAGAACAAAAAATATGAAAAGCGCCTTTGAACTTGCACTGGAACGCACGGGCGGAAAACTCCGGGAGATTTCCGAGGAGAAAAAACAGAAACTCGCCGAGATCGACAAACTCTATCAGTCGAAACTTGCCGAGGCGCAGCTTTCCGCTGATCAGCGCCTGGCAAAGGAGAGCGATCCGGCAAAAGCGGAGGAGATCCGGAACGGACTTGTTACAGAGCTTGCGTCCATCCGCGACAGATGGGAACGCGAAAAAGAGAAAGTCCGCAACGAATAACCCTCCCTGAAACCCGGCGCGGTCCGGCGGTGAAACGCCGGTTGTGCGGAGCACGAACTCCCCGAAGAAAATCCCCGCCGGGTGATTTCGCTTCCGGTGCGCAGCCTTGAGTGCATTTCTTGATGTTTTTGTTTATTCAAAAAAATTTAGGTTAATAGTGCGATGCTCTGCATCGCCAGAAATTGCGTCGTGCTTTCCTTTCAGTCCTGGTGCGATCCAGCTGCGCAAGCTGGTCGCCGCAGGCGAAATCCCCGATACCGCGCATGCTTGCATCGCGGTAATTCATTTAAGAAAGAAAGGAGTCGCCCATGTCGATCTATCTTGACAATGCCGCCGCATGTCCGTGCGATTCGGACACGATTGATTTCTTCCGCGCCGTCATGGTCCGCTTCTTTGCCAATCAGGAAGCCATGGGGTTTCACGGTGCGGAGTGCGCCAATGCGCTGAAAGAATCGGGTGCGCGTCTTTCCGCCGCGCTCTGCGGCACGGATCCAGGCAATCTGATCTGGACCAATACCGGAACAGGCGCTCTCCTGACCGCGGTTCAGGGCGCAATGATTCATGCGCCAAAAGGCGATATCGTCACTTCGGAACTGGAACATCCGGCGCTTGCACATGCGCTCCGCCGCGCGGCGGAACAGAATGATCGAGCCCTTCATTTCTGCAAAGCGGAACACGACGGCAGACTCGACCTGGAATCGCTTGCATCCCTTCTGAACGGGAATACGGCGCTTGTCGCGCTTCACCACGTCCAGTCGGAGACGGGGCGGATTCAGGATTTGAAGGCAATCCGCGAAGTGATCGACCGGAAGGCGCCCCGGGCGCTGTTTCTAGCGGACACCATCCAGTCCGCCGGGAAAATCCGGATTCCGTGGAGCGGAGCGCGTCTGGACATCATGACGGTTTCCGGGCAGAAGATCGGCTGCCCGAGCGGCGGCGCGCTGGTCTACCGCCCGGCACTCCACAAGTCCATGTCGCGCATCCGGTCGCTGGAACACAGGATCGGCCGCTGCGTCCCCGCCGCCGCCATGACGCTGGCAAACCGTCTGGCGGAGCTTCTGCTCGAAATCGACGAAAACGCGATGTATGCCGCGGAACTCAAGGATACCCTGCGCACCTGTCTCGCCGAGGAGGGTGTGACCTGCCGCCAGACGGTCAAGGCCGCCTTCTCGTCGCCGTATATCCTCCACATAACCCTTCCGCCGTACCAGGGAGCGATCCTGACACGCGCCCTTCATGCCTATGAGATTTCCGTCGCGCCGGGAAGCGCCTGCGAATCCGAGGGAGGCGGCTCCCCCGCACTCCGGGCGATGGGTTATCCCGAGAATGAAACCTACTGCGCGCTCCGCGTGTCCACATGGGCGGACAACACCGTGGAGGAAATGCGGATTTTCAGCCGTGCGCTTGCCGAATGCATCCGCAAATACTGAAAAAGACTTGCAAACAAACCGTTCAGCGGTTAGATTACCCCAACATCAAAACAGAAAGGAAATCCATCATGGAAGAACTGGAAAAAACCATACGGGAAAAACTCGAGGAACTCCGCGTGCATCTGCAGAATGACGGCGGCGATCTGGAAATCGTCTCCATTGAAGGCAAGGACGTCAAGCTCGCGCTCAAGGGCGCGTGCGGCTGCTGCCCCCATGCAACCATGACGATCAAGGAAGGCATCCAGAGAATCCTCCGCGAAGAGGTCGATCCGGAAATCGTCGTCGAGCGCGTGTAAGCAGATTCATCAGCGGCGGGGATCTCCACGGGGAGAGCGCTCCGCCGCTGCAATTTTCAGGAAAGTATTTGGTCAGACAATGCTCAGAGCCGGATTTGATTATTCGTGGAGCGAAGCCTCGTTCGCACTGGCGGAGGAGGACGGAACGGTTCTTTTCGACAAATGCATCGCCCTGCCGCCGCGCAACGCCTCGGGGCTCCCCGCATGGATGGAGGAGTGTCTGAAACAGCATAACGCGGCGTTTCAGGACATCGGGGAATGGAGCGTCGGCGTCGGGCCCGGATCGTTCACCGGACTGCGTCTTGCCTCGTCGTTTGTGATGGGGCTGGCGTTCGGGCGCGACAACGTCCGCTGCCGCGGCGTTTCGACTGCCGCGGCGATGGCGGCGACAGCCGGAATGACGGAACAGCGCGCTCTCGCGCTGTTCGACGGCAGGCGCGACGAACTTCTCGCATTCGGGCTCAAGCGTGATGAAAACTCCTACCGTCCGGACGGCGTTCACGCGGTGCTGGGAAGCGCATCTTTGGAACTGCTGGACAAGTATGACGCGTTTGTCTGTCTCTCCCGCGACGAGGCGCAGATCAGGAAGGTCGGGGGCGCTTCCATCGGAGAAAAACTGCGTCCGCTGGAACATCTGAAGGCTTCCGGACTGATTTTTTCCTCTCCGGGCGACTTTTCAACGACACTCAAGGATCTGGTTTATCTCCGTCCGGCGGTGTTTGTCGAACCGCGGATTCCGAGGACGCTATGAGTTCCAGACGCAAAATCGTCGGGATTGTTCTGTGCATTGCAGTTGCGTTTCTGCTGCTCGGATGCGTAATCGCCTTCCTTGTCGCGCGAAGCGTCTTTACCGACACACCGATTGCGCGGACGCCGCTTTCCGAACTGGATCCCGCGGATTGGAGAATGGCGCAGATGAAAACCGCCACGGCCGTCTCGCGGATCCGGCACGCCAAACGGGAAACACCGTCTCAGGAGCTCACTCTTTCCAGGGCGGAATTTGAAGCGCTGACCGAAACGCTCCTGAATCTTTCCGGCCAGATCGCCGGTGACACGCGGATCGGCGGAATCCGTCTGCAGGACACGGCTTTGAAACTCAACGACAGCTCGTTCCGCTTTTCCTGCAGCCATGACACAGGGATAAAAACGCCGTTCGGTTCCCGGGTGAATGTGCAGGCGGATCTGGACATCCGGATTGCAGACGGGCAATCCTCCATGCGGATCGTCAACGCGAAAATCGGCAATCTGGCAATGCCGTCGGCGATGCGCGGAAAACTGGAGGAGGCATGGCGGAAGTTCCAGCGTTCCCGGGAACATCAGCGCCTTCTCAATGCGGTCGAATCGCTCTCGGTCGAGAACGGCGAACTGCGGATCCGCTACCGGCCATATGAAGCGAAACAGAATTTTGCGCCTGGCGTCCTGCGCACCATTGACACCGTTCTGAATCCGCTCGGAAATCTCAAATGAGTTTTATTCCGAAGCATCCATTGCAAGCAGATCCTGAACCTGTGCAATCACATCAGAAGCGGAGATGCTTTTCAGACATTTTCTGGAACCGCCCGGGCAGACCCGTTTGAAACACGGTGCACATTCCTGCTTGTTGAAGAGCAGGCGCCATCGGGAGGAGATCGGAGAAGTCGCGGCAGGATCGGTCGGCCCGAACGGCGCCACACCCTTTCCGCCGAGCGCAGCAGAAAGATGCATGTTTCCGCTGTCGTTGGCAACACACATCTCCGCATTCCGCAGAATCCGCATGAGTTCGGTCATACTTGTCTTTCCGGCAAGGTCGATCACGGATTCCGCGGGAAGTCCCCTGACCGCCGCCGACGCCAGCTCCGCCTCGCCTTTCGCGGAAAGGACGGTGACGACGCCTTTGCGTTCCGCGATCCACCAGCGGCAGACCTCGCGGAAGGCGTCCGTTTCCCAGCGCTTGGCGGCGCCATAGGCCGCGCCGGGAGCAACCGCCAGCAGATGTTCGGACTCCACCGCGCGCCGGACCTCGTCCGAAGCGCATTCCGGGGAATAGGGTATCTGAAAATCCGGGAGCGTTCCGTCCCAGGCGGGTGCGCCGAGCGCCATGACCATCGCCAGATACTTTGCGGCATGGTGCGGGCGATTCAGGATACGGTCGCGCCGTTTCGGAAACTCGAACGCCCGTGTCAGAAGCCACGAACGGTTCCGTGCGGCCGCCCCGTACAGGCGCGGAATCAGAGCGGCGCGCATCCAGAGCGCATCCCGGAAGGAGTTGTTGAACACGATCCCCGCTCCGGCATAAAGCCCGCGAATATTGTTGAATTCGAACCAGGAGGGGAACCCATGCGCGTCGCGCAGTCCGACAATCCGGTCGGCAAGCCCCGGAAGCGCTTCAAAAATGGGCACGAATCCTTTCGGGCACGCTACAAAGATTCCGCACTTCTCCGGCAGGATCTTCCGGAGCACCATCATTGCCGGAAGCGTCAGGATAATGTCGCCCAGCCAGTTCGGCGTGCGGATCAGAACGCCGTCCTTCCAGTCGTAGACGTCAGGCTCCGTCACGGGAAACGCGGGAACCTCCCCGATTTCAGGCGTCAGAACTTCGAGACTCATCGCCACCTCATACCAGCACTCACTGCCAGACCGTGATTCAGAGCTGTTCCACGGCGATTTTCACAACCACCTTCAGAATGTTCTGCGCGCCCGCGTGTTCCGCGCCTTTCCCCATGTGAGCGTCCTGCGGGAAAAAGACCGCGAAATTTCCGGGTTTCATGGGAAGTTTCACAAGCGGTTTGTCGTCGGAGGGAACCAGAAAGCCGCAGTCGTTCTTCTCGTTGTAGGCGCTGTGAACGGCAAGTCCCGCGCCCGAACAGACGTACAGTGTCTCATTCCCGCGGATCACCGCCTGGATATCGACATATTTCCGGTGAACCTCCAGACGGTCGGGAACCGTATCAACCGTATCATAGCTCATCACGTTTGCCGTGATGCGGTCGCCGTCGATGGAGACCGGTCCGGCCGGGGTGTCCGCGTTCAGGCTCCGGATGAAGTCGATCGCCCGGGCAAACGCGGGGCCGAGGCGGTAAGTCGAAGCGCTGGCAATGTCGTCAAAAATCATACATCCGCCTCACTTTCCGCAGCATTTCTTGTATTTTTTCCCGCTGCCGCAGGGGCACGGATCGTTTCTTCCGATCTTCTCACCGCTCCGGACGTAGGGAGCCTGCGGAACCATTTTCCCGTCATAGAAGAACCACTCGCCGTTCACCTTTCTGAACTCGGCGATTTCGTGGTGTTCCAGGTTCACGCCGCGGTCGCTGTAACGGGCGATGAATTCAACAATTCCGGTATCGTCATCGGGGCCGCCTGCCTCGGTGCGGAGAATTTCCAGACCGTTCCACCGGGATTTCTCAGCCCATTTGCGGATTTCCTCCCGGTCGTTGCTGTCGCGCTGATCCTTGTGCGTCGAGTTGATGATATGATCGACCTCCGCCTTGGCATAGGCGGAATAGCGCGAACGCATCAGTTCCTCCGGCGTTGCCGCCTTGCGCGTTCCTTTGATCACAGGTTCACAGCAATCCGCATAATTTCTGCCTGACATACAGGGGCATTTTTCCGCATCCATTTTTCCGCATTCCTTCAAAAAACTTGATTTTCCAACGTCCCGGAACTGACCGGGCATTTTTCGAGGGAAATAATAAACCGCATTCCGCATAATTTCAAATGAAAAAGCGATTGCATTCCGGACTATCTTGTGTTATAATAGGAAAAAACGGGAAAAAACGTCTAAATGCAAAGGACACGCCATGAAAAACAGAAACTCTTTTACGCTTGTGGAACTTCTCACGACGATCGCGATCCTCGCGGTTCTGGCGGGCATTGCCCTCGGAGTCACAAAGCTGGTCTTCACCAAGGCGCATGAATCCAAAAACCAGGCGGTGATCAAAATGATCGAGATCGCGCTGGAACAATACAAAAATCAATTCGGCTACTATCCGAATTCCGCGGCAAATCCGAATCCTTTCGTGATGGATGCCGTGGATCTTTCCAAAAACAACAAGGATCCTCTGAACCTGAAATACAATATGTGGCAGTTCTTTGATGAAAATTTCAAAAACGCCCATACGAAAACCGGAAAAGTTTATGTCAGATTCGCAGACGGGACAGAAAAGCTGATTACCTGCTCCTATGTTGTAGATGCGCTGGGAAATCCTCTGATCTACCGCTGCCCGGGAGTGTTCAACATGAGTTCATTCGACCTCGGGTCCGCGGGTGAGGACGGCTGCCTCGGCGACAAGGGAGTTCTGATCAATTCCAATATGAAAATAGACGGCATCTCCGACAGCGATTACAAGAAATTCGGACAGGGCGACGACATCGTCAACTTCACCAACAATCTCCAGTAAACATCCTGCCTGACCCGGCAAGGAGGATTTTCCATGGCGCGCATGATTCCGGAATTCAATCACCATATCGAAAAGGCGCCGCCGTTCCGCAAAACCGGCAGCCCGGAACTCGACCGCGGGCGGAAAACGGAACAGGAGCTCTATGTCCTTCTGCGCGACCTTCTCCCGGACGACTGGGTTGTCCGCTACAATTTCGAGTTCACGCGGAAAGCGGGGGAACTCATCGAACACGAAGCCGATTTCGTCGTCGTGATTCCGCGCTGCGGAATCCTTGTGCTGGAGGTCAAGGCGAGCGAAAGCTACGGGCTGCGCAACGGCGTCTGGTTCTCCGATCCGGCGTGCCGCCGCGTCCGCGAGGGAGACCCCTTCGCGCAGGCGCGGGCGACGCGCTTTGAACTGAAACGGAAGGTGCAGGACTACATCCACAAATCCTTCCCCGGCCTTTTCGGAAGCATCGTCGTATTCCCGAACGCGCGGAGAACGCCGGGGCAGAACGCCGCGCCGTCGTCGCAGGACCCCGACATCATTCTGACCGGATACGATCTGGTCCGCGACGTCCACAACCGTTCGCTGGCAAAGCACCTTGAGCATACGCTGACGCTCTTCGGCGACCGAGACCTCGTCGAAATGCGGCGCAACGCCTTCTCGCGCAAGGAGATGGACACCGTCGTCCGGTTTCTGGAGGACAACTACACGCTGGAACCTTACCGCGCCTTCACGGACACCTATTACTCGCATCTGCTGGACCGTCTGACCGAGGAGCAGATCCGCCTGCTCTCGAGCCTCACGCGGAACCGCCGCGTCATGGTTTTCGGCCCCGCCGGTTCCGGCAAGACCATGCTGGCGCGCTGGGCCGCGATGAACGAGGCGCGCCTTCTGGAAGAAAAGCACGGGCGTGTCCTGCTTCTGAGCTTCAGCCCGGTGCTCGCCGCCTTTTTCCGGCTCGAAGACAATCCTGAAAATCTTGAGATTACGACCTTCCGGATGCTCTGCGGAGAGCTTCTTTCAAAACTTGCGCCCTGCGAAAGCCTGCCCCGCGACGACGCGCCGGAGGAGGAACGCAGGCGCTTCTGGCTGGACGCGTTTCCCGCACTTCTCAAGTCACACGCCGAAACGATCTGCTATGACGCGGTCTACATCGACGAGGCGCAGGATTTCGATCCGCTCTGGGCGCCTGCGCTCGGCGCGCTGCTCCGCGACCAGGCCCGTTCAAAACTCTACTGCTTCGGCGACCCGGAACAGAAAATTTTCGAGAACAGCCTTGACAACGATTTCGAGGGTTTCACCATTTTCGAACTGCGCGAGAACTGCCGGAACACCCGCGAAATCGCCGAAATGTGCCGCAGAATGAGCGGCGCGCTGGAAAAAACCGCCGGGCACGACATCAGCTACCGCCAGCCGGAAGTCTATCCTGCAATCGGCGACCCGGAAACAAGAGCCGAATTCCTTACACGGCGGATCGGGGAACTCCTGCGCGGCGGCATTTCTCAAGCGAACATCGCCGTGCTCTCCCCGTGGGAGAACAGCGATCCGCGCTGTTCGCTTCCCCGCCTTGCCGCGCGTCTGCGGACACCGCTTCTCGGCGAATCCGACGGA
Source organism: uncultured Lentisphaeria bacterium (assembly GCA_949287225.1). Lineage (GTDB taxonomy): Bacteria > Verrucomicrobiota > Lentisphaeria > Victivallales > UBA1829 > UBA11452. Next base: position 30,570 of record CASEFP010000008.1, read on the forward strand.
GACCGGGAACGCACAATGCCGGACCTGATCCGGACACTGGAAAAATGGAGGGACGGCTCATGCATCTGGGGCGGCACGATCCATGCGTTCAAGGGACTCGAATCCGATCACATCATCCTGACCGATCTGCCCGTCACCGACACACCCGGATTCAGCCTGCGCGATTTCTACGTGGGAGCCTCCCGCGCGAAACTGCTCCTGTATCTTCTTCCGGTCACGGAAAAGGCCGAGCAGGAGATCCGCGGATTCGTCGGACGGTAGAAAACCAGCCTCTTTCAGCACTCGCCCGGAACCATTTCAAACCCGTATTGTTTCAGGATGCCGAGCAGTTTCCGGACCAGCTCCTCGGGCGCGGAGGCTCCCGAACTCACGCCGACAGTTGAGACGCCGTCAAGCAGGGAACAGTCGAACTCTTCCGGATCGGAAAGGAGAATCGCGCGCGCACCGGCGGCGGACGCCGTTTCACAGAGGCGCTTTGAATTGGAACTGCCCGGAGAACCGACAATGATGACGAACTCGCACTGCTGCGCCAGAAGCCGGACCGCGTTCTGGCGGTCGCGCGTTGCAAAACACACTTCAGCATCCACGGCAAGATGGCGCAGGGACGAAGCAAGAAGCGCGCGCATTTCCGCGACGTCGTCGGCATTCAGCGTCGTCTGTGACAGGCAGGCGAAGAGACCGTTTTTCTTCTCCTCCTCCGGCAGCGCGGCAAGATAAGAGAGAAGCGCCTCCTTCGACTCGATCACCGTGACCTCGGAATCGACGCGCCCGACGACCCCTTCGATCTCCCGATGCCCCTTCTTTCCGAAGAGGAGAATCCTCCGTCCTTCGGCGGCGAACATTTCCGCCTTGCGGTGCAGCCTCTTGACGATCGGGCAGGTCGCGTCGATCAGGCGGACGCCGAGGGCGGCGGCTCGCTCCTCGATCGCGCGGGATACGCCGTGCGCACTGAAAATCAGCGTTCCACCCTCTGCCTCCTCGGGTTCCTTCACAAAGCGCACCCCCCGCGCCTTCAAATGTGCCACGACATGCTCGTTGTGAACAATTTCATGAAGCACATAAACCGGGAACGGTCCCTCCTTCAGCGCCCGTTCCACGGCGTCCAGGGCGCGCACCACGCCGGAGCAGAAGCCGCGTTTCGCGGCGAGATGAACGATTCTTCTCATCGGGGGAAAGCCTCCAGAAAACGTCTGTGAAAGAGTTTGTCGCCGTACGGGTCGGGCTCTCCGGGACGGAGCTCCTCCGGAGCGTAATGGGAAAAAACATCGAGCACTTCGACGGTTCGACCCTCCACGCGGAAGAGGATTCTCCATGTCCGGCAGCCGATGGTCCAGAGTCCGCCGCGGCAGGGTTCCACGCGTTTGCGCTCCTTTGATGTGGGCTCCCGGATCAGCTGCACACGGCAGAAATTCTCCAGATCCAGGGAGCAGAGCGCAGAAAGAAAATTCATTTTTTCCCTCGCCGGCTCCGAAATCCGGATTGCATACTCCTCTTTCCGCACCTCGTCGCGCCAGCCCGCGCGCGACACGGGAAACGCGTCCGCCTCGGGAATGTAGGGCTTGAGATCCAGCACGGGAGTGCCGTCGAGCATGTCGAATTTCCGGATATGGACACGCAGATTCTCCACCTTTTCCAGCTCGACGCAGCTGATGCCGATCGGATTCGGGCGATGCGGGGCGCGCGTGGCGAAAACGCCGAACCTGCGGTGCGCGGGCGCAACGGGCGGCGTCACCTTCGGCTTCCATGTGTCATTGAGATGAAATGCGAACACCACCCAGATCCGTTCAAATCCGCCGAGATCCTCCAGCGCCTGCTCATAGTTGTGCCCGGGGAAGAGTTCGATGAATCCGCAATTCTCGGCAAACACCCCCTGCCTTGCCGTTTCAAAGCGGTATCTGAAATCGCAGTGAACCGTACCGACGGGAGTGAATGTCAAGGGCGCGGGAAACATGAAAACGCGTTACTTGCTGCTCTTCCAGGAAGTAATATAATTCTTTTTCGCATCGCCCATGCTGTCTGCCGGTCCCTTGTAACCGTAGGAAAAGACAAACACCTTGCCCATCAGATAGTTATCCGTTCCGCCAGTCGTCGCCTGTTCTCCGCCGAAGTTCGCAACACCACCTGCTTTGTCGGTACACTTGCCGATATTCACTTTTCCGTCATATCCTGTATCCAGTGCAATATTGTAGCGGCGGCCCCATGGATCCAGGAAATAATATCCGCTAGGGGTTCCGTCAATCGGCGTCACCATTTTCGGCGGCGGGTCCAGATAGCGTTTGTTTTTTACATTTCCAGGGCGGGTATAAGCGGAAGCCGGACTTCCATTATACTCTTTCCCGTCAGGCGGCAGATTCATCAGGACTGCCATGACTTCGTCATAGGCCGTTTTGTATTGGCTGTCCACCGGATCCGGCGGATTTGTTCTAGTAAGGAAAATATCATTCTGAGGGTTGGAGGTCGGGATATAGGGCAGTGTCCCGTAATCCGCTTCGTACTGCTTGATCGCAGTCACAATCGCATTGATTTCGGCGCGTGCCCTGGTCTCCTTTCCCTTCCGGTTCATGCCGCCGATGACCGGAAACGCGATACCCGCGAGAATGGCGATGATCACAATAACCACCAGGAGCTCCACCAGAGTAAAAAACTGTCTTTTCATAACTGCAACTCTCCTTCTTGAACGTTCAGCCATACATTATATCGTTCCGCATGGAAAAGCAAATCCGCGAAGACGAAAATGGCGGAAAATCCTGCTTCTGATATGAAGCACCCGTTCATTTCAGCGGAAAATCAGACAGCAGGGCTTCCAGATTCCTCCTGCGCCTTTGCAATTTGTGAGTTTGACCACAATCCGGTTGTCGCCGTTGAAACGGACATGCTTCGTAATATCCGCCTCGAACGGTTTTTTCCAGGAATCCTGATCCTTGAGCGGATCGAATACCAGCTCAGCACAAAATTGCCCATTGACCCAGATCCTGCAGCTTTCGTCAACAGCGCCGAGGTACAGAATGACTTTGTCGGAGCTTTTTTCGGCAATATGACAGTTCGTGCGGTACCACATATGACGATAGTTCTGAAATCCCTGCGGTTCAAGATTCAGCCAGGTGGATGCGCTCTTCCAGTTCCGCGTGTCAAAATCATTCCGGAAATAACCGGCCTGTTCACCCCGGTCGCCGGGATCTGCGCAGACCAGCCATTTTTCCGGCAGCGCCTGCGTGTCGCCGGGCGGAAGCGTGCCCGCGACAGGAAGTTTCCAGACGTTTTTCTCAATTTTGTCCAGGTAGGCGGGATCCACTGCATGCTCCGGCAAAGCGGCACGCTTCTTTCTGAGCGCGTTCCATGCAGCCCTTTTCTGTTCTGAGGAACTCTTTCCGTCGGCAAAGAGAGCCGCACAGGCAGAGGAGGCGATCGCGTATTCCAGACCATGCCGGAGAAAGGCGATTCTTTCCGTGACACCCGGCGTATCGGCCAGCGCCGCGGCCCGTTCCAGGAAGCGCCGTCCCTTCTCCAGTTCCGCAACCGGAAAGATCCGGTGCGCGTAGGCCGCATAGTGGAACCCGTGGAAATACCAGCGCCGCGCCGACGTCTCATAAATCCGGTTGATGCGCACGGCATTCTCACGCAAATAGCGTTTCCAGTATTCAAAGTAGGCGCGGATCTCTCCCGAAGCGGACCCGAACGCATCATAATACTCCGCCGCCATCTTTTCCGGATCGCCGCCGGGTTCCGCGCAAAGCCGTGCCATGACGTAAAGATCCAGCCCGCGGGCCGCCCACATCCGTCCGGGCCCGTCGATGACCACGCCGATGCAGCCAAGACTCCGGACATAATTCAGCTCGTCGGCGAACTGATCATACCAGACCTCCGGCATGCAGTATCCTCCGTAAAAATAGTTCGGTCGGAAAAACATCTGCGCCCCGCTTTCCTGCCATGCCCTGTATTCCTCCCGCAGCCAGGCGGTATATTCCGGCAGACGCGGGAACGGAATATCCGGCACCAGTCCGACAAAGAAACGGCTGTTCAGCTTGATTTCGCGCGGCGCATAGAAGTAACTCTGATAAGCCAGAAGCGAAATCCCCGCGTTTTCAGACAAACCCGCCGGTCATCCCGGTGCGGATGTCCGTCAGATACACTCTTACTGCGTCTTACGGGTGTTTTCCGCATCAACGGCACGCAGGATCCGCCGGGCGGCGGGACTCCAGGAACGCCAGGACCCGACACTCTTTTTCAGGCGGCCCGTCTCCGCCTCGACATCCGGCCCCCCGGGAATCCATATGCCCGCTTTCCGAGCACGGATCAGCACCGGAAGCGAGGCGGGAAGGAGAGACTTGAGGTAATCCACATCCAGAGAGGCCGGCTGAAGCCCGTTTTCCGCAGGAGCGGCATTCTCGCGGCAGTGGGCGAAGTTGTATTCGGCAATGAAACGCGACGTGTCGAACAGCATCACAAGAAGCAGCACGGCAAGCAGCTGCGCACCATTGGCCCAGAAAAGCCAGCAGAAACTCTTCCTCCGCAGAATCTTGAAGAAGATCAGACACAGTCCGACCGCGACAACCGCCATCCATATTCCAGCGGCGCCCCGGAGCCCGGTCAGGCTGTAAACCGAGACATATTTCTCCAGGCGCAGCAACGACGAGGCAACCAGAAACACGTTCTGTGCAAGCCAGATATAAACCAGAATCCGCGGCCATTTCCAGGCCGGCCCGGAACATTTCCCGCTAAATGCAAGAAGCGTCAGGCCTCCCGCGATCAGAGCGGTTGCGATCAGTGGATAGGCTCCCCGGTGCGCATATTCGGCATAGGTCACACCCTCGGGCAGCGCCGCTCCCGCCCAGAGATACTCCGCATCAAGGAGATTCTGGAGCAGAAACACCAGATTGAAAAGCACGAGACCGCGCGTCATGATCTTTGCCAGCAGGATTGAGGAGTCCTCCGAAAGCTCCTTCCAGTGCACTTCCGGATCAAGATCGCGATTTTCCGCGTAAATACGACTCCAGAGCGTCATGCCTGTCAGCGCCGCCAGACCGAGCGCCGTTGTCACCCAGAAGAAAATATGGCCGACGGAAGGAAAGTCAATCGTGCCGAGCCATTTCACAACGCGTCCTGTCCACCGCCCGAGAAGCGGATTTGCTTCGGAGAAGAAAACCAGAAACATCAGAGAGACAATCACGGGAACCACCCAGAGAAGCGCTCCGCGCAGGAAACGTCCCAGGGGAGATTTCCAGTCTCCTCCCGCCCGGCGCGCGCACCACAGCTGATAAAGGCCGTCAAACAGAAACGAGAAAACGAGAGAAGCCAGCTTCAGCCCCCATTGCCAGACGGAGGAATCCGCCTTCTCCTCCCGGCAGACCATCCGGAACACGAGAATGGAAAAGCATCCGGCGGCAACGGCAGAGAAACCGGCGTAATAAAAAATCCCGATCCCGCAAAGCAGCAGCTCAAGTATCCAGAAGGCCCATGCCGTTCCGGAAAGAAACCCCGTCCGGCGGGGCCAGGAGATTCCGAGCAGGCCAAGATAGAACATCGTCAACGGAATCGAACCGGGATCGGGAGAACGATAGAGAAAGATGTCGGTCAAAAGCACCATCAGCAGAATCATCCAGATCCGCAGACGATCCGGATACCACAAATTGTTTCGATGATCGTCAGGCATGAGAACCTCCAGCAGAGTGCAGCAATCCATATAATTGAGACAGGCTATCCGCCTTCCACCCCCCGATCCGGGGAATCCCGGGTTTACTATAACATGCCGAAGGCGGATTGCAAGACCCCGGACGGAAGTCTTCCGGAACGGCTCTTTCCATGCCTCCGGATTGCCCTGTATCCGGGGAAAGGAACGGAAAAGCAGAAACAAAACGGAAAATCCGGCGCGGAAAGCTTGACAAGTGCGGAAAAAGCAAGTATCTTATCAGTTCGAATCAGAGGTGTGCATGGATACCGTGTCCGTGCACAGGGAGTTTCCTTGACAGGCAACAAAACAAATTAAAGAAAACAGCAAAATGACAACAGAAAACACAAAAAGCTATGTCGATCTGAGCAGCAGTCTTTCGATGGAGGAACTGCTGAACGGCACGGAAAAAAGCAGCAACTTTGCCGAAGGTTCCATTGTTCCCGGCAAAATTGTCGAAAAAAGACAGGACGGCGCCCTGGTAGACATCGGCTACAAGGCGGAAGGTTTTATCCCGAACACGGAATTCCGGGATTGGAATGAGGTCCAGGTCGGCGATCAGGTGGATGTTTTTCTCGAAGCGATCGAGAATGAAAATAATATGCCGGAGATCAGTCTTTCCAAGGCCAACTTCATCAAGTCCTGGGAAAAGATCACTTCCGAATACGGAGAGGGCAGCGTCATCCGCGGTCTCATGAAGCATCGCGTCAAAGGCGGCATCATCATCGATCTTAACGGCGTGGAAGCCTTCCTGCCGGGTTCGCAGATCGACATCGGTCCCGTCAAGAACATGGATGAATACATCGGCAAGGAATACGATCTCAAGATCCTCAAGATCAATCAGGACCGCAAGAACATCGTCGTTTCCCGCCGTGAACTGCTTGAAGAGTCCCGCAAGGACCGCCGCTCCGCTCTCCTCAAGGAGATGCAGGTCGGCCAGATCCGCAAGGGCGTCGTCAAGAACATCACCGACTTCGGCGCCTTCATCGACCTCGGCGGTGTGGACGGACTTCTCCATATCACCGACATGTCCTGGGGCAGAATCTCCCATCCGTCCGAAATGCTCGAAATCGGCCAGGAGGTCGAGGTCATGATTCTCGACATCGACTTCGAGAAGGAGCGCGTCTCCCTCGGACTCAAGCAGAAGACCCGCAATCCGTGGGACGAAGTGGAATCCAAATACGCGGTCGGCAACGTCGTCAAGGGCCGCATTGTCAACATCATGCCTTACGGCGCGTTCGTTGAGATCGAACAGGGCGTCGAGGGTCTGATCCACGTTTCCGAAATGTCCTGGACCAAGCGCGTGACCAAGGCAGGCGACGTCGTCAGCGTCGGCGAAGAGGTCGAAGCCGTCGTGCTCGACATCGACAAGGAAGGCAAGAAGATCTCTCTCGGACTCCGTCAGAAGACCCGCAATCCGTGGGAAGTCCTCGCCGAGAAATATCCGGCGGGCAGCCGCATCAAGGGCAAGGTCCGCAACATGACCAGCTACGGCGCGTTCGTCGAGATCGAAAACGACATCGACGGCATGATCCACGTTTCCGACATGTCCTGGACGCGCAAGATCAACAACCCGAACGAAGTGCTCAAGGTCGGCGACGAGGTTGACGCCGTCATCCTCGACATCGATCCCCAGCAGCAGAGAATCTCCCTCGGACTCAAGCAGACCGAGGACGATCCCTGGGCGAACATTGAGACACTCTACAAGATCGGCGACGTCGTCAAGGGCAAGGTCACGAAGATCACGAACTTCGGCGCGTTCATCGAACTCTCCCACAAGATCGACGGACTCGTCCACATTTCCCAGATCAGCAAGGACCGCGTCGAGAAGGTCAAGGACAAACTCTCTCTCGGTCAGGAGATCGAGGCGCGCGTCATCAAGATCGACAAGGACGAACGCAGAATCGGGCTCAGCATCAAGGCGCTTGAGGAAGGATATTCCGAGGACGACCTGAAGGCGGCCGGCGAGGAAGTCTCCGCCGCGCTCAAGCCGGGTGCGGCTCTCGTCGACATGGGCAAGGTCCTCGGCGACGCCCTGGACGAGCTCGAAGTCAGCGACAACAACTGATCGGACCTGATCAGAAAACAGGGAGGCGCATTCTGATGTCTGGAACAAAAAACAATACACAGATGCTTTTTGATTTCGGACCGGACGGGGAAGACGACGTCCGGAATGACGCCGCCCTGAACGACGATCTGTTCTCCTCGGAAACCGATTCCGGAGAACTGGAAGTCGTTGAAATCGAAGACTATGACGAGGAATGGACGGAGCCTTCCGAAGAAGAAACCTCTCCTGCGGAGGTTCCGCAAAAGGATCCGGACTCCGTCCCCTCTGTCTCAGAACAACCTGTCCCCCCTGCTGAACCGGAAAAGAAATCCGTTCCGGCAGCGGAAAGTGTCATCTCCTGCGCTTCCCCGAAAAAACAGGAGCTGACGCCGCAGAACCTGAAACGTGCCGCGCTTGCGTTTCTAGCGGCTTTGAATCCGACTGGAGCGGCCATGTCCGTTCCGACGCGCCTGAAGAAATTTCAGGCGGACGCGGCAGCATTCTGGTCGGAACGTTCCGCAGGAAAAAAAGGTGTGCTCCGGGTCGTCCGGACGGCGGTGGTGGAAACCAGCTTTGAAAACATCGTCTCCATGGACTGCACCAATCAGCGCGAGCTGACGGCGCTTCTTTCCGCCGCAAAACTGGAGCGTTGCAATCTGGAAGCGGAAATCCGAAGAAAGGAACCCCATCTGAAAGAGGCGGATACGTTGTTCGCCGATTTCGATTCCTGGGATTATACAAAAAGCGCGAACAAAGCCTACAAACAGTGCCTCAAGCGGATCGACGAGCTTGAATATGCGCTCTATCACGGCAGCCGCCTGGACCGGATGCGAGCGGCAAAAACGGCATCGCAGCTCTATCTTGCCGTTCCGGAAAACGCAGTGAAGCCCGATGAAATCGCGGACTCGTGGGGACTGATCTATGTGATGCCGGATCTCACGTTCCGCCTGGTCAAGGAGCCGGAAACCTGGAACTGTCCCGAGGAGAACATGAATCATCTGGCGCAGAACATTGCCGCCTCGGCATTGCGCAATGTGCTCTTTTCCAACGGGATCTACACCGACAGGAACGCTCCGGCGCCGCGTCTCGGCCCGGTTCCGCACAGACGCCGCCTGAACCGCTGACGCGGGGAGGAGACGGCTCATGAATTTCTTCAAAGACCTCAAAGCACGCGTGGAATACCTGTTTGTCCTGGCGGCATTCAAACTCATGGGGCACCTTCCCTACCGCTCGTTCCGCTCCATCGGACGAATCTTCGGCACAATTCTCTATTACATTCCCGGCTTCGGCTCGCTCTGTTGCGTCAATATTCACGCGGCGTTCCCGGAAAAGGACGCGCAGGAAGTCAGACGCATCGCCCGCGGAAGTATGGAGAATCTGGTGAGAACCATCTGTGAGTTCTTCTGGGCATGCGCCCATCCGGACGAATTCGAAAAAACCGTCGATCTGACCAATTGCCGCGCATGCGCGGAAAAGGGGCTCCGCATGATGGAAAATGGGACAGGGGCGATTCTTGTAACGCCGCATCTGGGCAACTGGGAGTTCGCGGGACGAATTCTTTCCCAGCTCTTTCACTACCGGATGGCCACGGTGGTCAAGACCGCGCGCAATCCCTATCTCGACCGCCTGATCAGTTCCGGACGATCCGCGGGCGATGTGCGCATCCTCCACTCCAAGGGGGCGGCGCGCAATATGAAAAAGGCGCTGGACGAGGGGTATACAATCGGCATTCTGATCGACCAGAACACCCGTCCGCGCAACGGCGGGGTGTTTGTCAATCTGTTCGGCATCCCGGTGCCCGTAAGCCGCGCGCCTGCGGTGCTGGCCCGTTCCCGGAACCGTTATATCGCCATCGGAACCGCAATCCGGACGGAGGGAAAATTCAATGCGATCCTGCGCGAACTGCCGAAACCCGCCGCGGAATATGAAAGCGACGAGGAACTGATCCAGGCGCTGACGGACATCACGGAAGAGTTCATCCGGATGGCGCCGGAACAGTATCTCTGGTTCTACCGGCGTTTTCAGTACATTCCGGAGGAGGTTTCGCCGGAGGTCCGCAAACGGTATCCCTCTTACGCAAGAGTCCCGAGCAGGCGCTTCTTCTCCATGAAGGCGAAAATGGCCCAACTGAAGGCGATGGCGCGCAAAGAGGATTGACGCAAGCATTTCCGCGAAGCGGACACGCAGAATACTAAAACGCTTCACTCTTCCCGCAAATAAGCGGGAAGAGTGCTTGACTTTGCTTTCTCTTCCGGTTATATTCCATGTTGTCAAAACCTTTAACAGGAGAGAATTTCCATGAACATGCTTTTCAAGAACTGCAATCTCATCTCGCCGGACGTGGAGCTCGAAGGCGCCGCCATCCTCGTGGAAGACAAGGTCGTGAAGAAAATCTTCGCCAAGGGCGATCCCCTGCCGCAGGCGGACAAGGTAATCGACGTCAACGGCGCAATGACGGTACCCGGCTTTGTCGACATTCACTGCCACGGAAAATCCGGATTCGATTTCAGCGACGCGACGGAAGAAGCGATGACGACGATCGGCATCGACAAGCTCAAAGAGGGCGTCACGACCTTTCTGCCCACGACGCTCACGCTTCCGGAGGAACAGCTCGCCGAATCGCTGCGGACCGCCGCAAACTACGTGAAAAAGGGCGTCAAGGGCGTCAAGCTCGCCGGCGTGCATCTGGAAGGGCCGTTCATCAACCCGAAGTGCCTTGGCGCGCAGAATCCGGATTTCGTCCGCGAGCCCGACATTGAGATGGTCCGCCGCCTGGCGAAGATCTTCCCTGTGAAGAAAGTCTCCTACGCGGTGGAAATGCCCGGCGGCGACCGTTTCGCAGCCGACTGCATCGCCGAGGGAATCACCCCCTCCTGCGTCCACAGTGCGGCGACGTTCAAACAGTTCCAGGCGGCTCACGAGCACGGGCTTCAGAACCTGACCCACTTCTGCAACCAGATGACGCCGCTCCATCACCGCGACATCGGGCTGGTCGGAGCGGGATTCGCCTGCAAGGATGTCTACATCGAGCTGATCTGCGACAAACTGCACATCTGTCCCGACATGATTTCGCTGGTCTTTTCGCTGAAGAGCGTGGAAAAGATCCAGCTCATCACCGACGCCATGCGCGCTGCGGGAATGCCCGACGGAGAGTCCTCCCTCGGCGGACTTGCGGTGATCGTCAAGGACGGCGCGGCCCGCCTCGCCTCCAACGGCGCCCTTGCCGGAAGCACGCTCCAGATCTGTGACGCGCTCCGCAACGTCTATGAAATCACCGGGCTTCCGCTCAGGGATCTCATCAAGACGACCTCCTGGAATCAGGCATGCGCGCTCGGCCTTGAGAAGATCGGCAAGCTCGCGCCGGGCTACATGGCGGACATCGTGATTCTGGACAGCAATTTCAAAGTCCGCAGCGTCTTTGTCGAAGGCGAACTCCGCTATCAGGCTTAAGAGCTCTGCGCAGTTCACGGAACACCATGCGGCGGCGGGGGAATCCTCCTGCCGCCGTTTTTTTTTGTACAGGAAGATTCCTTCCCGATTCGTAAATCGTCCTCCGACATGCTATATTGACGGAAACCCGAAGGGAGAAACGGATGAATCTCAAGGATATCACGCGATTTTTCAGGAACCGGAACAGTTCCGTCTTCATTGATCTGGTTTCCAAATACACGGAAAAACTTCCGCATGACAAAATTCAGGCGCTCCTGACGCTTTTTCTGGCTGCATACACGAACGTCAACGGGACGCTGCCGCCGGAGAGCGATCTGGAGGAACTGGAACTGGTTCTTGCCGGAATTCTCCCGGAACGGAATGCACAGGAACTGATGTGCAAAGCAAAAGCGGCGGAAAAAGCAGGAGCCAAAGAAGCGGCGCATACGCTTTCGGATCTCCCCGAGAATGACCGTCTCGCACTGGCGGCGGCACTGCTGGAACTGGACAAGGCGCTGACTCCGCTCACGGAAAAGAGCCGGAAGGGCTTTACGGAGTTTGCATCTGCAATGGGCATTGCGCCCGCACGTATTCAGGAGCTGATCGAACGGGAAACAGCCCGGCGCACGACCGCCGTGAGGGTGCTGAACTCCGGCGCGGGACTCGCGGTCGCACTGGTCGTCATTGTTGTCTTTCTTCTTGCGGCGACGTTTCTCAAATCCCTGATTTTCGGAATCATACTCGCCTACTTCTTCCTGCCGCTGGAAAAATATTTTGAAAAACATTTCTTCAATACAAAATTCGTGATTGCCGTCTCGAAGTTCTTTGCCTTCCTCTACCGGCCCTTCCGCAGGATCAGCACGTTCTTCTCGCCGGAGAAGGAACAGACGGAGGAGGAAAAACACCTTGCCGAACGCAGGATGCTGGTCATGAAATCCTCGCTTGCAACCCTGATCACGGTCACGGCCGGCGCGATTCTGGCGCTTCTTCTGATCGTCTCGATTCTCATTCCGGCGGCAATCAACATGGGGCGCTCCGTCAACGACTGGGCAAATTCCAGTCCTGTTCTGGGTCATCTGGAAAAAACGGTCGCCGCCTGGATCACGCACGAGGAAGAGGTTCCGGCGCCTGCGGAAAAAACAGCTTCCTCCTTGGAAAAACAGGATGCGGGAAGCTCTGAAACAACGGAAATGACGGCAGAAACGGAGCAGGCAAGTAAAGACGCCGAGGTGCTGGAAATCCATTCGATCAAGGAATTCGCCGAATGGCTCCGTCCGAAACTGCATACCTATCTTCAGGAAAACAGCAGGGATATTGCAGGACTGCTTTTTTCCAAAAGCCGGGGCATTCTGGCAACGCTTGCCGAGACCGTAACGGCCCTCGGCATCTTCCTGTTCGACCTGCTTCTCTGCGTTTTCTTCTTCCTCTACTTCCTTCAGAAGATGGCGCTCTTCTCGAACTCGTTCCGCGCGACTGCAAAAGCGGACGGAGAAAGTGTCGGCGACTGGTGCGTCAAGAGTGTCTTTGACTCCAACTGGCTCCCGAAAACCTCGCCGGAGAGCCGCCGCGAAGCCGCGGAGATCATCAACCGGATCTGTCACATGTTCGACGCGTGGACGCGCGGCTACATTTCGATCATCCTGATCGAAACGCTGTTGTACATTACGGCATTTTCAATTTTCTCGGTGCCGTATGCCGTGCCGCTGGGCATTGCCGCGGGGCTCACGATTCTCCTGCCGTTCATCGGACCGATCGCCAGTTTCGTGCTGACGACTCTCGTCTGCATCGCCTTTGTCGACGCGCATCTGGCAACGGCGCTGATCGGAGTGACTGTCACTTATGTGATCATCAACGGCATTCTGGAGCAGCTGATTCTGTATCCCTCCTTCGTCGGGGGCGCCATCGGGCTCACGACGCTGGAAACGATCATCGTGGTTCTGCTCGGTGGGCTGTTTGCCGGGATCACCGGTATGATCTTCGCGGTTCCGGCCGCCGCCGTCATCAAGTATCTGATTCCGAAAATCTACAATGTCTGGAGCCCCGGAAAGCAGTAGCTCTCCGGGGGGGGAAAGTGGTGGCGCACCTTATTTCAAAAGGGAGATCATCTGGGAAAGCGTATGGCGCATCCCCGGCGCCAGAGTGACGATGTCATCGCCGCAGTTGGCCGCTTCGACGCAGACCATTTTATGGTACTCCTCATCGCCGAAATCGGCCATGTTTTTTGCTTTTTCGATCCACGGATTCCAGACGACCGTCGCATGTGAACCGGATTTCTCCACCAGAATCTTTCTCGCCATGACCGGGTCGATGATGGTGACCGCCGCGTCGGACGCGTAGATGTTGTCCGTCTCCGCCGTGAAGCCGAAGTCGCCTGCGCAGTGACAGCCGGGAATGTTCCCGCCGCCGGCGCGGTCGCAGTAGGTCGAGCCGCCGAGACCCGAAATCGTGACCTTTTCGATCTCGCCGACGGAGAAATACGTGTGAAGCGCGCCGCCGAGCGCAAAGGGGGTGTCGCCCTGATTGACCGTCGTGAGGCGCATGGAGAGTTTTGCGCCGAAATGGACTTCAAACACCGCGCCGAGACGGTGCGGTTCCGTGATGGAAAGTTCAAAGACAAGCGTATCCGATCCGTCGCTCTCCTTCCGGACGGCGGCCAGATTCCAGTATTGAATCCGCGCCACGCCGTGCATCGGCTGCGCCGCCGGGCCGAACCAGGGCCAGCAGACCGGAACGCCGCCGCGGATTGCCTTCGGCGGAGCGTAAACGCTGCATTCCGAAACCATGATCAGATCTTTTTCTCCCTCGGGAACATAGGAGAGCACATGCGCGCCGAAGGGAGAGACCGCGCCTTTGCAGTAACGGTTTGAGACGAACGCGACAGGCAGCTGTGAATCGTGCCACGCGCCGAATGTGATGCTTTCCGATTCGAATTTTCCATTGAGTTCCGCGATCCGTTCCGCCGTATCCATTTCCTGTTTCCGCCTTTCTGTTAAGGGTTGTTTCCGGAAACTATGCCATAAATTGCGCCGAAATCAAGTCTTTTGCACGTTTCTGTCTGGAAAAACACGCACAAGGCAATATAGTATCCGCCGAAACAGAAACAAAACGATGCAGCAGACGGGATTCAGCCATGCAGAAACAGAAAAATACGGATCTCCTCCACACCGCGCTCCGCGAACGGATCCTGATCCTCGACGGGGCGATGGGTACAATGCTTCAGAAACAGGGACTGACCGAGAAGGATTTCCGGGGCACGCGCTTTGCCTCTTCGGCAAAGGAGCTCAGGGGAAACAACGATGTGCTCTGCCTGACCTGTCCCGAGGCGGTCATGAAAGTTCACAACGCCTATCTGGAGGCGGGCGCGGACATCATCGAAACCAACACCTTCAACTCCAACGCCGTCTCGCAGGCGGACTACGGACTTCAGGATCTCGTCTACGAGCTGAACAAGGCGGGGGCGCAAGTCGCGAGAAAAGCCGCTGATGAATGGACTGTCCGGACACCGGACAAACCGCGTTTCGTCGCAGGTTCGATCGGGCCGACCGGGCGGACCGCCTCGCTCTCCCCCGACGTGGCGAATCCCGCGCAGCGCAACATCACCTTCGACGAGCTCGCCGCCACATACAGAATCGCGGCGGCGGGGCTGATCGACGGCGGCGCGGACATTCTTCTCATTGAAACCGTCTTCGACACCCTGAACTGCAAGGCGGCGATTTACGGCATCGAATCGACCTTGCGCGAACGCGCTCTGCGCATCCCGATCATGATCTCCGGCACGGTCAGCGACGCCAGCGGGAGAATGCTTGCCGGGCAGAACGTCGAAGCCTTCCTGATCTCCGTTTCGCACGCGCCCGACCTCCTTTCGATCGGATTCAACTGCGCGCTCGGCGCTTCCGAAATGCGCCCTCATATCGCGGAACTTGCCGCAAAAGCCCCTTTCCTCGTCAGCGCGCACCCGAATGCGGGGCTCCCGGATGAACTCGGATGCTATTCGCAGACCCCCGAAATCATGGGGTCCATCCTCCGCGAGTTCGCCGAATCGCACCTTCTGAACATCGTCGGCGGCTGCTGCGGCACGACGCCGGCACACATCAAGGCGATTGCCGAAGCCGTCCGGGGCATTCCGCCGCGCCGGATTCCGGAAGTGAAAAAGTATTTCCGCCTGAGCGGACTCGATCCGCTGGTTGTCACGGAGAACACCAACTTCGTGAACATCGGGGAACGCACGAACGTCGCGGGCTCGAAAAAGTTCCTGAATCTGATCAGAAACGGCGACTACGAGGCGGCCGTGCACATCGCCCGGAGCCAGATTGAAAACGGTGCGCAGATCATCGACGTCAACATGGACGATGCGATGCTCGATTCACCGGAGGCGATGAAGCAGTTCCTTCTTTCCATCAGCGCGGAACCCGACATCGCCCGCGTTCCGGTCATGATCGACTCCTCGCGCTGGGATGTGATCGAAACCGGGCTCAAATGCGTGCAGGGTAAATGCGTGGTCAATTCCATCAGCCTCAAGGAAGGCGAGGAGGCGTTTCTGGAGAAGGCGCGCGGCATCCGCCGTTACGGAGGCGCGGTGCTGGTCATGGCGTTTGACGAAAACGGGCAGGCGGACACGCTCGCACGCCGGATCGCGGTCTGTGAACGCTCATTCCGTCTCCTCACGGAACAGGCGGGATTCCCGCCGGAGGACATCATCTTCGACCCGAACGTCTTCGCCGTCGCAACCGGAATGAAGGAGCACGACAACTACGCAAAGGATTTCATCGACGCGGTCGGAGCGATCCGCAAGACCATGCCGCTGTGTAAAATCAGCGGCGGCATCAGCAATGTCTCGTTCGCCTTCCGCGGCAACAACACCGTGCGCGAGGCGCTCCACAGCGTTTTTCTCTATCACGCGATCCGGAACGGTATGGATATGGGAATTGTCAACCCCGGACAGCTCGCTATCTACGAGGAGCTCCCCGCCGATCTGCGCGAAGCCGCCGAGGACGTCATTCTCAACCGCCGTCCCGACGCCGCCGAAAGGCTGATTGAAATCGCCGCACACTGTTGCGCGGACACCGCCGCACAAGCAAGAAGCACCGCCCCCGACTGGCGGAGCGAATCCCTTCCCGCCCGGATCGCCCACGCGATGCTCAAAGGCGACGACGCATTCATCGAGGCGGATATGGACGAGGCGCTCGGAACATTCGACAATCCCGTGGAGATCATCGAAGGGCCTCTGATGGCGGCAATGAAACAGGTCGGCACACTCTTCGGTGAGGGCAAAATGTTTCTCCCGCAGGTCGTGAAGAGCGCCCGCGTGATGAAGAAGGCCGTCGGAAAGCTCCTGCCCGTCATCGAGGCGCGCAGAGGCGCTTCCGGCGCGGCATCCACCAGCGGCACGATTGTCATTGCGACCGTGAAGGGCGATGTGCACGACATCGGGAAGAACATTGCAGGCGTTGTCCTTCAATGCAACAACTACCGGATCGTCGATCTCGGCGTCATGGTGCCGATGCAGACGATTCTGGACACGGCGGAAAAGGAGAAGGCCGATCTCATCGGACTGAGCGGACTCATCACGCCTTCGCTCGACGAAATGGCCGCAATTGCAAAAGAGATGGAGCGCCGCGGCATGAAAATCCCGCTGCTCCTCGGCGGCGCGACCACCTCCAAAGCGCATACGGCGCTCAAGGTTCAGCCCTGTTACAGCGGCCCCGTGGTTCACGCGCCCGACGCGTCGCAGGGGGTGCTTCTGGTCAATGCTCTGCTCAATCCGGAGACGCGGGAAGCCTTTCTCGAAAATCTGAAGAAGGAATATGCCGCAATCCGCGCCGAAGCCGAGGAGAAGCACGCGCCTCTTCTCCCGCTCGCGGAAGCGCGCGCCAACGCCCTCTCCACCGACTGGGAAACGATTCCGAATGAGGCGCCCGCACATCCGGGAATCACGGATTATCCCGACGAAAAACCCGATGCGCTTCTGCCATACATCGACTGGGAGATGTTCCTGAACACCTGGGAGCTCGAACACGCGGGCGCCGCTCCGCGCGAGGCGCTCCTGCGCGATGCCCGCGCGATGCTGGAGACAATCCGCAATGGCGCGCTTCTCCGCTGTTCGGGGTCCGCCGGACTCTATCCGGCGGCATCGGACGGAGACGATATCCTCGTTTATGATGATCCGTCTTGCAAAACCCTTCTCGCGCGCCTTCCGATGCTCCGCCAGCAGTGGAAAAAGAGCACGGGAAACAATCTCTCCCTCGCCGACTATCTGCCGCAGAAAAATTCCGGAAAGCACGGATGGACAGGCTTCTTCGTCGTGACATGCGACGGAGCCGAAACTCAGGCAAAGCGTTACGCCGGACAGAATGACGACTACTCCGCTCTGCTGGTCAAGACGCTTGCCGACCGTCTGGCGGAGGCGTTCGCAGAACTCCTTTTCGAGCGTGTGCGGCGCGAACTCTGGGGCTATGAGAAAACCGCGTCTCCGGACGGCGGCGTGCGCGGGATCCGTCCCGCGCCCGGCTATCCCGCCGCGCCCGACCACAGGCTCAAGGCGGAGATTTTCCGTCTGCTCGGCGCGGAGAAGAAATTCGGCATGAAACTGACGGAATCATATATGATGCACCCCGCCGCGTCGGTCTGCGGCATCTATTTCGCCCACCCCGCGGCAAGGTATTTCGCCGTCGGACGGATCGGGGACGACCAGCTCGCGGATTACGCGAAGCGTTCCGGCATCACGAAGGAAGAGGCCGCCGCGTTTCTCTCCTTTGCCGGATAAGGGGCCAGCCTGGAATTCCGAAAAAAAAGCCCCGCAGAAAACTGCGGGGCTTTTTCCATAGCGACTGCTTCGGGAAGTTATTTTTTCTTCCGGGAGGGAATGTGCGCGGACTCGCCGTGAACGGCGTGCGCGGCCTCCATCATGGCTTCGCCGAGGGTCGGATGAGCGTGAATCGCCTTGCCGAGCTCTCTTGCTGTGATTTCGAGATGCAGCGCGGGGCACGCCTCGGCAATCAGATCCGTGGCATGCGGCCCGACAATATGAATGCCGAGCACCTGATCGGTTTTCGCGTCCGCGATGATCTTGCAGAAGCCGACCGTCTCATTGATCGCCATTGCCTTGCCGAGCGCGGCAAACGGGAACTTGCCGACCTTCGTCTCGATCCCTTCCTTGTCACACTGTTCCTGGCTCTTACCGACGGAACCGATTTCCGGCGACGTGAAGATGCATCCGGGGACAAGGCTTCCGTCAAACGCGTTCTTCTTTCCGCAGGCGACATCCGCCGCGACGACGCCCATCGCGCTTGCGGCATGGGCGAGCTGCCAGGAGCCGGTTGCATCGCCGATCGCGAAGATGCCGGGGACATTCGTCCGGCAGGTGGCGTCCACCGGGATCCAGCCGCGTTCGTTGGTCTTGACGCCGCTCGCCGCAATGTTCATGCCGTCAAGCGCAGGCTTGCGGCCGATCGAAACCAGAAGGTAATCGGCGGAAACCGTCAGGTCGCCGACCTTGCCGCTGACGCCGTTGTCATCCGCCTTGAGGTCGCCGAGCGGCTTGCCGTTCATGATCTCGATTCCCATCTTGCGCATCTGGGCAGCCACGACACCGGAGGTCTCGCGGTCGATGTTGGGCATGATGCTTTCGAGCATTTCCACGATCGTGACCTTGGTCCCGAGCTCGGCAAACAGACACGCGAACTCGCAGCCGATCACACCGCCGCCGAGAATCAGCAGCGACTTGGGAATTTCCGGAATCGAAAGCAGTTCTGTTGAGGTGATGACGCGCTTTCCTTTCGGGATGAAGCCCGGCACAAGCGTTTCGGAACCGCTGGCGATGATGATCTTGTCCGCCGTGATCTCCTCGACAGGAGCGCCCTCGGCATCCACGACCTTCACCGTTTTTCTGGAGGTAAAGGCGCCGTGCCCCTTGAAGACCGTAACACCCGCCGCCTTGAGCAGGGAGCCGATTCCGCCGCGAAGCGTTTTGATGACGGACTCCTTGCGCGCAAGCATGGCTTCCCAGTCGGGGGTGACGTCCCCTGTGATTTTCACGCCGAACTCCATCGCGTGGCGCGCCTTGTGGTAGACATCAACTCCGGCGATCAGGGTCTTGGTCGGAATGCATCCGATGTTCAGGCACGTTCCGCCAAACTCCCTGCGTTCGACAAGCGCCGTTTTCGCTCCGTTTTTCGCAGCTCTGATCGCCGCGACGTATCCGCCCGGACCGCCGCCGATCACCAATACTTCAAATTCCTGCATGATGACATGCCTCCCTTTCCTTTGGTTGGGTTATGCAGAATGTTTTTTAATCAGCTGATTGATTTTCGCCCGCACGGCAAGCATGTTCTTTTCGCCGCGCGGATAATTCGCCATGCTCAGTTTTCCGCCGGGGGAGAGCTTGTCAAGCTCCCTGAGAATCTTCTCCCGCGGCATCATCGTTTCCAGAAGCTGCATGGCGCGCTGATCCTGAAGCCCCTCGCGGAACACTTCGTAGCGGATGGAATCCTCGGGCTTTCCGTCCTTCCCCGGATAAACAAGGAATGGATCGCCCGCCGGAAACGCGCAGCCGGAATCCGTGCATCGATAGGGATCAATCGGATAGCGCGAGAGCTGCGAGAAATAGAAGTTGAATCCCCAGTGGAGGAATCCGACAATGTCGAAATAATAGAGCTGGGTTCCGAGAATGCGGTTGCGCGAGGACGGCATGTGAAGGAACCGATTGGAATACGTTACCGTCGGCCCGCAGCAGTAATAGGTCCAGCGTTCTTTCATTCCAGCGGCAAGGAACTCTTCCAGATGCGCTTCGGACGGCACCGGCGTCGTGACAATCCCCTGCCTGTAATAATCCACGCTTGAGAGGGCGTCCATGATCTTGAATCCCTTCAGAAGCCGGTGCAGCAACGCGGACGCCTTCCCGTAGGTGTCGATGTGCGGCGGCGTCGGTTCGTCGGAACAGTGGAAATAGACCTTGTTCCGGAGTTTGTTCTTCCGGAGATACGCAGTCAGTTCCGGCAGAAAGGCCTCCAGAAAGCCGGTGTATTCCTTCGAGTCGGATTTCACATCCCATCCGAAAATGCGTTTCTCCACGCCGTCGACCTTCGCGATGATTTTCGGGGTGAATCCCGCGCCCCACTGGGTGAAGAGGTGGGAAATCTCAAAATATCTGATCCCGCACTTCTTCGCGAGCGCGATCCAGCGGTTGAGTTTCGCAAAGCCGAACGAGTAGCGTCCTTTTTTCAAGGTCACATCGACAAGCTGGACGGTCGGGCGCTCCGTTCCGGGCTTTGTGTCGAGCGGGGGCGTGAAAATCGGCGTCAGAATCATGTTGATCCCGTGTTCCGCGGCGTTTTTCATGAAGTTCCCGACGATGCGCCAGTAATCTTCGCTGAACACATCCATCCTGTAATAAACCGCAAGGCAGTCGGTATAGAACCAGTGGGTGTTGATGAGTTTCTGCGCGGGCAGCTGCGCAGGCAGCACCTCCAGCATGAAGGAGAGTTTTTCGCGGACCGGTTTCTCCTCCGTTCCCGGAAAATCGGCGGAAAGCTTCACGTCGATCCGGTATTTTCCGGGCTTGCAGTTCTTCGGCACGGCGACCTTGAACCAGAGGGAGCGCCACTGATTGAAAACCGCCTCCACGGCACTGTTTTCCAGTTCGGAAAGGATGTCGGGAAAAAGTCCGGGGTCGCACGTAAGATAATCATCGTCGAAATTAATGCCCGTATATTCGCCGGGGACCAGATTCACACGCCGGACGGAAATGGCTTTTTTCAGTTCGGATTCCACTTCAACGCGGATTTCCGTCCGGTTGAAGTCCACCGGATTGTAAGCAAGCTGGAAGGAGAACACCTCTCCCTGAAGCGCCGTTCCCGAACGGAAGGGTTCAGACTCCGGCTCCTTCGCCGGAAAAACTTTTACGAGAGAACTGCACCATTTGGTTTTAAGTTCCATGACAGACCGAAACTCCCTGTTGTTTGATTGATCGCGGTATTGTTTTTGTTTCTCTATTCCAGACTGTTCAAATTCCCAGACTGGAGAGCATCATGCAGATACCGTTGATGACCTTGACAAGCTGCGGGTGCGTCACCTCAAAGCCGCCAACCGCATCACGGAGCTCGGCGGCGGAAACATCCACCTTCTCCGGATCGACGCCGTTCTCATCGGTCACTGCAAGCGAAAGCGCCTCGGCGTGCTTCGCAATGTGGAGGGCCTCCTCGCGGTT
The DNA here is from genome assembly GCA_949287225.1 of uncultured Lentisphaeria bacterium. Taxonomy (GTDB): domain Bacteria; phylum Verrucomicrobiota; class Lentisphaeria; order Victivallales; family UBA1829; genus UBA11452. The sequence continues at coordinate 51,915 of CASEFP010000008.1, forward strand.
CACATCCGCAATTTTGTCCAGTTCCTCCTTGAGTTCGTCCACAAGATCGAACAGCTTGTCCTTCCGGTCATCCGGAAGATTCGCCTCGGCGATTTTTTCCCTGATGTGCTCAATCGTCCTGTCGGGCATATCCATCGTCTCCTTTTCTTATTTTCTCAGATCGCCCATGCTGACCGGCGTGAACGCCTCCCGCGTCTCCGCCCGAAGCTCCGGATCCACGGAAAGATATTTCCACGAATGGAATCCAAAGGCATGCGGCACGTAGTTCGTCACCCATTTATGTGTCAACATAAACGCAACTGTATAACTTTCAAATATCCACGGGCATTTTTCCGCAAGAAGTTTCGACATTTTTTCATATTTTGCCGTTCTTTCCGGCGAATCGGGCATCGGACGGATCTCCTCATACATCGAATCGAACGCGGCGTCGCGGAAGAAAAGACGGTTGCAGCTGTCGCTGTTCGGCCCGTAAAAAAGCTGGAGAAAATTCTCCGCGTCGGGATAGTCGGCGGTCCACGAGAGCCGGAACAGCTGGAAGCGCCCCTGGTTGAGCTTCTGGAAAAAACGCGAACGGTTGTTGAATTCGGGGCGCACGACAATTCCGATCCGTTTGAAATCGGTCGCCAGCAGTTCGGCAAGCTGGCGGTAGAGCGTGCTGCTGCCCGCCTGATCAAACGAGAGTTCCAGCGCTTCTCCCGTTTTCGGGTCGATGCCGTCCGGATACCCCGCTCTGCGCAGATACTCCCGCGCAAGCTCCACATTGAATGATCCGAACGATGACGCATTTTTTTCGAGATGCCCGGCAACCCCCGGCGGAACGGGTCCGGTCGCCGGGATCAGGCGGCCGTTGGACATCCGGCAGCGCAGATCCCGGTCGAAGGCGAGGCTGAGCGCCCGCCGGAGATCGGGATTAGCTCCCAGAACGGGATCGGAAAAGTTGAACCCGATGTAGTTGATCTGGAGATCGGGCGCGGAAATCAGGCGGATCCCGCGTGCCCGGAGCGCCGGGGAAAGTTCCATTTTGTCATTCACAACCGCTTCAAAGTTCTCCTCGCCGAGCGCACAGTAGTCGAGCTCCCCCTGAAGGAACATCAGCCATGAGGCCAGCGGCTGTTTCACCAGATAGCAGGTGATCGTGTCGAGAAGCGGAAGCACTCTGGAACGGTCGGCGGGATTTTCCGCGGAGGCGTAGAACTCCTTCCGGTAGTCGGGGTTGCGCTTCATTTCAATGACGAAATCCTTCCGCCAGTGCGTGACGGAAAAAGGCCCGCTCCCGGCAGGATGATCGGCGAAGGTATCGCGGTAATATTCCACCGCCTTCCGCGACACCGCCGAAAAATAGGGCATCGCCATCGCGTAAAGAAAGCGAGGATCGGATTTTTCAAGCTCGATTTCAAACGTCAGATCGTCCAGAATGCGGATCCCTTCGCAAAGCGTGTCATAAGGCGTCATGTCGTAAGGTTCCGCCGCGGCGGTTCTTTTCCGGAATTCGCCGATCCCTCTGATCCGGTCGCGGATCAGCCAGTAGCCGGTCGAACGGACTCGGGCGTCGGCAAGCCGCAGAATCGAGAACGCAATGTCGCGGGCAGTGATCCTGCGCGAGGCGCGGTCAGGAAAACAGGGGGCATCCTGAAAATAGAGATCGTCGCGCAGACGGCAGCGGAAGAGCCGCATCTCCTTCGAGACAGAGGGCATCTCCGCAAGCATGGAGCACTCCAGTCGGTAGGGCCGCTCCCGGTGGGAATACTGCAGAAGCGTGTCATACAGCGCGCCCGCGATTGACTGGCTCGCCGTGTCCGCCGCGAGCGCGGGGTCCAGCGTCGTGATCCGTGTTCCGAGAGAGATCGTCAGCGACCTTGCAGGCGTCCGCTCCGCCCGCGGAGAGCACGAAACGAAAAGAAGCGCCATGCAGGACAAGAGAACCGGAGAAACCATTCGCAGCATAGAAAACTCTTTCCGTGAAGCCAGAAGCAGGAATTACCCGCCTTTTTCCGCGCGGATCGACCGGACGGCCTCGACGGCCTGAGCAGCATTTTCCGTGATGCGTTTCCAGTCCTTCGCCTCGATCAGTTCCTGAGGAGCAATCCAGGGGGCGCTGACGGCGACAACCTCGCGGTGTTTCAGATAGCCGCGCATATTCTCCGGCGTAATGCCGCCCTTGACGAAGAACTCGATTCCGAGATGAAGGAACGGTTCCGCAATTGCGGCAAGTGCCTCCACGCCGCCGCTCTGCTCGGCGGGAAAGAACTGAAACTCCGTGACGCCGCTGAGCATCGCCATCTGGATGTTGGATGCCGTGCAGACCCCCGGCGCAAATACAATCCGCAGGCTGCACGCCTCACGGACCATCTCCATTTCAGTTCCCGGCGAAAAGGCGAAGCGGGCGCTCGAGTCAACCGCCCGGACAAGCTGATCCTTGTTCAGGATGTTTCCGACGCCGATGACGAAGTCGGGCATTTCACGGGCGATTCTGCGGATCGCCCGGCTGTGGGCGAAAGTGCGGAACACAAGTTCCATAACGGGAAGGCCGCCGGACTGGAGCGCCCGCGCCGTAAGGAGCGCCTCCTCCTCGGTCTCGGCCTTCACGAACGGAACGACACCGAACTCTCTCAAATTGCTGAACATTGGCAAATCCTTGCAAAATGTAATGGATATTTTAAAATTATGGCGTAAATTACCACATATCCTTATAAAATGATACGCAAATGCGCGGGAAACAAGTCATATTCAGGATAAATTTTAATTTTTTTTCAGAACAAGGAGGCATCATGAAGGTCATGGTTCTGGGCGGCGGAGGCCGCGAACACGCAATCTGCCGGGGATTGAAGCGCAGTCCCGAAGTAACGAAACTCTACTGCTCGCCGGGCAATCCGGGCATCGCGGAAATCGCCGAATGCGTCGCACTGCCCGCGGGAGACATGGAGGCGGTAGCGGATTTCGCGGAGAAAAACGGGATCGACCTTCTGGTCGTCGGGCCGGAACTTCCGCTCTGCCAAGGGGTTGCGGATGCCGTACGCGCCCGGGGCATTCCCGTGTTCGGCCCCTCGAAGGCGGCGGCGCGACTGGAAGGGAGCAAGGATTTCTCCAAGCAGTTCATGGTCAAATACGGCATCCCGACGGCGGCATACGGGAGCTTCACGGAAAAGGAAAAAGCGCTCGAATATGTGCGTGCGGAATATGCAGCCGGTCGCGGCGTCGTGGTCAAAGCCGACGGTCTCGCCGCGGGCAAGGGCGTGATCGTCGCCTCCTGTCAGACGGAAGCGGAAAAGGCGGTCGAAGAGTGTTTCGGGGGAGCATTCGGCGCGGCAGGCAATGTGGTCGTCATTGAGGAGCTTCTTGTCGGAGAAGAAGCCTCGATCCTCGCGCTCGCAGACGGAAACACGGTGATTCCGCTGGTCTCCTCGCAGGATCACAAACGTCTGCTGGACGGCGACAAGGGCCCCAACACCGGCGGCATGGGCGCCTACTCCCCCGCCCCTGTTGTGACCGACGCGCTGATGCGCGAGATCGACGAGACGATTCTTCAGCGCTTCCTCAAAGGTGTCCGGGAGGAAAAACTGGACTACCGCGGGATCATCTACGCGGGGATCATGGTCACGAAGAACGGTCCGAAGGTGCTGGAGTTCAACGTCCGGTTCGGCGATCCAGAAACCGAGGCGATTCTGCCGTGTCTGGAAAGCAGTCTTGCCGATGTGCTCCTGAAAACCGCACTGGGAAAAGTCGCCGACATCGAAATGAAATGGAGTCCGAAGCCGTCCGTCTGCATCGTGATGGCCTCGGAAGGATACCCGGGAACACTCCGCAAAGGATTTGCGATCACCGGAATTGACGAAGCGGAAAAGGACGGCGTCATCGTCTTCCATGCGGGCACCGCCATGAAAGACGGCGTTCTTGTCAACGCGGGGGGACGCGTCCTCGTCGTGACCGCCGATGGAGAAACTGTAACTGATGCAATTGCCAAAGCCTACGAAGGCGTCGCAAAGATCCGCTGGACAGGCGTGCAGTACCGGCACGACATTGCGCAACGGGCAGTCAACCGAAAATAACAGACGGTTTTTTCAGAAAAACCCTTGCATGTTTGCCAAATTGGATATAACTTAATGCCGGAAAGCAAAAACAACCAAAGGAGTTTAGCCATGTTGAGAAAAATCATGATCGTTGCGGTTGCCGCGGCTGCCGCACTGTCCTTCACAGCCTGCTCTTCGATTCAGGTCGCAACAACCCTGAACAACGAAAAGATCACGACGGCGGAAAATGCCACCAGCCTTGCTCATCTCAATGGGGAAATCTGGGGCATCTACCTTTTCAGCATTCCGCTGTTCACGGGCAGCAGCACGCAGCCGGGCAGATGCGCTGTTTTCAGCGACACGGTTCAGGTTGACAACGCGGTTTCGATGATCACCAAGAAGGCGCTCAATGATTTCGAGGCCACCACAGTCGAAGGCCTGACCTCCCAGCGTTCCAGCACCTGGCTTCTGCCGTTCCTCGTGCTCTGGTATGATTCGGTGCAGGTCAGCGGCAACGCGATCCGCTGAGTATTTCTGATTTTTTCAGGGAGCCCTCTGAACAAGTCGGCTCCTTTTTTTGTCACCGCATCCGGGAAAAGGTTCGGAATCGGGGAGAATCATGGTTACCAAAGAGATCAAAGCGCGTTATTCCTGCAGGAGAAAAAGCGATTTCATGACATATTTCGCTATCTACTTCTTTCTTCTTGTTGTGGTGTTCGAACTTTATCTGATTGTCTGGGTGCCGATTCAGCTGAAGCGGGAAGATGTTCTCCAGAAGCATGTTGCAAAGGAAAATCTTGTCACGCTGGTGGATACGCTCCGAAGCGAGATTGGCAGGATCGGAACTGCTGCGTCGCTGAACAAGGGCGAAGTGGAGCTGACACGGACGGTTCTGGACCATTATGCACTCTATATCCGGGAGCACCAGGATGCGCTGGATTTCCCCCAGATCATCGACCTGTACAAAATGCTGAACCGCTATCAGGCAGTGATCGAACAATGGAAAGCCAGACAGTTCTCTTTCCGGAAAGAAACGCTTGATCTGCCCGCGGCTTACCAATATCTGGAAAAGAAAAATCATCTGTAACTCTGTGCGTTACAGCGGACGCCGGTACAGAAAAGAGAAAGCTCCGGTGCGAGTTCCGCCTGACGGAGAAATTTCAGAGCGATGGAGAAAAGAATATGCTGGAACTGATTCAAGAACGCCCGATTGTATTTTTTGATCTGGAAACAACGGGCATCAACATTCTGAACGACCGGATTGTGGAAATTTCCGTCGTGAAAATCCATCCGGACGGACGTCGCGAAGTGAAAACACGGAGAATCAACCCGGAAATGCACATTCCGGAGGAAGCCTCCGCCGTTCACGGAATCTACGACAAGGATGTCGAAAACGAGCCGACGTTCCGCGCCATCTCGAAAAACTTCTTCATCTTTCTGGAGGACTGCGATCTCGGCGGCTACAACATCACGAAGTTTGACATCCCCATGCTGACACGCGAGTTTTCGCGTGCGGGGTTGTCGTTCACAACCGCGAACCGGCGGATCATCGACGCCTACAATATCTTCTGCCGCATGGAGCCGCGGAATCTTTCCGCCGCCTACAAGTTCTTCTGCGGCAAGGATATGAAGGATGCGCACAGTGCGGAAGCAGACACGCTTGCCACCGTGGAAATCTTCGAGGGGGAAATCCGCCGCTACTCCAGAATGGCGAAAGAGGAATTTCCGGAAGATGTGGAAAAATGGCCGGAAACACTGGATGAATTTCATACCTTCTGCAATCAGAGAACCATCGACAGTGTCGATCCGGAAGGCCGTTTCAAATGGAAGAACGGCGAAGTAATTGTCGCATTCGGGAAAAACGCGGGGACGCCGCTCAAGCGGATTGCGATTGAAAATCCGGACTTTCTGCGCTGGATTCTTCGCTCGGACTTCACGCAGGAAGTCAAGGAGATCGCCTCCAATGCGCTCAGAGGCGTTTTTCCGTTGAAAAAGGAATAAATATGGAGTCTTCATGGATCAGGACTACAAACATCTTTTGAGTCTGCTTGATGATGAGAACGAACAGGCGGCCTCGCTGGCGATGGCGGAGCTTCTTGCCCGTGACCCCGGGCCGCTGGAGCCGGTTCTCCGCAAACTGCAGGAGAGTCCGAATCCGCGTCTCCGCCGCCGGATCCACCAGCTTCAGTCGACAATGCTGCTGCGCAGAAGGCGCAAAAGCCTTACACAGAATCTCTCCGAACGGAACATTGATCTTCTGGAAGGACTGATCCAGATCCATCTGCTCTGGTATGACAACGATGCATACGACACTGTAAAAAAGCAGTGGAATGAGCTGGCTGAAGAAGCGAAGAACTATCATCCGAAAAACCTGGAACAGCTTGCCTATTTCCTGCGGAAGCGGCAGTTCGTCTGTTCCCACCGGGATGAGATGGAATCGGAATTTCTCTGTCTCGGCACGATTCTTGACGAGAACACGGGGGCGGACTTCATGCTCTGCGCAATCGCCTGTCTGCTCGCGGCACAGCGGGGAATGCGGATTTTCATCACGCAGTCCGCGGAAACCGACTTCATTCTGGTCGATGAGTTCGGCAACATTCTGGTGCCGGTCAACGACTGGGAATACATTCCGTTCGACGGCAAGCAGTATGCGTTTGAGTTCTGGAATACGCAGATGCTTCTGCGTTACGCCACGGCGCTCTTGTTCACCTGCGCAGTGAATTCGGACAGTTTCCGCTATGTCTATACGATCGGGAGCTGTCTCGCCGGCGACGCAAGTTCGGACAACCTGGATTTTCTCCCCTACCCCTACGGTCCTGATCCCGGACGCTGACCATCCGTTCCAGACGCTCCGTATTGCATCGGATGACATTAAAAACTGACACTGTCAGATTTTCCTTGTTTGATTTCCGAGTATATCAATTTTCCACTTCTTCTAATAAAAACAGCCCGATATTCTGCGGGAGGCACCTGTAAAAACGGAAAAAAATTCCAATTTCCTGAGAAAACACTATTGACAATGTCAGATTTTTTATTATAATTAAATATAAGAAAGAAAAGCGAGAAGGAAGATGGAAGACAAGCACATCCGGGTAAAGGAATATCTTCTGAATCTGCTGGAAAGCGGACAAATAAAGGCAGGAGACCGTCTGCCGGGAGCCAGACGGCTGACAAAAGAAGCCGGCGCTTCCTACACGCATATCCAGACTGTGCTGGAATGTCTTGTGCAGAGCGGCATCTTTGAGGCTGTTCCCCGCTCGGGAACCTTTGTCCAGCAGAACTGGGCAGAGTGTCTTTTACCCGCGACCTTCTACTGTTATCATCAGAATCAGCCTTGTTTCTGCGATCTGGAACTGTTTTTCCGGAAAAAACTGCCTCAGATTCATGTCTGCAAAAACTTTCAGAAAGGCATCTTTGAACTCCGCGTCACACATTATCTGCTCAGCCGCAATGAGGAATACATGGATCTGATGCCGCTCTTCAGAGAGTGTTTTCCGTCTGAAAAAGAATTTTTCCTGAAAACATTGAATCCGTTTATCGTTGACGGGCACCTCTGCGGTATTCCATGGATTTTCTCCCCGCGTGTTCTGCTGTTCAACCGCAGACTCTTCCGGGAAGCGGGCTGTCCGATGCCGCAGGACAACTGGAGCTGGGATGACTTTCTGAACACGATTGAAGCCTTGAAAAAAAAGTTTCCGCCGCAACTGGTTTTCTGCTGGGTCAGAGGACTGCATTTCTGGATCAATGCCGTCGTCAGCGCAGGCGGATGCCTGTTCGATCCCGCGGCCGATGATCCCGTCAGGATCGATTCCCCGGAAACTATCCGAGGGCTGAAGCTGTATGCGGATCTGCGAGAAAGACTGTTTCCCGGCGGGCTGTCCGATGCCTGTACGCAGAATGAATTCCTCCAGGAATTTGCAGCGGGAAACGCAGCCATGCTGTTTGCTCCGCGACAGGATATCTACCGTCTGAAACAGAATCCCGCGTCCGCATTGCTGGAACTCGGAGCAGTCTCCATTCCGACGCCGGAAGGCGGCTCGCACGCTTCCATGATGGCATCGGATCTTTTCTGCATCCGCAAAAACTGCACCGACCCGCATCTGGCTCGCGAGATGTTGAAACTGATGTTCTCCGAAGAGGTTCAGGATCATTTCGGAATGCTCGGTTACGGGATCCCGTTCCGGCGCACCTCCGCGCAGAAATCCCTGAATCTGGAGGATGAAATTGATGTCAAGTTTCTTACGGAAATTCCACGCATGAAAATGGATTACAACATCTTCTCCTCGGCTCTTTACGAACTGGTTATTGACGGTGTCGGTGCACTTTGTCTGCTTCCTCCGGCGAAAATTCCCTCCGAAGCGCATCGACTGGCTGATGCCATACGCCTTTTTTTCCAGATCAAACAGTCCAGAGAGCATAATCACAGATGGTATGACAACACAGAGAATCAACAACAAAAAAGGCATTTATCTGCCTGACAGGAGGTTTTTATGGGCACAAAACGGCAGAAGAGACCGCACCACGGTCCGGGAAACAGCGGAAAAACAGTCAAGACGGCCATGCGCACAATGAGGGAACCATTCACTTTAATAGAACTTCTTGTCGTGATTGCAATTATCGCGATTCTCGCCGCGATGCTGCTTCCGGCTCTGAATCAGGCAAGAGAGCGGGCGAGCAGCATCACCTGTGTCGGCAACCTGAAACAGTGGGGAATCGGCTGGCAGCTCTATGCCGACGCATACAAAGGCTATCTCGTTCCGCAGAAGGCGACACCATATACCGGATCGGGATCCGAAGTGGCATGGTACAATTTTTACAATCCGCTTCGACTTCTGGCGGCACCTTCCGCTAATTATACTCGCTGGAATAGCGGCAGGCAAATCTGCGGCTGCCCGACGCAGATCCGGATCCGGACAGTCAACAGGGATCGCTGTTATCTGATGAATTATGGCGTTGACAGTTATCAAAGCACCTCCGTCTGGAAAAAACTGGATCAGGTGAAAAATCCATCCACTATCGTTGCGGTAACGGATCAGAGATTGAAAGGCGGCGATCCGGGCTTCGGGACCTGGTTCAGCGGAGACAGCGGATGGGGACCGACCGGACGGGTCGGCTATGTTCACGGCGGCAGCAAATCCATGAACGTCCTGTTCATTGCAGGAAACGTATCATCGGTCAAGGTTGGTGATCTGAAGCAGCGCAACATCACAGGAGAGGATTGATTCCAATGAAAAAAATACTTTTTTCCCTTCTGATCGCAGCGGCGGGAACGGGAGTTTTTGCCCAGACGCCCGCCAGAATCAAAATTGATATTGATGGACGCGCGGAAAAAATCGTCTGCGGAAATGTCAATGCCGGAAAAGAACTGAAATACAGCAACCCCAAATGGCTTGGAGCAGATCTCCGGAAGTATTATCTGATTCTGGAAAGCCGGAAGAATCTCACGGATCAATGGCAGGCGTTTGCATTCACGTTCACACCGGACAAAAGCGGTATCGTCAAACTGAGTCTGCGGGGCAACTGGACAGAAAAAAAAGCAGTCAGATGGATCGGATACGATCATTTCCAGGTCTCCGGGGCACAGCTGGACAATCCTTCTTTTGAACAGATCAGCGGTGGCGGACTCACCAGCTGGAATGCCTCATCCCTGAATCAGAAATTAAAGTGCACGGACGCCGGAGAAGGAAAAAATTATGTGGAATGCGCACATGATTTCATCGTATCCCAGAATCTTTCCGTTACAGAGGGAAAACCCGTGACTGTCCGTTTCCTCGCAAGAAAAGGAGCGGAAACGCCGCGCCCGGCCAAAACCGCCGCGGTCCAGGCGAAAAAACCCGTCGATCATCCGAAAAGCTACTACCGCTATTATGACGCAAAAGTGAAACTCCTGCCGCTGAAGGATAAGGGCATTTCGCCGAAAGACATTAAACTTCAGGCCCCGGGAAGAAAGGTGTCCGCTCCGTCCGAGGCGGAATTCGCAGCTCCGTCTGATGCCAGACAGCCCGCTGTCGACTTTGAAAAGATCCCCGTGGAGGTGCTTGAAGAGGATGGCGTCGCCCGTACAGCCGCACTTCGTTTCGGTTTCCCCGTTCCGGAAAAAACCATTTACAATCTGAAAAATCTCCGGGTGCTGGCGCCGGACGGAAAGGAAGTGCCGGCACAGTTTTCCGCAACCGCATGGTGGCCGGATCATTCCGTCAAATGGATACTGATTCAGTTCGATGCTCCGCTGAAGGCAAATGAGAAGAAGATTTATCAGGTCGAGCTTGGGAAAAAGGTCAGACCGGCACTCATCCAGTCTCCGCTCCGGTGGGAGGAAAATGAGAATGCCTTCACCGTGTACACCGGCCCGCTGAAAGCCGTCATCGACAAGAAAAAATTCCATCTTCTGAGCGGCGTCTGGGTCGACGGAAAATACATCGGCGCTTTTTCACAGGACGGTCTCTCGGTCTCCGGAGAGGATCAGCGCCTTCACGCAGGAAGCGCTGTTCCGCCGCGCCGGATCCGGGTCACGGAAAAGGGGCCGCGGCGCCTGACCTTCCAAATTGACGGGCAGTACGGGACGGAAGCCGTCGGAACCTATACCGTGCGGCTGGGATTTCAGGCAGACTCCCCGGTCGTTCTCGTGGAAATGACGCACATCAACAGCAATCTGAATCATGAGTTTACCGATATATCCAGTCTGAATCTCCGGTTCCTCCCTGCCGCGGCCGTGAAAGCCCTGACCATGGACGGTCATACGCAGAATGTGCCGGCACGCTTCTTCCAGGAAAACGACCGGGTTCTGAACATCGGCGGGGAAAAAACGCAGGAGCGCCTGAGCGGAGCGGGAATTCTGGAAACCGCATCGGGACGTATCGGGATTGCCGTGCGCGACGCCGCGCTCCGCTATCCGAAGGCCTTCCGCATCGGACCCGATCGTCTGGATCTTGAACTGCTGCCGGAACTGCCGTCCGCAAAATTCGGAACGGAACTGCCGCACTATCTGCAATATCCGTTCTGCGAAGGAAAATACCGCATGAAATGGGGGATGAGCTTTACGGAACACCTTGCCTTTGATTTCAGCGGGAGAGCGGATCTCCGGGAACTTGCCGCACGGGAAGTGGTGCCGGTCGTGGACCGGGACTGGCTCGCGCGATGCGCCGTATTTCAGGGCGTTCCGCCGAAAAATGATTCCATGTTCGCAGACTGGGACCAGGAGGCATTGAAAGCGTTTCAAATGCACATGCGCCAGAAAGAGCGCCAGAGGGAATACGGTTTCCTGAACTACGGCGACTCCTTCGGGGAACGCGGGCGCAACTGGACAAACAATGAATACGATCTTGCCCATGGACTGTTCATGCTTTTCGCGCGCACCGGAAACCGGGACGCCTTCCGCTGGGCGGCGCTCGCAGCGCAGCATCAGGCGGACGTCGACATCATCCACGCCTATCCTGATCCGTTCTACCTTGGTGCCAACGCCCAGCACGGCATCGGCCACACGGGAGTCAATTATCAGAACATCCACCCGGCAACCTGGAGCTACCGGTTCGACCTCAGTTACTGGGGAACCAACGGACACACATGGAGCGATGGCATGCTGGACGCATGGATGCTCACGGGAAACGCCCGTGTCATGGATTCCGCGCTGAAACTGGGAGCCCATCTGACGAACTATACGGCTCCGCTGTTCTCACGTCTCGGCACGCATGAACGCTCTGCAGGCTGGAGTCTGAAGGCGATTGTCGCCCTCTACCGCGCCACAGGGGATCGGAAGTATCTGGACGCCGCAAAGCGGATCGCCGGAATCGCCATGAAGGAACAGCGGTTCGACAAGGGCGGCGCATGGCCGCATAAAATGCCGAAGGATCACTCCGGCGGCTATCAGAACACGTTCGGAAACTGTCCCTACCTAATCGGAATCCTGACCGAGGGACTGCGCCAGTATTATCTGGCGACCGACGCACCCGAGGTTGTGCGTTCGCTGATCGCTGCGGCGAACTGGCAGCGCCGCACATGGCATGACGAAGCCTTCGGATGGCCCTATGCGGCGTCCTGGGACAGCAAGCCTTATTTCCCGCCGAAAAGCGGACTCAATCCGCTCATTGCTCCCGGCATGCTGACCGGCGGACGTCTGGAAAAGAATCCCGACATGTTCGAGATCGCCAAAAAGGTCATGGCTGTCGCCACCCTTCAGGGACTCTCCGCCAACGGGAAAAGTCTGGCAATTGAGCTCTGTCTGATGCCCGGGCTGATGGATGAAATCCGGAAATACCAGCAGGAACATCCGGATGCGCCTCCCTACCGATACACGGTGAAAACGGTGATCGGGCTTCTCGAAAAGGCTCCCGACGCGCAGTTCCGGCTCCGTGCGCCGGACCACAAGGAGTTCGCGGTGTTCCTGACGGAGGACGATTGTGAAATTCTTCTCACAAGGGCAAAACACGGAAGCCGTCCGAAGTTCAAACCGCAGTGCTCCTTCCGGATCGTCGATCCGGCGGGGAAAACCGTTGCACAGTCCAGTCTCCCGACCACGGAACCCTATCGGGGAAAACATCTCCTGAAAGGGAAAAAAGGCGACTGTTTCAAAGTCCTGATCGACGACGACATGACAGGAATCTGGAGCATCGTCCCCGGAAAAGGACATCAGGATTTCGCCCTCCTGAACAAAGATTCCAGCATCGGCAACTCCAGCGTATCTTCCTTCTATCTGACCATTCCGGCAGGAACAGAGGAATTCACACTGAATCTCACGGGTGTCCATTCCGGCCCCTTCAAAGCCTGGCTGATCCGTCCCGACGGCACGATCGGCGGAAAGATCGCCGGCTACAATTCCGGAACGCCACGCCTGCCATGGCTGAAATATGAAAAGGAGCTGAATCCGCGGCAATCCCTGAAGGTCCGCCTTTCTCCGCCGGAAAAAACGGAAGTCTGGCATCTGCTCCTTTACGCGGGCGGCGATCTGCAGATCGGACTGAAAGGCATTCCGGCGGTGCTGTCCCTGACCAGAAATGCCTGGCCGGAGAACTAGCTGACGTCAGCGGGCAGAATCCTGCCCGCTCAGCGATTCCGCGCGGAACGCCGAGGGGCTCTTCCCGCAATGGTGCTTGAAATAGCGGGAAAACGCGTAAAGCGAGGAAAACTGCAGTTCTTCGGCAATCCGGAAAAGCGGCTGATCCGAATAGAGGAGCTGCCGCTGCGCCATCTTCATCAGGACACCGTCGATATAACGCTTGATGTTTCCGCTGCCGAACTCTCTCAGAAAACGGTATTTGAACTGCGCCTTGCTCAGGTGAAAACTCTCCGCCAGTTCGTCGATGCCAGTCGCCGCCCCGAATTCCAGAATCGTATTCTGGAGACGGGATTCAAAATCCGAGGTCAGCATCTCTTCCGGTGTTTCCGTCAGACGCTGAAGCAGACCCGTCAGCGCATGTTCCATGACGATCCGGTTTTCAAGGGAGTGCGTGCTGAATCGGCCCTTCCCGTCGATCAGCATCCGGATTTCATCCAGATAAAACAGACAGACCGGATCGCGGCTGATCTGCCGTTCCGGACAGAGGGAAGCACGGAATTTAATTGAAATAAAATCCTGCAATGCGCGCGTACGGTGAAAACTGTGCCGGATTCCCGGCGGAAGAAACCAGAACTCCCCCGGATGCAGGAGGATCTCCTCCTCCGGCGTCGAAGCCGCCAGACATCCCCCGAGGCAGTATTCCAGCTGACAGTAGGAATGGCTGTGCATCACGGTGGAGGAGCTATAGCCGTGACTGAAATACAAAAGTTCCACTCTTGAATCTTCGTGATTGCGCATTTTTTCCTCTTCCGTTTTTCTTATTCGGAAATATAATATTCGAAAAACTTCAAAACAATGCGCTTTTCGCCAAATTGATAAATATTTGCTCCATTTTGCTATTTACTCTCTTTTTCTTTGATGATATATTGCAATCAAAACCACAATCTTGAAAAGGAGATCGCCTTATCATGAAAAAAATCACGGGTGCGATTCTGTATGACGGACAGCTTGGAACTGTGGAACAGGAAATTCCGGAACTGCTCGACGGACAGGTTCTTGTGGAAGTCTATGCCTCGCTGATCAGCCCCGGAACGGAAATGGCCGCCGCACGCCAGCGCAGGGAAAAACCGCTTGCGCCCGATACGAAACCGATGACCTTCGGCTATTCCAACGCGGGCGTGATTCTCAAAACAAAAGGTGATGTCAAGGGTCTGAAAGAGGGAATGCGCGTCGCCTGCATGGGCGCCGGCGCGGCGGAACACACCGACTACGCCGTGGTGCCGGTCAACCTTGTGGTGCCGATTCCCGACACGGTGACGTTTGAACAGGCAACTTACCTCTCTCTCGCGGCCACCTCGCTCCAGGCCGTGCGCCGGACGGACGTCAAACTCGGCGAATACGGCGCGGTGCTAGGACAGGGCATCGTCGGAAACCTCGCGGCACAGCTCTACCGCCTGAACGGTGCGCGCGTCATCGCCTGGGAATCGCTCGCCCTTCGCACGGAGATTGCCGCGAAATGCGGTATCGGAGCCTGCGTGGATTTCCTCAAGGTGGATCCGGTCGAGCCGACAAAAGCATTCGCCGCGCCCTACGGACTGGATTTCGCATTGTTCGCCTTCGGCGGCAACGCGGAAACCGCCTTCATGAACATCAAGAAGTGCATGAAGGTTTCCGCGGACGGACATGCGATGGGCAACATCACGCTGGTCGGCGGCTGCCGCGTCCCCGTGGACGGCGGAGCGGCGTCCGGCAATCTCAACATCCTCGTCTCCTCCAGGACCGGCGCAGGTTATCATGATCATGACTGGGAATACGGGAAGGACTATCCTCCCGCGTTCGTCCAGTTCACCACGCAGCGCAACGCACGCGAACTCATCGCCCTGATCGCGGAAAAGCGTTTGCTCGTCGATCCCATGACCACGCACCGGATCCCGCTGGACCATATCAGCGAGGCAGGCGATCTTCTGATCCATCACCCTGATCAGGCGCTCGGCGTGATTCTCACCATGAAACATTGAAGTGCATAAAAGAAGGAGTGTTCCTCATGCGTTTCAGAATCGGGCTGGTGGGGCTCTGCACCTCTCACCCCGAAGCATGGGTTCCCATCATCCGGGAACTGGTTTCGGAAGGACTGTTTGAGGCGGAAATCGTCGCGGCGTGGGATTCCGGCGAGACGCGCCCCCCCGGATTCGCCCGCGAATTCTGCGAAAGATTCGCAATCCCGCACGCCGTGGACAATCTGGAAGAGATGATCCCGCTGGTCGACGGCGTGATCGTCCATACGACGAACTGGGACCGCCATATGGAACAGGCCGCGCCGTTCGTCAGCGCTGGCAAGGCGGTCTACATCGACAAGCCCATCGCCGGAAACATGCGCGACGCCAACAGGTATCTCGACTGGCTCGCGCAGGGACGCAAGGTCACGGGCGGCTCCGTTCTGCGCTATTTCCGCCCCGCGCGGGAGTTCCTCGCCCTGCCGGAAACCGAACGCGGAAAAGTCCGGACCGCCTACACCGCCGTCGGCGTCGACGACTTCAACTACGGCATTCACGGATATGCGATTCTGGCAAGCATCCTGGGGCCGGGGATCGTCTCCGCCCGCTATCTCGGGGAAAGCAATCAGAAGCAGATCATGCTCCAATGGAAGGACGGACGCGTCGGGCTTCTGACCGCAGGGAAAAGCGCATGGCTGCCCTTCAACCTGACTGTGGTCACGGATCGGAATGTCAAACAGTTCGCAGAAAACGGAAACGCGATATACAGTGCGATGCTGCGTGAAGTCATGCCGTTTTTCACAGGAAAAATGGACACGCCGCCCGTCCCGTCCGCGGCACTCATCGAACCGGAACTCGCCGCAATGGCGGCAAAGGTCTCATGGAACAGCGGCGGGCGCGAAATATTCCTGACCGATCTGCGGAACGACGATCCCGGTTTTGACGGCACGCAGTTCGCAAGGGAATATCTCCGGGCACGCCTCGCACAGAAAAAATGAGCGGCCTCCGGAGCAGAGCACACGCTCGCCGCGGGGATTTCGCCTTCGGCGACCAGCTTACGCAGCTGGACCGCGGCAGGACTGGAAGTCCTGCACGATGCTGTTTTCGCGATGCGGAGCATTGCACCGGGAAATGAATTTTTTTAAGAAACGGAAAACCCACACAGGGGAGAGTGCTATGAAAGACAAAATCGGTTTCGGAATCATCGGCGCGGGCATGATCGCGGAACTTCATGCAAAATCCATGCAGGAGCTTTCCAATGCCCGTCTCGTCGGTATTTTCGACAAAAATCCGGAAGCCGCGAAAAAGCGTGCCGAACAGTTTCACTGCAAGGCCTATGACAGTTTCGACGCCTTCCTCGCGGATCCGGAAATCGAGGCCGTGACCATCGCCACACCTTCGGGCATGCACGGCGAGGTCGCCATTCCGGCCGCGAAGGCGGGGAAGCATATCCTCTGCGAGAAACCGCTCGAAATCACGCTTGAAAAGGTGGATGCGCTCATCCGCGCCTGCGACAAGAACAACGTTCTGCTCTCCCCCGTCTTCCAGACCCGTTTCACAAAGCCTGTCCAGCTCGTCCATGAGGCGATGCGCTCGGGCAGGTTCGGGCGGATGGTTCTGGCAAGCGCCCAGATGCGCTGGTACCGCGACCCCGCCTATTACGCCGGGTCCACCTGGCGCGGGACCTGGGATCTCGACGGCGGCGGCGCACTGATGAATCAGGCGATCCACATGATCGACCTTCTGATCTACATCAACGGCGCGCCCGACGAGGTCTTCGCGTTCGCCGGAACCCTGACCCACAGCATCGAAGTCGAGGACAATCTCTGCGCCGCGGTCAAATACCGGAACGGCTCATTCGGGACGATTGAAGTGAGCACCTCCTGCGCGCCGGGATTTCCGCGCCGACTCGAGTTTTCCGGCAGCACGGGAACCGTCGCGTTTGAAGAGGACAAAATCACCCGCTGGGAATTCGCCAATCCCCTCCCGCAGGACGAGGAGATCCTCCGCGAGCTTTCCGGAAAAGCCGATGCAAAGGGCGGACGCGCGCCCATGAACATCGGCTCCAACGGCCACGCAAGCCAGATTTCCGACCTCGCCGAAGCCATTAAAACCGGACGCCGTCCGTTCCTTGACGGACGAGAAGGAAGACGCGCCATCGAACTGATCTGCGGCATCTACGAATCCGCGCGGACCGGAAAACCGTTCTTCTTCCAGAGGTGACGCATGGTCCTGACTTTTCTTCCCGTGAAAATGCGCCTCCCGCTGAAATTCGGCGCGGAAACCATTGATTCCATTCAGATCGCCCACGTCGAGCTCGATGCTTACGGAACCACCGGACGCGGGGAAACGCCGCTCTCCGTTGCCTGGGCGTGGCCGTCGGAACTTTCCTTCGCCTTCCGGGAACGCATGATGATGGATTTCTGCCGGACGCTGGAAAAGGAATACCTTGTGGAAAACACCGACCCGATGTCCGCCGGATACGCCTTTCTGACGCGCCGCCTGCCGGAAATTCATGCGCGCTTCAACCGCGAACACGCAGTGGAAATGCCCCATCTCGCCGCGCTGATCTGCACATCGGCGTTCGACATCGCGCTCCATGACGCTTTCGGAAGGTCGCTGGCTCTGCCGACGTTTCAGACCTATCACGCGAAATTCATGGAACACGATCTCGCGTGGTTCTATGACGATCCGGCGTTCCGGGGGAAATATCCGCGGGATTACTTTGTCCGCGACGTGCCCGGACACCTTCCCGTCTGGCATCTGGTTGGCGGGCGCGATCTTCTGCTCGAGTCCGAACGGACCGGAAACGAACCGGACGACGGCTATCCGGTCTCGCTGGAAAAATGGATCGGGCGCGACGGCCTGAAATGCCTGAAGATCAAGCTGACCGGACACGATGCGCAATGGGATTACAAGCGGATGACTGACGTCGGACGGATTGCCTTGCGCTGCGGATGCGATGCGCTCTCCCCGGACTTCAACTGTCAGGTGCGCGATCCCGCTTACGTCAATGACGTCATGGACCGACTGAAAGAGAACGAAGCGGAAATCTTCCGGCGCGTGCTGTATGTGGAACAGCCGTTTCCCTACGACCTCGAAGCGAACCGGATCGACGTTCACGCTTGCGCGGCACGCAAACCGCTGTTCATGGACGAAAGCGCGCATGACTGGCGGATGGTCAGACTGGGCAGGGAGCTCGGCTGGAACGGCGTCGCCTTGAAAGTCTGCAAGACCATGACCGGCGCAATCCTCTCCGCGTGCTGGGCGAAGGAGCACGGCATGCTTCTGATGGTGCAGGATCTGACCAACCCGATGCTGGCGACGGTTCCGCATGTGCTGCTCGCCGCGCATGTCGGCACAATCCGGGGCGTGGAATGCAACGCGCCGCAGTTCTATCCGGCGGCCTCGCTGGAGGATGAAAAACGCCATCCCGGACTCTATGAGCGGCGAAACGGCAGAGTCGATCTTTCCACGCTGACAGGCAGCGGGTTCGGATATTGACGGATTGCGGAGCGCTCAGCTCCTTGCCAGCTCCTCGGCGTAATAGGAACTGCGGACGAGCGGGCCGGAGTTGACGTGCTCGAATCCGATCTCCTTTGCATACGCGCCCCAGGAGTCGAATACCGCCGGCTCCACATAGCGCTCCAGTTTCCAGTGCTCCGCAGACGGCGGAAGATACTGCCCGATCGTCAGGAAGGTGGCGCCCGTTTCGCGGATGTCGCGGATGGTCCGGAGCACCTCGTCGTCGGTCTCCCCCATGCCGACCATGATCCCGGATTTGACCGGAATGCGCCCGTCCGTCATCGAATACGCCTTCGCAAGCACCGCAAGGGAACGCCGGTACTGCGCCTTCGAGCGGATCAGCGGAGTCAGGCGCTCGACCGTCTCCACATTGTGGTTGTAGACGTCCGGCTCCGCGTCAAGCACGGTGCGGATGTCCTTTTCCACAAAATTGAAGTCGGGGACCAGCACTTCGACCTTTACGCCGGGAATCCGGTTTTTCAGCGCGCGGATCGTTTTCGCGAAATGA
This sequence comes from uncultured Lentisphaeria bacterium, assembly GCA_949287225.1. Taxonomy (GTDB): domain Bacteria; phylum Verrucomicrobiota; class Lentisphaeria; order Victivallales; family UBA1829; genus UBA11452. The sequence continues at coordinate 70,941 of CASEFP010000008.1, forward strand.
CCCGCGCCGCCGTCGGGCAGATCGTCGCGCGTGACGCTCGTCACGACAACGAAGGCAAGGTGCATTTTTGCGGCGGCCTCGGCAAGATGTTCCGGTTCGGCGGGATCTGGCGGAAGCGGCTGCTCGACATGCCCCACGGCGCAGAATTTACAGTTGCGCGTGCAGCGCTCTCCGAGAATCATGAACGCCGCGGTCCCGCGATGCCAGCACTCGCAGAGATTCGGGCACTGTGCGCCGCGGCAGACCGTGTTCAGGCTGTTGGTTTTGAGAAGCGCGTCCACATGCTCGCGCTGTTCGCCGCAGGGGACCTTGATCCGGATCCACGGCGGCAGTTTCGGACGGAAGTCGAATTTCCCGGTGCTCATTTCGCGCTCAGTATTTCGAGATCACGATACTTGCGTTGGAACCGCCGAAACCGAAGCTGTTGCTCAGCGCGTGCCTGATTTCGACATTTTCACGCGTTTCGCGGATCAGGTCCGCCCACGCGAAAGAGTCGTCCGGATCCTCCAGATTCGCGGATTTGCAGAGGAAGGAGTGTTCGATCATCAGAGTGGTGAAGATCGCCTCGACCGCGCCCGCGGCTCCGATCATGTGCCCAGTCAGGGATTTCGTGCTGTTGATCGCCACTTCGTGATCAGAACCGAACACTTTCCGGATGCCTTCGAGCTCGATGGGATCTCCGACCGGCGTCGAGGTGCCGTGCGTATTGACGTAGGTGACATCGGAGCTCTTCAAGCCGGCGCATTCCAGCGCGCGGGACATGACCTCCGCGGTCGATTCGGCGTTCGGGACGACCATGTCCACGGCGTTGCTGTTGGCATAGTAGCCGGAAATCACCGCTTTGGGGGCCGCGCCGCGCTTCAATGCGTGTTCCTCGCTTTCGAGGACAAGCATGCCCGCGCCTTCGGCGAGCACGAAACCGTCACGCCGTTTGTCGAACGGGCGGCTCGCCTGTTCCGGGGTCTCGTTGAAAGAGTGCGAGAGAGCGCGCATCGTATTGAATCCGAGCGCCTGTCCCCAGCTCAGCTCCTCGGAGCCGCCGACAATGACCATTTCATATTCGCCGGAGCGGATCAGCCTTGCACCGGCGATGATCGCAAGTGCGCTGCCCGTGCATGCCGCACTGATGTTGTAGCTCTCCCCGGTGATCCCGTAAAGAAGCGAGATATTCGCAACCGCCGAAGAAGGCATGATCTTGGGCACGGAAAACGGCGAGACACTGCGGAGGCGCTTTGTTGTCTCAAATGATTTCATATTCTTGTAAACTGTCATATAGGAGCTTCCGGCGCAACCGTTGATCAGGGCGATTCTGCGGTTCGGGAGATCCTCGGGGGTGAATCCGGCCTCGACCAGAGCTTCGTAAACAGCTGCGGCGGCCATGCGGGAGTTCGGCGACATGAAGCGGAGATTCTTCACATTGAACATGGGACACTGGACCTCGTTGTCCGAAACGCCCGCGACCTGGCTTTCGAGTCCCATATCGCGCCATTCCGGCATGAACACGATTCCGGGCTTCCCATCCTTGAGGTTCCGCACGTTCTGTGCGAGACCGTTCCCGAGCGGAGTTACGAGTCCGCGGCCCGTTACGACAACTCTCTTTGTCATGGCATGAGATCCTTTCCAGACAGTTTATCTATAATCCATTCGGTGCAATATAACCGTTTTTCGTGTTAATTTCAACATGACAAGGCGGTTCGGAATGTTTTTTTTGATATTTTTGCAGGAGAGTCTCCGGTATTTCGAGAACAGCCCTTGTCGCCTGCCCCGCAGGAGGAAAGGAGAAATCCCGGCGGCAGTCAGGATGTTTTGTCTCCGCGGGCAACGCGCGGCGGAACACCGTTGATCCGTATCTCCCCAGTCACCCCCATGCCAGAAGTCAGGAGAGCAAAATTTTTGGTCGTGTTTTTTTGCCTTTGAATGCGTCAGGACGGATTTTTCGTCTTTGACCGGCAAGAGATGAGGGATTCCCGTTGAAATCGCCTAGAGGCGCGTTTGCGTGGCTTTCCCGGGATATTTCAACGTGGGTTGAAGATCCCAGTTTTGAGGGAG
>CASEFP010000009.1 GCA_949287225.1 uncultured Lentisphaeria bacterium
GAAATAGCTGTAGAATACAAAACCCTTTGCGCCGTAAAGAGCGCCGATCAAGGCATTTGCGCGCATTTCCCCCTCGGTTGGGAAACGGCTTTGTGCAAACACGGCGGGATCTTTGGTCTGATAAACGCCCCAGCTGAAGGTTTGAGGTACAATCCAGACCGCCTGTCGTGTCGTATTCGCCGCTTCCATTCCTTCCACGACAGCTGCAAGCGATTGCACGGCCGTTTTCTTGATCGCATACTGGTCCACGCCCATGATGTCCCCTGTGATGCCGTAACAGGGGAAATCTCCGTTCCGGTAGGTGAGCGACCAGGTCGGGTGCCAGGGATCCGCCGCATTCAATGCCTCCCGCAGACGTTTGACCTTCGGCACATTCGGACGCTGTTCCTCGTCATTGATATACCAGCACAGGATTGCGGGATGGTTTCGGAGATTCCGGACAATTTCCACTGCCACGGACAGGGGATCCGAATATGACCCGAATTGCTTCAGCGCCGCGCTCTTATGCGCATATTGATCCTTAAGCGAGAAAATACATTTCAGACCGTATGCGTCAAAACGGTCCAGTCCCGCGCGGATATCGGTGATAAGGTCGCCGGTTTTTTCCTTCCCGGAGAGCCCGAGGGAGTTATATGTGATCAGAGAGTTGAATCCCGCTTCGGAGATGATCCGGAGATCCTCCTTTCCGGCCAAACCGAAAACACCGATCGGCATAAACGGCCTGCCGCCCCGGATCAGGCGGTGGTGCGCATCCATCGCGCAGGCATAGGGAGGCACGGCGCCTTCCTGCGCCTTGTTCAGAAGAAAGGTCTCCTTCCAGAGAATGCTTTTTTTCTTCGTATCCGCCGCGAGCGCGGTGAGTTTTACCGGACCATCTGCCAGTTCCCCGAGTGTCCCCCTGTAGACATGATTTTTCCCCTCCAGAAGAAGCTCCTGCGTCTTTCCGGCATTTTCGGCGGTGACAAGCAGTTTCAGCGATTCCGGCATCGACGGCGCAGTGCTCAATTCGATTTCACGGTTTCCCTGCGGAAAGGTGGACATGCAGGGACGGTTCAGGACAATGGATGCCGAACTTCCCGCCGTCCGGAAAACAAGATCGTCAAACCATATTTTTCCGGTGTAGGTGCGCCTCAGATAAAGTTTTACAACAAGGTCACATCCTTCCTTTACGGTGACGGGAAGAACCAGTTTCTGCCAATCCCGGTCAATCTTCCGCACATTATGGTAATAGCCGGAATCCCATTTCCCGTTCCGGAAATATTCCACGCAGATGCCGCCGATGAGCTTATCGTCGCCATTTGTGCGGATATTTTCACCCCGGACATAAACTTCAGCCTCATACGTCTGATTCGGCGAAAGTCCGGGGAGCGGGAATTCCAGCCACGTGTAAAGTTTCGGATCGCTTCGTTCATAGAGCAATGCACCGGTACCGTTCCGTCCGGTGCCCGGAACAAACGAGTAGCCTTGCGGAAGCTTTGCAGGAAGTTCCCCGCGCGATTCAAATGAATTCGAAAGAATGACTTTTCCCGCCCCCGAATCGAATGGATATTTTTTGATTGCCTCAATTTCGTTTCCGACGGCAAGGATGCAAATACTCAATATTGGAAGCATCCCTGTGATTTTCCATACTGTAATCATGTTTCACCTCTTCGATGTTCAAGTTTTATCAAGTTATTTCCGCAATTTTTCTTTTACTGTCAAAATCCATTTCTTCAGACAGATAATCTTTCGATTATTTCATTATATTGCTGGATGCCGGGAACAGCGTTTCCGATATTGAATCACTGGAAAGGTCCATAGTTGTACTCGGCAACATTTTTATATAAGGCAAATGGTTTTCCTGTGCCCGCGCAATTCCACGGCAGGGTTGTCGGATGAGCTGCGGCACCATAAACATTTTCAACTCCGACATGGAGATCCGCATATGCGGTATTTGCCCGTCTGGAGTGCCGCAGAGCCAGACGACCGAATGTATCTCCTGCAAAGCTGTTGTTGCCGCTGAAAATGTCTGTTGAGGTATAGCGCGAGTCCGCAATCAGAATCGTCCCGGATCCCTTTCGCAGCATCCCTGCTTTGACCGGTATGCCGATCACGCGCTTGACTCCCCAGTATGGATCGGCAACATTATAATTTTCTATCCCGAACACGTCGGCATTGTAACCGTAATGAACACGATTGGCGGTAAAAGTATCTCCAGGTTCCAGATATGGGACCAAGGTCGGACAGGCAAAGGAACCGTTTTTTTTCAGGGATGGCCATCCCGTTGTGTTGATTGCATTTCTGATCCCCATATACTGTCCCACGGCGCCGATCCAAGTCGTTTTCAATGCACTCCATTCATTGATTCCGGCAATTTGTGTCGGATAACAGTCCGCATAGTCTCCAAGATACAATCCGAAGGAGGTGGCAATCTGCTTCAGATTCCAGGTGCATTGGGTGCTTCTGGCTTTCTCCTGTACCTTGCGCAAAGCGGGAAGAAGCATTGCTGCCAGAATTGCGATGATCGCAATCACGATGAGAAGCTCTATCAATGTAAAAAAACTCACCGGCTCTCTTCGTTTCTCCAGGAGACACCTGAACCTTTTTCTTTTGTTCATCTTCCTTCCCTTCATTTTCAATATGATGATGTCGTTGACTTTCTGATTACAAGTTCCCTGGCGGGAACGAAATAGGTCTGATAAAATTCATTGCAGGACGGAATCTTTTCCAGACTTTCCAGCAGCGACGCGATCGCATGAAGTTCCGCATCCTGGGGATGGGTGATGGAAGTCACCCCGAATTGATATTCCTCCTTCCGGATCCGCGATTCCAGATTGTCGTAACTCAGCAGGAGAAAATCCTTTCCGGAAACAAGACCGTTTTTCCAAAAAACATCCAGCATTCCGCAGGAGAGAAAATCACTGGTGGAAATAATGGCATAATCCTGAAAGTGATTTTCAAGATAGTATGTTGCGGCATTCTGACCATACTGGAGAATGTTTTCCGGAGAATCAGATGTGCTATAATAAACAAAAATATCATTCTGCGGAATTCCGAGCAGGGCCGCTTCTTCCTGAATTGCGGTAACTCTCCGGGCGCTTGTCGGCACGCCGTGTTTTGCAACTACGAAAAACTTGCGGGCAGAACAACTGAGCAGATGCCGCAATCCGGCATTGAAACCGGGGCGGTAGTCATAGATGATCTGATGCCAGGGGCCGTAGTGAATGACATCATCAAGAATCAGAATGACAGGCACCTTCGAATTACGGAGAATTGCTTCCGCGGTATCCAGCACACCAGCGGTTGCAAGTATGACATCGTATTTCGCCAGACAGGTTTCAAGCAGATGAAGATTTTTCCTGTCGCTCTCCAGAATCAGATCCACATTACAGCCGCGCACGGAAAGAATTTTCTTCAACTGTTCCTGAAAATAAAAATGAGCGGCATAAGCCAGATCGTAATCCTGACTCTGGAACCTCCATATAAAAAAAGCAACTCTCCGTTTCCGAAGTTTCCGCATCGAAGACAGAACAAACGAACCGTTTCCCCTGATACGGGTGATCAGACCGTTTGCAGCAAGCCGGGCCATCGCGCGTTCCACTGTTTTCAGGGAAACATCATACCGACGGGCCAGTTCCCGACCGGTTGGCAGGCGGACACCGTGCGCCAGTTCATTTTCCGTAATATAGCGTTCCATTTCACGGACAATGTCTGATTGCCTGTATTTGCGACGGATCATATCATTTCCTCAATTTCCCCTGGTTATTACGCTCTATATTATCGTCAGTAAAACGGCTGTTGTCAATGGAAAAAAGAAAAATTGTCACAAGGATACAGGACACACAGGCAAGAAATAATGGACTTTTCTGCCCCCGGAGGGACCTTTGTCACAATCCATTTACCATCGTTCCCATATGCAGGAATATGGTATGTTTCATCAGTGTGCGGGAAAATCCAGCTGGACAGTTCCGCGTTGTGCCCCGCTGCCAAACATACGCAACCGGTCATTGTGCCCTGTCAGGGAAACGGCACTGAAGTATCTCCATCTTCCTGCGGATCTTTTCCGGATCGAAGAGGCGGCAGCCCGCCTCCGCGTGAAATCCCTGCCGGGGATCGTTTTCCACATAAGGAAGGACGTTCCGGAGCACATCCAGTTCGCTGTTCACGATATGGATGAGTTCCGGCATCTTCTCCGGACTCCATTCCCGGCGCAGCGCATAAGCCCGGTAAGCGTTCGCGGTGCTGCGCCAGCACATTCCGCAGATCAGGGCGTTCCCCAGTTCCATACGGTCATCGCAGTGCCGCAGTCCGTCCCTGAGAAGCGATACGCCGCTGTTCCAGACGGCCGCGCATCGCGCATACGCCAGAATCAGCTCCGGAAGAGAAAACTCGTGGTGAAGCATTTCACAGGCA
>CASEFP010000010.1 GCA_949287225.1 uncultured Lentisphaeria bacterium
CGCAATTCCAGCAACCTTTGACGTTCCTGGTCCGTTATTTGAATACGAATTGTCTTCATCTGTTCCTCTTCTGTTGGAGTTACAGATAACATACCACACCTTTTCAATATTACAATATAAATTTATGCAACTTTGCTTAGTTCTCTATTTAAAACGGTATTCCCGTCCATTGCGCAAAAAACTGCCCCGCAGATGCGTTCATCCGGATCGGTGGCAATGCCATAAATCACTTTCTCCGGCAGGCTGCACTGGATCGCGTCCGTTCCGCAAAGCGGCAGCAGGGAAAAAATTACAAAAGAGCTTAGCGACAATATTGTTGTTTTATAAAACATCATGACACCATTTTATTTAATATATCCACCATGATTATAATACCACGGACTTCCCCAGAAGGAATATTTTTCGAAATTCGGCCGGATTGCAGTCGGGACTTCCGTCTGCGGCATGGTGGCGCAGTGTCCGTCAAGAAAAAGAATGTTGATCTGTCTTTTTTTCCCATGCCGGAAAGAAACATTGCCCGTATAAGAATGACCATATCCGCCTTCCGCCCAGACTCCGTTGTAGGTATCCAGCAAAAATGCTGTCCTGGATGGGAAAGGAAACTGCTGTCTCGGTCCCCATTTGTCAACATTTTCAGGAATCATCCCGAATTCCCAGGCAAAATAATCATTGATCCCGTAATGGGAATACTTGAAACTCTGTGCCCAGGGTTCCGGTTCGGCAGTTTCCGATGGACATGCAAGAAAAGATCCCTGCGGAGGATTGGATTTTCCCTGCCAGTCCGTAGTCGGCATATACTTCAAAATCGCCAGAGACTGAACCCAGCTTCGCACTGAATTCGGCCAGGCGGCCATCCGGAACGGAATTCTTTCCACGTTATAATCCTGGGAGTAGTTATTAAAGCAGAGATTGAACTGGCGCAACTTGCTCAAGCAGGCTACTGTGCGTCCCTTTTCCTTTGCAAGGCTCAAGACGGGAAGCAGAAGCGCTGCAAGAATCGCAATAATCGCAATTACAACAAGAAGTTCTATCAATGTAAATGATTTCAAACTCCTTCTCATTCTCTTTTCCTTACTCATCCCTTATTCTCCTTATCTTGATAAATTAAGTTGCTGCCGCATTTTTCAGGGAAGATCCAGACGGGATCCTCCTTACAATCCATCGAACGCATACGATGCAGAAGATGTTCTGCCAGAAGATCGGCTATCTTCTGCGGATCCACCTCGTAATGACTGATGAAAAGGCTCGGGAAATCAATCTGGCTGTTTTTATTCCGGAGGCAGACCGAGCGCGGTATATAAGTCAGATTCGGATACTGCAGGCGAACCAATTCGGAGAAAAAGCCCTGCGCGATGATGTCGTCACAGATGACGACTCCGTCCGGACGGGCGTCAGGTGCAAGCGCAAGAATCTGACGGGCAAACTCCTGCCCGGCATCCAGCGCATACCCCTCTCTGTAAACATCCTCCACGGAAAGACGGCCGTTGTCCCAGCATGCAAGATAGTCTTTCAGAAGAGGAACACTGAACTGCTTTACAGGTCCGGGACCAATCAGAATCCATGGATTCCGGCAGGATGCGGCACGCAGCTCATCAAGACCGCGAAGCATGAAATGTGGAGTGTCAATAAAAACACCGGAAACATTTGCCGAAGGCGGTCCGCCGAAACAGATCGGAAGATTGTACTTTTCCAGCTCCGGAATCAACGCATCACCATTAAAATCCGAAATGCTGATCAGACCGTGAACCGTCTGCTGCGCAAGCGCGCTTTCCAGGCCGGAAAAATCGGAAATCACAGGAGTCCGGTGATACTTGTCGCGAAATGGAAACATCACACAGAAACATCCGCGCGCATGAAGTGCTCCCTGGAGTGCATACGCAAGCATCCAGTTGAAGATCCGGGGGACATTCAGCACCTGTCCGATGATGCCGATGGAGCGACCTGGATACCCCTCGGGTTTCTCTTTCCGGACAAATACCCCCATCCGTTTGCGTGATTCGAGAATCCCGTCGCTGACAAGGCTTTTCACGGCGCGGTCGATCGTCGCGCTCCCCGCGTTCAGCAGACGGCAGAAGGTCGACTGCGTCGGAATCCGGTCTCCGACGTTCAGGTTGTTGTCCCAGATGTAACGGATGATCGCCTGTTTCGCATATTCCGTGCGTCTGCCCTGATTATCACCGAAATACATTGTTTTTCTCTCTAATCTAAATTTGGATTATATTAATATTATACGGATTCCGGGGAAAATGTCAAGGGGGAAAGGAGGAAATGTTTCGAAAAAAATGCGAATCAATGACTCTGATGCAGAGGACGGAAGAATGCTCGCGCATTCTTCTCGGGGTCAAGGGTCGTTGACCCTTGTCGTGATCCAGCGGCGAAACGCTGGTCGTGCGGAGCACGAAATCCCACCCCGACTCGGGGAGAAGACGGAAGAATGCCCGCGCATTCTTCTCGGGGTCAAGGGTCGTTGACCCTTGTCGTGATCCAGCGGCGAAACGCTGGTCGTGCGGAGCACGAAATCC
>CASEFP010000011.1 GCA_949287225.1 uncultured Lentisphaeria bacterium
CAACTTGAAAATTTGCGATAATACGGTCATTTTATGCTTTGATGGTTTCATGGATGCTCCTTGTTTTTTTGCTGAAATATAAGTTGCATCCAGAACCATCATCTTTCAACTTTTTCTTTTCCTATGGGATGGCTGTGATTCTGCGTCATGACTACCTTCCTCCCCTTCTGTAAATGAATCGCCGTCTTCCGGCCCGCTCACGGCACGGAGACGGAACTCCCCCGGCGTCATGCCGTAACAGCGACGGAAACATCCGGCGAAGTAGCTGCAATCCGGAAAACCGGAACTGGCGGCGATCTCCTTGATTGAACGGTGTGTGCTGGTCAGCTCCTCCGCGGCGTTTTCCAGCCGTCGTCGCTTAAGCCACTCCAGCGGACTGGTCTGATAGGCCTCCATCCAGAGCCGGTAGAAGTTTCTGTGGGAGAATCCGAACTTCTCCGCCAACCGGGCAACGGAGATCTTCTCGTCGAGATGAAACCGCATGTAGGATTCCGCGCTTGCGAGCAGGCTGTGCTCCAGGCGCCGACTGCCGGCTTCACGCTGCAGTGCCAACTCTTGAATGATGCAGTAACAGAGTGAATCAATCCGGTTGGCGACCCCGAATTCGCTCACGTGTTCAAGCAGCTCACGAATTTCGGTCACATGGCGGCGCAAGGAGTCGTCGAGTTTCACCGCCCAGATCAGTTGACGGGCGGAGATCAGTCCCTCCTGTATCATCTTCCGGGCTACCTCGAGCGAATACTGGAAGGAGATGAACTCGCGAATGTCGCATGAATCGTTCCGAAACAGCAGATTCGCCGGTTTCACCAGCACATTCGGGAAGGTCATCGTCAGCGGTTTTCCTCCAATCGAATCAGCTGATTCCGGATTGTCGGAGAGCAGTCGCAATGCAACCTCCCAAGCGTTCCGATTGCGGGTGGAATATGGACCGAAACGGATGTTCCGCTGCAAATTGACGGCAATCAGTTTCACGGGATACGCCGATGGGTAGACCCGTTTCATCTTCTCGAGAAGAAATATCCGGCACGCCATGTTCCGCTCCTGTTTGAAAGAATTCCCCAGTTTTCCATCTTCGGATTCATTATACCCAATTTTCGTCGGAAAAACAACCTGTCTGGCACAATCGTCATATTCTTTTTTGTGAAATAACAGTATAAATTCCAGTTTGCTCCGGCATCTTCCGTCTTTTCCGGTCAAATCAGCGCAAAGGAATAAGTTGGGGTTGATTTTGCCCGAAATTTCAAAGGTTTTCTCCTCAAAAAATTTTTTCTCAGCGGCGCTGCATTGTTTTTTCCGTTTCTCCGGGTATAATTACAGCAGACGACACAAAGCTCCGCCGCGGAGATGCGGCGGCAACCGGAGAATTCGATGACGGCAGTGAAACGGCAGATCCAGTATCGGGAGGTGGCGGAAAAAATCCGGGCGGAAATTCTGCGGGAAAAATTCCCGCACGGCACGCCGCTTTTCTCCGCTCCGCAATTCGCAAAACAGTACAAAGTTTCGCTCAAAACCGCAAACTCCGCCCTGAACTATCTTGCCGCGGCCGGCGTCATCTTCCGGCGGCAGGGCAGCGGCAGTTTCGTCAACCATCCCGGTGAGGAGAAACGCAGTTTCCTCATCGGCTGCACCTTGTACGACCGCCAGCAGGATCGCGACTCCAAAGTGAAACAGATTCTGGCTGTAGCCGGGGAGCAGGCCGCTGATCTTCTCAAGCGGGAGGGCTGTCACATCCGTTCCATTCCGACGGAAGCCTGGCTCGCTCCGCAGCAGGGAATCGACTGCTTCCGCCGGCTGGACGGCCTGCTGCTCTCCGGCGCCGCGCTGCTGGAGGAGAGCTGCCGGGCCCTCGTCGAACAGCTGGAAATTCCGGTGGTCGTGTTCCAGTCCGGCGCTCAATGGGCTCTTCAGGTTTCGCAGGTGATCGTCAATCACGTGCCCGGAATCCGGGAGATCTTCCGACAGGCCACCCGCCGTTACACCGGCTTGACGGTGCTCTACCTCAACCACCCCAATGGAAACA
>CASEFP010000012.1 GCA_949287225.1 uncultured Lentisphaeria bacterium
ATCCTCCTGTTGTAATATTGCAGAAAATTCCACCTTTGCAAGGCCACTGGACTTTGCATGCAGATTAAACCCAAGTTTCCACGCTTTTGCGGAAGCGTGCGCTACCGAAACGCTGGGCGCATACATTCTTCCTGTCCTGGATAAGTCCAGTCAAGCCTTATTCCGGAGTCCCGGCGGTGGGCAGTACCGGGCAGGAAATCCGGTATTGACGGACAGCAGCGGACAATTGCCGGGGAGGGCAAGGACGCATCGCTGCATCCCACGGGGCGATCAGCCGGATATTCTTAGACTGAAGGTCGCGGTAAACATCCGGCAGATCAATCTTGCGCAGAATACCGGGAGGCATGACGGAAAACGGCCACCGAACCACCCGGCTGTTGACCATCTGCCGCCAGCTTAACGGCACATGATACAGCGTAACCTGTTTGACATCCGGCGAAAGTACAGCCGCCAGAGCCGCCGCAATGGCTCCCTGGCCGTTTCCGATCAGGTGAATCTCCTCTGCTCCCTGTGTTTTCAGGAGCCTGACCGCCGCCAGAATATCGTAAACTTTGCGTCCCAAATAGGGGCGATCAAGCAGATGCGCGCAGGAAGCATACAGAAAATCAGACCCGTAGGAACAGAAAAAATCATTCTCTCCGATATTGCATTCCGCCGGGCGGCTTTCGCCGATGCCGCGGACTTCCAGACAAAAGAAGTCGGTTTTGCCGTCCGGCTGGAATCCCAGCTCCTTCAATTCCGGCGAAGTGCTCAAATGCGGGATGAACAGAATCGCTCGCGGTTTGGAACGGAGCTGGAAGCGTTGGGACGGCGCAAGCTGTTTCAGAGGGATCACGATACCGGGTTCCGTTTCAATTCCGAAACGGTTCAGGCAGAGCAGAGGTTCAACCCTTTGAACTTGTGTCCGCCAGATACGGTAATCGGGAAGCGGAACCTCGCCGATTTGCAGTACCTGCCGGAGAACTGCTGCTGAGTCTCCGGCTTTTTCCGGACGGAGGGAAGCCTCAAGCTCCTGCATGATGGCATGGATGTCCCGTCCGCCGACCTGACCGTTCGGCGTGCAGTTGAGTTCTTCCACTTTGAATCTCTGAATATCGGGAGATTCCGCCCAGTTGGAGGAGAGGCCGCTGTACCGGTTGAAAAATTTACCCGCTGCCTCTCTGTGTGCCGCAGAATATCCGTGGTCGCCTTTTCCGGTAAAGATCTGAATCTGTTCCGGTTTTCCCAGCAGCGTATAGATTTTCCGTGCGTCCTCCAGTGCCTGCTGCGTGCCGCGCGGATCAAAAAAATCATTGTCCTGAGCCAATATCAGGGCAGGGCGCGGGGCGGCGGCAATCAGAAAATCCGCCATGTCGCACCCCAATGCGGCGAGCCGCGGAGGATTCTGTTCCGTATCGGCTGGAAGTTCATTTTCCAGATTGCGCAGTTGAGTGGTGATATAACAACTGGGAGCCGCCATCGTCAGGCGAGAATCAAATGCGTTCAGATAAGTTGAGAGCGTTCCGCCGCCGGAAGTTCCCGTGACGCCAATGCGCCCGGCATCAATTTCCGGGCGGGTCAGAAGATAGTCCAGTCCCCGGATTGCATCCCACAGCCGCCAGGTGCAGAGAGCTTCCCCGATGAGCGCCAGCTGCTTGCCCCGCATGTTGTGGTCGAAGACGCCGGGGCGGACTCCTTCGGCATCCGTGAACTGACGGCGTTCTCCCTGTCCGATCGGATCGATCATCAGCACTCCGTAGCCGCGCAGGGCGAGCGACTGTGCCACATCCTGATACCACGGGGCATTTTTTCCGGATGATGAATGTCCGCACAACGCCAGAATGCCAGGGATCTTTCCGGAGATCTGTTTCGGGCGATAGAACAGGCCCGTCACCTGAAAACCGGGACGGCTTTCAAAAACTACTTTGTCGATCAGCAGCTTTTCCGTGGAGAGCTGTCCCGTGATCCGCGGGTTCAGCGGAGTTTTTTCCGGAAACGGGCCGAAACTTTCCGCCAGCCGTTTCCTGACATCCTGCCGGTAGGCTTCGGCATCGGCTTTGGTCCTGACATTGTCCAGACGTGCTCTGCGTTCCGCAGCCTTCAAACGGAATTGCGTCAAATAGTAATCCTGAATCATATTGCTTCGACGGCCGACCGTGTCAACCATATCATCCGCTTTTCCGGCGAATGCCAAACACGCAGCCAGTATGCAGGCAAATCTCCGTAATGTCATTGTTTTTCTCCTCTCTTTGCCGAGTTGACAATGCGACTATTATACCACATTGCCGTTTGGAATGCAAATGTCTTCTGCCGGTTACTCGAAGACAGCCTCCCCGAAGGAATCGCGGTCGTGGAAGCTCATTGTTTCGAGGTTCGGAGACCACGAGGAGAGTTCCGGCTGGCGGGTGCGGAACGATTCTCTGCCGACCTGACTTCTCCAGCGTTCAGTTGGTTCGAGGTGTTAAGTCCTCAGCAAAACGTAAAAGCTCAAGGCGTGCATCTTCCATGCCGTTGAAGTCGGAAGATGCTCCCTTTTGAATTATTGCATTGAATTTTTGATTCAACTGCGGCTCATTGCGCTGTTTCAACAAACGGCGGCAATATTCGGCAATACGGAAGTCTTCGCGTCCAAGATCATGCGCTTCCTGCCGCCGGCTGGTAAGTATCGTTTCCATATCATGATCTGCATAAATGCTCCCGTAATCTGCACGGTTTTTGAGACCATCCTGCGAGTTGAATCCATCACCTCCGGCATGAGAATCTAGATGCCAGTAAGTGATTATCTCAGTGAAGTTGTCACGCAGGCTTTCCCAGTATTCCCTGCGATAGATATCCGGAAGCGTTGTATTCATATAAATTCCGTATGTCCAGATTTCTTTGCCGGACTTCTGCGCCCATTCGATACTCGCCGGAGTTAATGCGGGACGGTAAAGCTCGATGATGTCAAAAACTTCGCAGAGCTTGTTTATCGTTTCTTTATTTTTTACGAACTGGGCAAATAATTTAGGATGCGGGTTTACAAGGATACGGTAATTCTTATCTGCCTCCTTGATCATTTTCCCTTCCTGATATGCTGAAAACATGGTACTTTTCGGATCGTTGATATCGCCGGATGGCTCATCAACGGGATAAAAGATAATGCGTTCTTTGGTTATGCCGTATTTTTTCTCCAAGTGTCCCGTCAGATCGGCGAGGAATGCTTTCAATGCCTTTTTGAATTCCGGGGTATTATATTTGAGTTTCTGCGGCTTTCCATTCAGACGCATGCCATACCCTTTCATCGTATTGTAAAACCAGACTTTTATCCGTTCTTTGGCTATTCCGCCTGCTATGAGCGCATCAATCTTTCTGTCTATCTGCGCATAATCACTGAATTTAATGACATTGCCGTCTTTATCTACTTGAGGGTAAATGTCACAGGTGACCTGTCCGGGGGTTCCGGCATACACAATCGTGGTATCCTTTTGTGCAAGAAAACGCCAATGTCCAGGTTGACGGAGATAAGTATAATGTCCGGAATCCAGATGAATGCCCTCAAGGTTAACGGGACGAATATTGATTTCCAGTTCGATTTCCTGCGGCATGAAGCCAGTATAGGCAGGTTTCAGCACCATTACATAGTGATGAATTCCCGGCTGCATACCCTTAGAGCTGATACGAATCCAAAGCTGTTTGGATTCTTTTGCGGCGGCACGGACAAGTGTATTCATCGGCAGGGGAATCAACGGATCATAAATCAAGCCGCCGGAAACGGCTTCTAGCGGCAGTGCTTCAAAGAATTTGACATTACGGTAGATCGGCAGTATGCAGTCTCCGGAAACATCCCAGATCGATGAATTGAAATGGTTGTAGATTTGTTGTTTCTCTTTGCGGACCGGTGGGAAACATTTGATCTGTCCAAGGTATGGCTTGTCAGTTAAATTACTGAAAAACAAACTCTTGTAGGTGTAGCTGTTTTGCGGGAGAATTACTGTGATCTTTTCTGTTTTCTGCGAAAGCATTGAAACCTGGATGTCATTTCTCCATGGATCTTGCGGTGTCCAAAGCAAGGCTGGTGTATTGGCAAAATGCAGAGCAGTGAAGCGGAGCTGTAATCCGTCAATCGCACGACGGAGTCCATTGAAAGATTTTGCATCATCGCCGTTTTTTTCAATCATGACGGCAAGTCTCTCTATCTCGGCGGCAACTTCTCTCTTTCGAGTTATGTCAATTCTGCCGATTTTTTCAAATTCTGAACGCTTAGCACTCAATTCTTTGCGGAGGGCTTCCTTGAGACTATCGAAGACTATGCTGTTGAAGCGTTCAATTGTATGAAAATTCTGTCCTACGGGAGACCAAGATGACTGTCCACCACCAGTCGGACCGCTGCGAGTGAAATTGAGTGAGGCAATTTTGCCCGGTTCCACACTTTTCAACGCTATTTCTTCACGTGGAATCCGTATTACGGCAATCCATTCCCGTGGAGTGATTTTTGACTCAAATCCTGCACTGCTCCTGAAATCCTTATTTTGTGTCCCCGGAGCCTGCCAATGATAACTAGCAGATTTCCCGTTCGCATTCAGCGCATAGTGATAATATATGCTTTTGCCCGTATCCGGACGGAAGAAGAATTCAACATGATCTCCCTCAAATACCGATTTTGAGTTTCTTGCCACACTTGTATCTTCAGCAATGGGATTGTGCAGTGTCACAATAAGATCGTTTGCGGTCAGTTGGAGTTCAGCATATGCGGCGGCATCCAGAAATTTTTGTTCCGGGCGTACCCAGCTGCCGAGAAGTTTGCCGGGACGGTCATAAACGGTGAACTTCCCTGTACGCCCTTTCCCACTTGCGGGGATTAATACGTAATTTTCATTTTCCGCTACGGATGTCGCGGAAACGATATCCTGCAAATCCGGTGTTTCGAAGGTATTCCAGATTTTTATGTCATCCACAATTCCTTTCATAGGGCGGAATATCTTCGTCGGATCTGCCTGGTCCCTGCCGATTGTAAGGACGGGATATTCCCTGGGAATGTCACACTTCAGATCATTGAACCCCCATGCGTCATTTCCCTTGACAGCGACCAGTACCCCGTTCAGCCAGATTTTCATGGCGCCGCCGCTTGCAGATGCGACCCGGACAATGTTCCATTGTCCGGGCGTGAAATTCAATGGTTTGGAGGTTGCTTTCACCTCAATGTGCCTGTTTTTCTCGTTTTTCCCCCTGCCGACAAGACGAAACTTGCCTTCAAGCTCTCCTCTTTGCGTGACCCAAAGCAGGAACTGCCCCCGATTCCAGGAATGTTTTCCGAAACAGAGCAAAGCATTTCCCCGCTTGCTGTCTACGGAAGCATCCAGCTTGAATTTCAGTTCAAAGGTGAAAGCATTCCAATCTGCCCATTTTTTGAGATGCGCGACGGACGGAGACTTTTTATCATCACAGATTGCTCCATTCGTGCCATTGATACCGCCCTTTTTCGCCTGCCTTATGCCATATAGGCGAAGTTGCCTGTTTTGCGAATATGATGTTCCCGTTTTCGCATCTGCCTGTTCAAAATCCCAGATCATTAACGGGTCTGCCGCTGTACAGCAAAATCCCAATACCGCTAAAGCTCCAAGCAATGAATATTTCATACATTATCTCCCTGATGATTTTTTTTCTGTTACATGCCCCAGTAATAACGGCTGAGAACTTCTGTATCATTGTCCCATATAATATTGACGCCTGGACTGGCAAGTACATTTTTCTGCGGATTCCATGCTTTGAGTGAAAAGACAGAGCCTCCAGCATTCAATATATTGCACATGCGGTTATGGCGTCCATATGCGATACCGCCATCAGCTGATGTGGCAGTACGTGATTGACCTATCATTCCTGTCGCCTCGTTCTGGGAAGAAAGAGAATCCGCGACGTATGCTTTGCAGGATGGATTCTTGAGTCTCGTGATTTTTGCTATCGCCTTTGGGTTTCCCGCAGCTCCGTGAGATTTCTTTTCATAGCTCCACCCTAATGTAATACCATAAACTAGTCCCCAGTATAACTGATTCGCTACGGTTCTTGTTGTTTTTGCCGAAGGACAGATAAAAATGGAGGATCGGAGCTGTGTTGTCCATGTCGGAATGTAACCACATCTGCGCAGCATATGATAATAATAGCTGTTCACATTCGCATCATATGCCAATATATCTGTTTCGTTGTATCCGTTGTTGAAAACATAACGCAGGCAATGCGGAAGGACATAGTCATTATAATCATTGACATATTGACTGTTGAAAAGTCCAATTTGCCTCAGATTGGAAATACAGGATGCTGTTCTCGCCTTTTCTTTTGCCGCATTCAACGCAGGTAGAAGCATTGCCGCCAGAATCGCTATAATTGCTATAACGACCAGAAGTTCGATCAGTGTGAAAGTCCTCTTCTTCTTTTCTTTCATTTTGCCTCCAATATGTTATCATTGAATCTTGAAAATATATTCGGATCATTCCTTATGATTCTTGTCGAATTGCGCTCCACGATCCGGTAGGGGATCGTTACGACCGGGATCGCCGCATCCTCCACGCGGAACCATGATCCGGCGGATGCCAGCAGTTCCACAGACGCCCTGCCGATTCCTGCGTAATTGAGATCTATTGTGGAAAGGGACGGTTCCAGCAAGGTCGCTCCCGGATAGCCGCAGTAGCCCATGACGGCGATATCTTCGGGCACCCTTACCCCTTTCTCCTGAAGACATGCCATGACCTCCATTGCATAAAAATCTGAAAAACAGAAAATCGCACTGGGCTGTCCGCCTTCATTCAGTATCCTGTTTACGGCATGGCGGATGGAATCCGTTTCCAGAACCGCGGGATAGACAAGGCATCCTTCGGAATTCAGTCCGAGCGACCGGAACAGTCCGGGGAGTTCCTCTTTCCGCCATCCGCGGATGTCATGACTGCCCGGCATACCGATAATTCTGATATCCCGGTGTCCTTTCCCCGCCAGATATTCCAGACCCTCTTTCCACGCCTGACGCATATTCACATACATCAGGCTGAATCCTGTCAGACGGTCTTCATATCTGCCGTGGACAATAATCACGGGCAGTCCGAACTGTCTCAGAAGCGACACCTCCGGATCATCCGGCATGACGCTGCTTGTGACTAGGAGAACCCCGCACAGGTTCTTTTCCTTCAGGAGCTTCAAAGCCTTTTCCGGCTTGAGTTTGCGCAAATATTCAATGAAACAGAGCTCCGTTCTGAATCCCTGTTCCGTGGCGGCGGCTTCGATCCCCGGCAGAATATAATTCTGCGGAAGTTCCATCCCGCTTTTCTTGATGATTCCGACCAGTATCAGATTGGAACGCCGCCCTGAGCTGATGAATGTCCCTTTTCCCGGAACACGCACTACAAGACCGTCCGTCTCCAACTTTTCCAAAGCGGAACGCAGAGTCACCTTGCCCACGCCGAGCATCCGGCAGAAATCTATTTCTCTGGGCAGTCTGCTCTCCGGCTCATATCTGCCGGAAAGAATCTCCTGACGCAACGTCTGGTAAAGATTGTCTTTTTTTAATGTATAAGGTTTCATCATTTTTTTTCCGATTCTATCTGATACTATTTAATTATATGCGATACTATGCATATTGTCAACCCCTGTTTCATAAAAAAAGCGTTTTTTTTTCTGAGAATCCTGTTGAAGATTGATGTTTCAGACACGGCGATGATGTCGGCATACGGAGGCGTTTCAATCCGTCGTGCCGGAGTTCTTCTTTCGCAGGAATCGAAACGCTATCTGCGTTATCTCCTCTGGAACAAATACGGGAAAGGGAGGAATCTTTCCGAAGAAGACGCCTGGGTCTACCGGAAAATCCACGAATACGGCTGGGACGAGTCTCAGATGAGCGACGAGATGGCGGGTGAGATCATGACCTGGGGCTCCCGCGCATGGCGGAAGATCACGGGGACAAGCCTTCTTGTCTTTGCCTCTACGGAACAGTTCAACAGAAATGTCACGATCGCGGCAGCATTCCGGGGTCTGATGGAGCAGGAGAAAGGAACGGTCACGGAAGCGAGACGCGAGGAACTGCTCAGGAAGGCGAAGAACGACATTTCAGACCGCGCACACGGCGTCTACGGAAAGATCAACCTTCCCGACGCGATGCGCGGCGCCTCTGCCGGTGCACAGGTGTTCCGGTCGTTCTACTCGTATAAGACATACACGCACAACTATCTCCAGTCTCTTCTTGCTCTTGGTCTCAAAAGACCGAAGGAAACTGCCTGGATGGTTCTTTCTCCGGCGGTTCTTTCCGGAGCCCCGGCGACGGTTATCACTCCGCTTGCCGCGCTGGTGTTTTCCAGTCTCGGGCTTGAGCCTCCGGACGGCGTGGAGGCGGAGTTCTACCGCTGGATGCGCAGGACGTTCGGAACATCCGGGGAGCGTTTCGGAAGGATGGGGCTTGCAGGACTTGCCGGAGTCGATCTGACAGGCTCGATGAGCATGATGGGTGTTACGGAACTTCCGACCTCACTGGAAGAGGTTCTCGGCGCTCCTTACTCGATGTCCGAGAATATCGTGAAGGGAATCGGCAACGCGGCGCACGGGGATTTCGGAAAGGCTGCGGAGCAGATTCTTCCGGCGATGCTGTCCGCGCCGGTGAAAGCGGCGCGCGAGGCGGTCCGCGGCGTGACGAAAAAGAACAATCAGCCTGTGATTTACGAAGGGGAAGCGCTTCTTCCGGACACGTTCGACACGGTCATGCGTTCGCTTGGCTTCAATCCCGCATCGATTTCCGAGAAGCGGGAAAAGCTCTGGGAGCGGCAGAGAGCCTCGGCATTCTACCGGAAACAGCGCAGTGAAATCTACAATGACATGCGTGACTGGTATGTTTCGGGCAGAAAGAGCGGAGAGTGGGCGCGGATTCTGCGCGATGTCGAGGAATACAACGCGCGAGTCCTTCGCAGCGGACGGGAAAACATTCCACTGATTACAGAAGAGGTCATAAAACGCACCATCAGAAACGCATCGAAAGGGAGGATATAATATGATCCGGACGACAACAGACACCATCCGCGACAATCTTTCCGGCGTGGAAGTACGCGGGATCACGCTTCCATCTTCGGAATCCGATTTCATGAACACGATTTCGGTGCTGTGCGAGGCGGTCAACATCCTGAATGCGAGGACGCAGGAGTTGCAGGAACGTGTAAAACAGCTGGAAACGCTTTATAATCAGGAGGTATGAAAGATGAAGATTGAGATTCAGGATTTCAGCGGGATGATTCCGGTGCTGAATGCGCGCCTTCTTCCGGACAGTTCCGCGCAGCGTGCAATGAACTGCACTGTGGAAAGTCACAAGGTTCTGCCGCGCGCTGCCTGGAAGAGCTGGGAGGACTATCATGACGACACTGTGACGACAACGGAGGATGAACACTTTTCGCTGATTGACGGCATTTTATGTGAAGACGGCGTTCCGGTTGCGATCGACAAGCCGTCGGCGCCGCCGACCGTGGAACTGATCAAGTTCTGGGACATTCTCGGAACGGAAGAATCTGCATCATCAGGAGACGGTATCACAGTTACGCCTGGCACATCGGTATCTCCGGTGCGTTTCCGCCTGCGGCATCACTGGGGCTTTGCGATCAACGGACAGACGCGTGAAATCGATTCAAGATCGATACAGTTCGATGAAGAAACGCAGCGTTACAAGGTTCTGTTTCATTATGCAGGAGACAGCACGAATGCGGACATGTTCAAAGCGGTTGTCCCGTCCGTTGATTTTGAGATTCTCTACAACAATGAGATACTCTCCTATCCGAATCCTGCGTCTCCGGTTCAGATTCTGTATGAAGACGGTGTATATGCCTCCCTCTACTTCGAGGAGGCGGAACTGCGGAGTATTCCCTATACGCCTCCCGGCAACTACACGGCGAAAATCGACGCGCAGGAGATCACGGTCTATGTCCGTGTTGTAAAAAAGAAGGTCAGCAGGACCTATTCCTTCGCATACGTTGACTCTCACAACCGGATCGGCCCGTCGTCGGACGTTTCCGAGACGATCGAATTTACCGAGGGCGACAAGGTGAAACTCACTTTTCCGGAATCTTCTGAATACGAAAAGATTTATCTTTACCGCACCGGCGGCAGCGTGACGAATGCGGATTATTACTTTGTGGACGAGGTGTCGGGAACGGAATACCTGGACGAGATCAGGGACTACCTGCTTGAGGAGAAGATGCCGCGCAACGAAAATCCTCCGGAGGGACTTTCGTATCTGGAGATTGTGAACGGCGCTCTGGTTGCGGCGAAGGACAACATTGTCTGCTTTTCAGAACCGTTCATCGAAAACAACTGGCAGACTGCCTGGCAGTACAAGTGCATGGACACGATCACGGGAATTTCCGTGTCCGGCAGTTCGGTGATTGTGCTCACGGACGGAGAACCTGTCATTTTGCGCGGCAGCCACCCGGCAAGTATGCTGATGAGCACGATCGCTGGCGGGTATTCCTGTGTTTCAAAAGATTCAGTTGCATCGGACGGGAGCACGACATATTACGCGGCTGAGACCGGTCTGGTTGCAATTTCCGCGAACGGGAGCAGCAGCATTATCACGAAATCATTTTTCAGCAGGGAACAGTGGAAATCGCTTCAGCCTGAAACATTGAAATGCTATCATGACGGGCTTTCGATCTATCTGTTTTTCGGTTCCGCGTCGTATGTGATTGATCTCCTTCCGGGGGCCCCGGTTCTGATCGAACTGGAATCTCATGGGACGGTATTCTGGCGGACGAAAATCTTTCAATTTTCAACCCCGGAGACGTTCCGCTTTGTCCGGATCACGACCGAAGGGGGGAATGGAAGCGCAGTCGTGGTTTGCGGAGAGAAGCGCATGAATGTATCGTGTGTTCCTCCGGACAGCCGTCCTGCGCGCATTCAGTGGAATGAATATTCCCGGGAATGGTCAGTGGAGGTAACGTCGGAAACGGGTATTCTCGGAATAGAGCTTGCGACGAGCGCAACAGAAATGAACTGAACCGGAATGTGAAGAAAAAAACAAAACGGACTGTAGCAAAACAGAAGGTATGCAACAGCCCGTTTCCGGTTACGGCTCGCGCGCGTAAACTTCTGTCAACGCAGATTCATCTGCTCCCTCTGTTTACCCTCGATGTCGGCAATGACCTTTGCCCGGTTTGTGTTCTGTTTTATTTGTTCCGCCTCGGCCTGAGCGGACAGTTTCATTGTTTCCGCCTGAATCTTTCTGATTTCAGCAGTTTTCTTTTCCGCGTCAAGGGTGCTCTGCTGACTCAAAGCAGGAAGCGCCTTCATGATTTCCGCGAGCTGTCCGTCGATCTGCCGGAATTTCATTGTGAGCTGTTCCATGAGCTGCCGCATCGCCTCTGTCTGCGTTCCCGCGCCGTCTTCTCCGGGGAGGAACCGTTCCGCGTCGAGATCGTTTGTCTTCATCCATTCTGCGATGAGGTCGCGGATGTTCACCATCCTTGCGACATTTTCATTTGAGAGACAGAGGGAAAGCATCTCCTTCAGTGCATTCATTCTGAGAACCCTGTCGTTGTAGGATGCAAATCCCTGCGCCTGAATCTCGAATGTGCCCTTGAACTCGTCTGGAACGCCCGGATCAAGCATATTCCATTTGTAGAAGAACGTGGCGACCGGCTCAATCCAGTTGTCATCAATTCCCCGGACGACATCAGAGATGTATTTTCCGGCCTTTTCGTTTCTGACGCTGACCTCGTAAGCAGTTGTCGCCTGCGGTCCGGTTGCCCCGGTATCGCCCTTCGGTCCCTGCGGTCCGGTCTCTCCGGTGTCACCCTTCGGTCCCTGCGGTCCGGTTGCCCCGGTGTCGCCCTTCGGTCCCTGCGGCCCGGTCTCTCCGGTGTCGCCCTTCGGTCCCTGCGGTCCGGTCTCTCCGGTGTCGCCCTTGTCGCCTTGCGGGATTTCTAAATTCAATGTAACAATACCCGCATCGCTGCTAGCAGATACAGAGGCATCTGATCCGGCGGGAAGAGTTGTAACCTTCCCAATTTTGAATGTAAGGGCATTCTCCCCCTGATCCCCCTTTTCTCCTTGTTTCCCTGCCGCTAGATATACTGTCCAAGGTCCGGAGAACGATTCGGCGTTGTCATAAGCGAGGTAGGGTGATATATCCAGCTGGATTGTTTTCCCGCTGACTTTTATGGACCCTTTTTCAATTGGATAGTAGTTCCCCGAATTTGTACGAAGTCCAACCGGGATGTTTGTGCCTATTGTCAGGATGTTACCGGAAGAAACGCTGGAAAAAGTTTTGGTTCCTCCTTCAATTTTTGCTTCCGCAACAACCCCCGTATCTTCGTTTCCGATTAGCCAATGTTTGGTTGTCTGATCAATAGTAGGAGTCAACCCGGCTTCCCCCCTCCCGACAAGGAGCGTCCAGTAATCATTGGACGCGGTAGCGGACGTTTCCGGCGGCGCGTGACCTCTTCCGGCTGTCGCGTTGATGTATCCCCAGAGCGATCCGTTATACTGCACGGCATCGGTTGTGGTTTCGGTCTTCTGGTAGGTTGAGGAGGGATTATAAGCACCTCGAATATTAATCCCCTTTCCCTCCTTGCCTTGATAGGCATAAAAAAACTCTTCAAGCGTCTTGTCCGAGTTTCCCGGCTGCTCCTTCCACAGTTCATATGCGGATTTGCCGTTTTCTCCGTCTATACCTTCTGCTCTAACGCCAGTATTTACATCGCCTATGACCCAGTTTTTTGTGATCGGATCAATTTGAATATCCTTGGCCATACCCTGGGAAAAGTAAATCCATCCTGTCTGGTAGTCCTGAATATTTCCGAGATAGACACGATATTTTCCGTTATTCGTTTTTAAGATCCGAGTTACACCGTCTTCCGTATAAGTTCCGAGAAAAAGTTCTCCAGATTCTGTATCAATGGAAACCGCTGAAATTGAACTGTCGGAAAATGGGGGACAGTCGAATTCGATACAGTTGTTGACGGCAATTATGGATTCTGAGGGAGGATTTTCATTGTATTCAGAGGCAAATCTTGTTCTTGCAATAAGCTTTGCATTTTCTCCGTCTTTCCCTGAGAACCAGACAACATCCAGCGGACCGCTCCAGTCGTCAAGCGCATTGCTTCTTTTGACGTAGATGTGGATCGTAGTTTTCCGTTCAGTTTCATTTATTTCAGAGTATGCGAAGGAAAATCCCTTGGAAGCCGCAGCATAAAGGTCACGATCGGAAAGAGAATTTCCCGGAGCGTCAATTTTCAAATCCTGTCCGGCGGGCCCGACAAGAGACTGCAGCCATTCGTCAAGCGTCCCGGAGTATCCCATAGAGACAGCGAGCTCATAAGCGCTTTTTCCGTCCTGCCCGTCTGCGCCGTCTTTTCCCGGCGC
>CASEFP010000013.1 GCA_949287225.1 uncultured Lentisphaeria bacterium
CAGGAGGCGTTCCCCCCTCGAAAGTTCCTGAGATCATTCTTTTTTATGCTGCGAATTCCGTATATGGATCATCGCAGCTTTTTTTTGCTTTGAAGAAATGTCCTGCGAGCAGCAAAGACGAATGCATCCATATGAGAGTTTTTCCGTATGCCGGGTCGCGGCTCCGTCAGTGGAGACCGTCAGGTTTTACAAAACAGTCAAGCAGGAAACAGCTTGCAAAACCAAGGAGGACTGAAAGATGAGGGAAAAAAGACTGGAGCGTATGAAACATTCACGTATGGGGCGTTTCATCCGCCGAATGCTGGGAGAGACGCGGGGAGCCGTCATGATGGAGTACGTCATCGTCGCCGTGCTGATCGCAGCCGCCTGCGTTGTCGCGGTAGCGATGTTCGGCAAGACGATTGTCGGCATGTTTGATGTCGCAGCCAAGGGTGCTACCGGCGATCACAGCGGTGCGAAAGAGGCGCTGGAGGAAACGCAGCAAACTCAGGAATCAGACGCTTCCGAGGCTTCCGAATTCCACGACAGCATGCACAAATAGGAGTCTGTTCTTGAGCATGACTGCAACTCCGACAGTCTATTTGTTCGTTGCAGCGACACCCTGGCTTGCCGTTCTTTTACGACAGGACTGGAAGACACGCTCGCTGCCGAATCGTTATACTCTCGGAGGGAGTGTTGTCATTCTCGTCTGGCAGTTTGCCTGGGGGGGGCTGCCGCATCTTTTGAACAGTCTTGCGGGAGGCCTGATTGCAGGAGCATTGCTCCTGATTCCGTTTCTGCTGCGCGCGGCAGGAGCGGGCGATGTGAAATTTCTGTTCGCTTCCGGCCTTCTCGTCGGATATCCGGCCGTGTTTCCCATGCTGTTCCTGATTTCGCTCTTCGGGCTGCTGCTCGGGGTTGTCATGCAGCTGTCCGGCCGTTTCGACCCGGTGCGCCTGAAGCATATTGCGCGCACTCTCTTCGACTGGCGTTATGACCGGGAAGAGGGGCGGGCGAAGCTGCCGGATCGCGAAAGCGAAAAGGTGCGGATTCCGTTCGGCGTCGCGATTTCACTCGGAGTATGGGGGACGCTTCTTGTGCGGATTGCGGGAGAATATTCGACATGAGCAAAAGAGGGGAAAGTGGGTCTATGCTGATGGAGGCCGTTGCGGTACTGCCGCTCCTGGTTGCGCTGATTTTCGGCGCGCTCCAGATGGCGCATATCCATATCGCCCGTCAAATCGTGAGCTATGCAGCCTACGCCGCCGCCCGGGCGACACTGCCCCTTGCCGCAGGAGAGGAGGAGGAGGCCGCGCGCAAGGCGGCACAGAGAATCCTCTGCTGGCTCGTGGCCATGCCGGATTCCACTCACGACGGCGTGCTGATGCCGGATCCCAATTCCAGAGCAGTGAAAGACCGGATCCTTGCATGTAAAGTGACGCAGAACGACTGGAACAGAGAGGTCGAGCTGAAGTTTGCCTTTCCGCTCGTCATGCCGCTGGCCGCGCAGATCATCGCCCGGCGTTTCAATCCGGTGGATTTCACAAGCTCCGAGCCGGGAAGCCATATTTCCACGGACACCTACGGAGATGCCTTCGAAGGTCCTCATCTGATTTTTCACGAGCGGATCAGTCTGCCGAAGCCTTATATTGTAAAAGAGTGACGGGGTGATGAAGCGGATTCTGACACAGCGGATGCGGGAACTTGCCCGGGGGGACAGCGGGGTCGCCTGTGCCTTCACGGTTACGGTGTCGCTGATTATTTTTCTGCTCGGGTTTGCGATCTACGCCTGCGGGGAGACCGTCCGCCAGCGGATGGAGCTCCAGAACGCGGCGGACTCGGCGGCATATTCCGCTGCCCTGGTTCAGGCGGATACGATCAGCAGAGTCGCGGTCATCAACAAGGCGATGGCGTGGAATTACGTCATGATGACCCGGCGCCAGATGGATCATATCGTGGATGCCTGGCTGGCGCGGGTCCTTGACATGTGGGAGACCTCCAGAACCGTCACGCGCAACTACCAGAACATCTGTGCGTGCCATCCCCGTTTCGAAGGGATCAACTGGCGAGTGGGGACCTCTCCGGGCGGAACCCCCGGCGAGGTGGTCCATCAGCTGATTCGCGTGAACAACTCTCAGGATGTCTGGATCCACGCAATCGCCGCAGCCCGTACCGTGCATGCGCAGAAAAATCCCGTCGCGCTGCTGGAATCGCTCCGAAAGTGCATTGACTCCATGAACCGGGCAGAGAAGGAGTTGATCGACGGCATGAAGGAACGCATTGAGAATGCGGTGGAATTTGCCGTCAATGCGAATGTTGCCCTCACGGAAAACGACCGGAAGGTCCGCGAGAAGCGCGAAATCGACTGGACGATCTACAATCTCCGGAATGCTTCTGATTATTTCGAACTTCTGAAGGGAGATGAAACGCAATTTCTCTCCTTCGGGGATTTTTCCGGCGGAGGGACGAAGATCTACGGCACCGGCGCGGACAACTGGCTGATCGCGGAAAATTCCAGCGGATTCCAGCGCAATTATGTGCAGGCGCCGAACGCATTGACCGCCGTCTGGTTCACCTACAATCAGATCTGGTTTCATTCTCTGGCCTGCACATTCGGCGGCGTGGTCATCAATCCGGTGCAGGCGATTACCGGGGAGATGGCGCGCGATACGTTTTTTACCGGACAGGCGGCGCGTCCGCAGGTGCTGAAAAAAAATTATTTTGAAGCGGACGGTGCGATTGTGGTCGGCGTATCCCGGCCGCTGAACAATCCGTTTGCGTTCGTGTTCGACGGCAGAGAGCAGTCGGGGATTTATTCGGCGTTCGAGGTCGGCGGCGGAGATCAGACGATGTGGAGTGTTGCCGGCGCCCGGGCAGGCTACCGTCTCTCCGAATGGGCGGAGGGAGAATACCGGAATCGGGGATCGATTCAGAAAAAATTCAACCTCTGTGTGACGGACTGGGATGCAATGTTCCTCCCGCTTCGGGAGGAGTCGACTGTATCATCGGGTTTTCTCTCCGGAATGGCAAAAGAGCTCGGCGTATCCAATTTGTTTGTCAGGAAAGACCATTTGGGCTCGTATTCCAGATTGGATTTCTCTGCGGCAAAAGAACATCTTTACCACTAACAAGAAAGGAAGGAGTTGGTATGAAAAAGAGGAAGTTCCTGGTTCCGATGCTGTGTGCGGCAGTTCTTTCCGTCTCTCTGTTCGCGGAAGAGAAACCCGCTCAGGAAACAGCTCCGAAGAGTGAAATGAATGGAATTCGGAAGCTTGAGATGGTCCGTCTCATCGCCGCGACCATGCCCGGAGACGCATTGAAGGACTGGATGACGCAGGGCGCGTTGAAAAAATGGAATGAAACGTATGCCGGCCTGACGCAGTCCGACGGTTCTTCCGCCATTCTGACGGATTTCTTCTCTCATGCACTTGTTCTTGCGGGGCCGCAGACAGATCTGAGCGGTATTTACGCATTCTACAATCCGCTTCAGGATACCGTTCTGCTGGTTCAGACGGACAATGCGGACCGCATTCCCCGCATCGAGGATTTCGTTTTTCTGACGGGCTCGGATTTCCGCGGCGAAACGCTGAAGGAAAAGGAGTATCCGCAGGCACTTGCGCCGACCCGGGAAATGCTCGATGCGGTTCTGCTGAAAAACACCGCATCGGTGGCGAAGATTTTCCACCGGGATTTCCCGTTGACGGCAAAGGCGTTTTCGCTCAGCAAATACCGGGAGCAGAAGGATTCCCTCGACAAAATCGCCTTTCAGGCCGGATTCCGTTTTGCGCTGCTGAAGAAATTCACGCTTCCGGAAGCGGGGGCTGCGGCGGAGACGGCGGGCGAGATCGCGTTGCATCTCTGGAATTCCGGCCTGCCCGAACTGAAAAAATATTTCCGTTTCCCTGCCGGAGATGCCACCATGGCGGAGAGCTATTCTGCCCTTGCCCGGAATGTCCGGGCGAGCATGTTTCCCGTTCTCTATTTCCAGAATAAGCAGGAAACGATTTTCGGCTTCTCCTCCAGACTTCTGCCGGAGCTGATCGTGCTGGTCAAAGTCTCTGCGGACGGCAAGAGCAAACCGCTGTTTGTCGCCCTGCCGCTGAATGAGGCGTTCGTTACGGAGACGGGCGCGCTCCTGAAATAGTTTGCAACGGAAAGGATATGAAATCATGAAACTCGCATCCATCATTCTTCTGTTCGGAATCTTTGCCGTTTCTCCGATTGCGGTTTTTTCCGCCTCCGGCGAGATGACCAAAAAAGAGGCGACAGCGTTCCTTCAGGATCTCATGAAAGACAAGATCGAGGAGGGGGCGTCGAAAGTGGCGCCGAAGACCAAGAAGGCGATCGACGATGTGAAGAACACCCTGGAGAAAGCAAATCTTGCGGCCTCGCTCTGCTGGGATCTGATCCAGCTCGGACTCGCGAATGACGAACGCAAGTTCGCAACGGAATTCGTGAGAGCGTTCAGCAAATACATCCCGAAGAAGGCGACGATCGGGGCGGATCTCCTGAACTCGGGCACGGAGAAATATCTCGGCTGGCGTATCCCTTCGGAAGCCGATTACAGAACCGCGCTGTATGAACTTGGCAAGAACACCTACCAGGCGATTACCAAAATGAGCGGAACGGAGAGGCAGAAGGCGCAGGAAGCCGGATACAATATCCAGAATCTGGGTACTCTGATGATCGGCATCGGCGGATCGACGGAACGCCAGTACAAGAAGATGATCAACACTTATAAATAAAAGGATTTTCATATGATCCCGCGCGGAAAAGGGAGAATCCGGATATGGAGGCGAATTCCCGCGCTGTTGCGCGAGGATTCCGGAGCCGTCACCATGGAGTATGTCCTCTTGTGCGTGCTGATTGCCGCAGCTTCCGTGATGATGGTGATCTCCTTTTCCCGTGCGGTGACCCGTCAGATCGCGCTGGTTTCCTACGCGATGACGGGGTACTCCGAGGAGGAGCTTCAGGAGGCTCAGGAGAGGTTCCGGGAGGACACGGAGGACGATGCCGTCGTAGGGAACGTCTATTCCGACTACATGCACGGGGAGCGCGTCACCAAATGAGAGCGGAAGAACAGCGGAACAGAGGCATATCCGGCGCACAGGGATCGGTCCTGATGGAGACGGCCCTTGTGATTCCGCTGTACATCGCGTTTTTGAGCGGCATTTTTCTGCTGGGAGATCTGACGCTCGGACGCAGCCACCTGATCGCCGCAGACCGCTTCGGCGTCTGGCTGTCCGGAACGCGTCACGCGGAAATGGAGTCCGACGAGGTGAAGAAAGAGACGTCGGAAGCGTTTCTTTCGAATGATCAGTTCGCCGAGGGGACCGAGGTGGAATCTCTGCGCATGAATCCGCAGGAGGTGAACTGGTACAGCATCGTCCGCGGCGGTGCGAAACTGAAAATGGTTCTGCCGCAATGGGCGGTCGGATGCCGGAAGGGAGTGCTCCGGCTTCTTGCCGACATCGGCACTTCGCCCGAGAAG
>CASEFP010000014.1 GCA_949287225.1 uncultured Lentisphaeria bacterium
GAGCAGGCTATCCCCGACGCAAAGCATCGGGGTATTACGCCCGCTCTTACACGGCTCGTAAACGAGCCGGATGCAAAAATGGAAAAACGAAGAATATAAAGTCGCCCCAAGGGGCGAGGTATTGAACCCAAATGAATAAAACCTCGCGGAATGGAATGTCAACTCCTTTTTTATCTTTTTTCCTTTTTTCATTTTTCATGCAGAACCAATTCCCATGCGGATTCCGTCATCCGGAAACGCGGGCGTAAAGACATTTGAGATAGTGCGATTCGGGAAACAGCGCGGGATGATCAGGCGCCTCGGCACGGCGGTCAAATTCCGTCAGCGGACGCCCCGCGTCCGCAGCGGCGCGATGCACCTCCTCAAAGAGTTCGTCCGCCCCCACACGGCTGGAACACGAGGCGAAAACAAGAATCCCGTTCCGCGCCAGAAGCTTGACCGCGGATTTCGCCAGACGGGAATAGGATTTCAGCGCCTGCGCGCGCTCCGAAGAACGTTTCGCAAACGAAGGCGGATCGACAATCACAACAGAAAAACGCTCCCGTGCCTGTTCCAGTTCGTTCATCGCGTGAAAGGCGTCGTCGGCAATCCCCCGGTGACGGCAGCGCGCGACGGCCGGAATCCCGGAATTGAGTTCAAAATTCCGCATGGAGGCTTCGATCGCGTGACGGTTGAAATCAATGTCCGTCACCTGTGCTGCGCCGTTTTTCGCCGCATAAAGCGAAAATCCGCCGGAATAGGAAAAGACATTCAGCACCGAAGCGGCACCGGCGGCAAGCGCCCCCGCCCTCGCCCGGTTTTCGCGCTGATCCAGAAAAAAACCGGTCTTCTGTCCGCATTTCACATCGGCGGAAAAGCGGAGCCCGTTTTCGAGAAAAACGACTTCGCCGTTCCAGGCGGGATCGGAGGAAAAGAGCATTCCGTCACTCAGACCAAGGCGTTTCGCTTCACTCATGGAAGAGATTTCGCGCGAAAAGCGCAGGGCGAGGCGCTTCAGATCCGGATACTGCAGAGCCAGCGCGTCCGCAACATCCCCGATATGCGGAAGAAATGCGCCCGTATATACTTTCAGCACCAGCACATCGGCGTATTTGTCCGCCACGAGTCCGGGAAATCCGTCCGACTCGCCGTTGAGCAGACGGCACGCATCGGTTTCAGCGCTCAGCACCCCTGTCCGGCGTTCCGCCGCGGATGCGGCAAGGCGCCGGAACAGCTCCGGCCCGACCTTCTCGCGCGACGCACCGAAAGCGAGAACACGCACACGCACAAGGGAATCGGGATCAGCAAGGCCGGCGCCGACAATCTTTTTCCCGTCGTAAATGACCGCGACATCCCCCGGTTTCGCATCGGGGGAAAGCTTTTCGACGGAGTCTGCGAAAATCCACGGGTGTCTCCGCCGGATGCTCCGGAGCCCCTTCTCCGAAAGGCGGACCGCCGCACACTTCGACGTCCCCCCGCGCGGCAGCCGATCCCAGGCAGGCATGGCCGAAGCAGTCACTTTCTTCCGAGTTCCGCCGAACGTTCCGCCGCCGCGATCACGGCCCTCATCACGACACTGCGGAAAGCGCCCTCGTCGAGCGCCGCCACGCCGCGCGCGGTGGTTCCGCCGGGAGAAATCACAGCGTCGCGGAGCACGGCGGGATGCTCATTTCCGCGCTTGAGAACCATCAGCGCACTGCCGAATACGGTCTGCGCGGCAAGTTCAATCGCGGCATCGCGCGGAAGTCCGGCATACACGCCGCCGTCCGCCAGCGCCATAATGAATTCCAATACATACGCGGGCCCGCTTCCGCTGAGTCCCGTGACGGCGTCAAGCATGGATTCCGGCACCTTGCGGCAGAGCCCGAACGAGGAGAGGATTTCCGATGCTTTCGTGAGATCCTCCTCCGTCGCCCCGGGCGCCCCGCAGTAACAGCTCATGCCCGCTCCGACCAGCGCCGGGGTGTTCGGCATCACGCGGATGATCCTCGAGAGCCCCCCCGAAAGCTCCGTCAGGCGGCTGATGGTAAGCCCCGCCGCAATGGAGATCAGCAGTTTTTCATTCAGAAATTCGCGCGCCTCGTCGAAGGCGGAAACCGCATACTGCGGCTTGACGGCAAAAATCACAATCCGGGCATTCTTCAAGGCTTCGCCCATCGAAGCGGCACATGCCGCGCCTGTCAGCGCGGTAAAGGATTTCACCGCCGACTCAGCGGGATCATAGGCGGAAATCTGTTCGGCGGGCACGCCCTTTGCGCGCAGTCCGCTGGCAATCGCGCAGGCCATCCTGCCCGCGCCGATGAAGGCGATTTTATCGTTCAGCATTTTTCACTCCATTGGTTGACATCAGGAAAACGGCGTTTTTCCTGCCGCATACGGGATAATATATCATAAATCCGCCATTTTGTGAATAAAAAAAGATGAAAAATCGCAATTTTGCGCTATTTTACCATCGGACAAAAGGTGAAATGATGATCAAACGAAACAGTGTCTCTGAAAAAATACTCGAACGCGGCGCGGAATCCCTGAAGGAATGGGAAAGCGGAAATGCCACGCTGGACGACTGCCTGGAACAGCTCCGGGCGGAAAACGGGCATGAGAAATCCGCTGTCGCCTCGCTTCTTTTTGAATACTTCCGCCACAAGGGATTCATCGACACCCTGATCCGGAATCACGCCCGGCGAGGCAATGTAAAACAGGAAATGCGTGTGGTCGTGGCGTGTGCGCTGACACAGGCGCTGTTCCAGACCGGAATCGCGCCGCAGTCCGCCGTGAATATCGCGGTCGATTCGGTCAAGCACCGCTTCGGGCATGGTCCGGGATCCTTTGTCAACGCGATCCTTCGCGCGGTGCTGGCTTCGCCCGAAGCAAAAAAAATTCCGCCGTACTCCTTTCCGGAGGCTCTCCGCGAAAAATGGCTTGCCCAGTTCGGCAGGGAGACGACCGCGCGCCTGCTCTCCTGTTACGCCTCGAATCCGCCTCCGGCCTTCCGCCTCCGGGCGGAGCTGCCCGAGGAGGAACTGCATGAACTGAGCTGCACACCAATTCTCACAGACGACCTGCCGAAGGATTTCCGTTTTTACCAGACCGCTGATCCGGACGGCTTCTTCCGGAAAAAATGGCTGGAACAGGGATTGGTTTATGTGCAGGATCCGGCAACTTCACTTGCGCTCTCGCTCCTGGACGGTGACGTATCAGGACGTGTGCTTGACGCATGCGCGGCACCGGGAGGAAAAACGATCATGCTTTCCGACCTTGCCGCCAGACGCGATCTCAAGCTGACCGCCGCCGACCGCTCCCCGCAGCGTCTGCGGCAGCTGAACATCAATCTGAAACGTGCCGGAATCCGCGCCCGCACGGTTCAGGCGTCCGCACAGGAGAATCCGTTTGATGCGGCATCGTTCGACCTGATTCTGGCGGATGTTCCGTGCAGCAACAGCGGCGTGATCCGCAGACGGCCCGATGCGCCCTGGCGCTATCACCTCAAACGGGTCACGGAGCTCACGCTCCTCCAGGCGGATATTCTTGATTCGCTCTCGCGTCTGGTGCGCCCCGGCGGACGTCTGCTCTACTCCACATGCAGCATCGAACCGGAGGAAAACACATTGCAGATCGAAAATTTCCTTGCGCTGCATCCGGATTTCACACTGAAGAAACAGGCGCTTTTCCTGCCGTCCGAGGCACACGACGGGGCGTTCGGCGCACTGTTGGAAAAAGCCTGAGCTTTATTGCAGAATTTTCCACACGGCAATCAGCAACACAAGGTTGACGTCATGATTTTCCCGATCGCCGTCATCGGAAAAAATCATGAACCAGCCCCCTTCCGTATTTCTTCACTCCTTCGTCAGAATGACCTGATCGAGGAAAATTTTATTTTCCTTCTTTGATCCCGGCACATATTCCGGTCCGGTGATCTTGACGGAAATCCAGACGGTCCATGTATTGAATCCGGGCAGACCGTCGGCGTTGGTCCATACGGAACGCAAATCCGCCCGTGTCAGCCAGAAGAAGCCCCACAGGAAGGTGTTGCCTCCGAAATCAAACTTCCCGACGCGGTACCAGTGGTATTTTTCGTCCTTCGGATAATCGTTCAGGCGAAGCTGGAGAGATTTTTTTGTGTCGCTGTCATAGAGTCCGAACCAGGTCGGATACAAACTGCCCGGCCCGGCTTGCTTCCGGTTATGGCGTTCGGGAATGTCCGGGCTCGCCATTGCTTTCCCCATCACGGAATCGGGATCGTCTTCCACGCGGGAAAAGACCGGATATGCGAACTTGCGGATCCTGTCCGGCGGAAGAGAGGTAAACTGTTCCGGCGTCGGGATTTCGAGCGAGAGTTTTTGCAGATCGTCGTCCAGGCGTTTGAGGAACGGCGCCTTCTTCGCGTCATCCGCCCAGGCATTGATCCGTTCGCGCCGGAGCACAGCATACTCGTTCAGCAGTTTCTTCTTATCGAATCCCGGATTCAGAAGCGGATTATAAAGCATGACGGCAATCGGTGTGATCAGCTCCTTGTTGACGCGAAGGCGGTGGGAACTCCCCGGCTCCGTCATCG
This sequence comes from uncultured Lentisphaeria bacterium, assembly GCA_949287225.1. Classification (GTDB taxonomy): domain Bacteria; phylum Verrucomicrobiota; class Lentisphaeria; order Victivallales; family UBA1829; genus UBA11452. Next base: position 4,532 of record CASEFP010000014.1, read on the forward strand.
ACTGCGCCCGTTTCAGCGTCTCATATGTCTTTTTCAGAAATGCCGGAGTCTGATATTCCCGGACCGGATTCATGATATAGAAAAGGGGCTTTTTCTCCTCCTTGACCGCCTTGCGCAGAAAGGCGAGAAACTCCTTCATCGGAGCCCCCGCGGGTCCATAGTGCTTATCCATAAAAAGCGTGATGAGTTTCTCCTCGTCGCGCGCGGGATTTTCCAGCAGCTTGTATCCGAGCCAGACTTGCAGATCAATGAAATTCTGCGGATTGCGCTCCAGATGGGTTTCCGCTTCCGTAAAATAAAACCGCACGCCGTTTTTCTGAAAAAAGCGGATGTCCGGGGCGATCGCATCCAGCATGGTTTCCACGCGCGGGGGCTCAAAATAGGGTCCGGGAAAAATTCCCATGTTCCAGTAGTCCCAGACAGCCAGTTTCGCCCCGCGTTTGTGCCAAGCCTCAAGATTGGCCCGCTGAGCTGCGTTGAAGGGATGTGTGAGCGGGCGATAGCAGTCACTCCGGGTATAGAGGTCGCACCAGCGGATGCAGACATTTTTTGCAGGCGTGATGCCCATAGGAGGTTTTTCACTGGACACGTAGGCAAATGTCCGGATGATGACATCCGGATACTCCTTTGCAATCGCTTCGGCAATGAAATTGATGAACGGCAGAATCAGTCCGGCATCGCTCCCGGCTTTTTCCGAAACAGCCTTGCATTCGGGGCAGAGACAGAGAAACGCTGTGTCGTCGTTCTGCGAAATATCATAAATAACAGGCCATTTCTCCCGGGGAAGCGTTTCGCGGTCCTTTTTGATGAAGGCGCGGAGGGAATCCAGCGCGATCTTCCAGACCTCACGGTTGCTCAGGCACAGTTGTGCACCCACCTGCCGGGATCGACCGCGGCTGCGTTTGCCGCTCGCATCCATCGAAAAATATTCCGGGTGACTTTTGAAATAGAGATCGGGGTCAACGAAAAAATAAAAATTATGGCATCCCGGATACAAATTTGTCATGCGCAGGGAAGAACTGTAATCCGTTCCGAAATTCCGCAGAATGAACCTCGGCAATGTTTTCTGCCACATTTTCACTCCCTGTCCCCAGGCCGGAGTATAAATCGAGCGCGTCAGGAAGACAGGTCTCCCTTGCTTCTGCCACTTTTTCAGAACAAGGGCCCGGATTTCCGGAACATACTCCGACTCGAACGTGAACCAGTGAACCCCAAGCTCATCTTCCAGAAAACGCAGCACAGCAAAGAGGGAACCGTTCTTCCCGCCCCCCCGGAAAACCATATTCTTCCCGACAGTCAAATAGCTCCATTCCTCCGGAGCAAAGCGTTTCCGCAAAGCGGCATTCTTTCGAGCAAATGCTGTCTCCCCCACATGGAGCGCCGGAGTCCGGCCTGAAAACGCCGTCTCTGCGACAAGGGGAAAATCCGCGCCGGTGATCCTGTCGAGATAGGTTTTCAGCTCCTTTGCCGCCTCCGCGGAGGAAGGCACAAAGACAATCGAATAAGAAGTTTTCCCGTCTTTTGCCAGATAGCCTTCACCGAATATGCTGAAAACCATGCAGTATAAAATCAAAATCATCACTTTTGCCATGAACATCACCGATTTCAAAATTCGTTTTCAAATCCTCAGAGCGCACTTTCAGGGGCTGGATTCAACAGAGTATTCCACGGGAGAATCTTCGAAAAACCACCTGTGCTTCCCACCCGGATCAATTGAAGAAGTTTCACTGCCTGTACATTCCCCGCGATAAACAACACATTCACCATGCCGCTATGGCTCTCCTCCTGATTTCTCAGATAAGGCCGGGCCAGAGATGGATAGACACCGTAATGTCCGGAACTCTCATCGGCATCCTGTCGGCGGGCATCCTCGCTGAGAAGAAGATGCTTTGTCGGGAACGGAATTTTTGAAATCAGAATCGTCGCCGGATCCACGCAGTCGGAACGTCCGCCAGTCACCCCGAAGAACGCATTCATTCCGTAAGCCAGATGCGCGGTGGAATCTGAGCATTTCCCCAGCGAAGTCATCGAAGGGCAGTTCATCACTTTCAGACGCTTGTTGTAATCCACATTGGGACGATCTTGTCCTCCCAGATAAGGAAAAAGCAGATCCGCCCAGGTTTTCCGCTGTGGGACAAGCACTATTTTCGGAATCATCCGTTCCTTGTAATCGCCAAAATACATCTGAAACGCGGTTCCGTGCTGTTTCAGATTGCTGATACAACTGGCTGCACGCGCTTTCTCCCGTGCAGCCTGAAGCGCCGGGAGCAGCATGGCGGCGAGAATCGCAATGATTGCAATAACGACAAGAAGCTCTATCAATGTAAAAATGCGATTTGCACATCTTCTTCCGAAGACACCGTAAGTTTTTTCTGTTTCCTGTTTCATTCTGCACCTTTTCCTTAAATATGATATTTTCTGAAAAAATCAGACAAGAGCGGCAGCAACCAGAACGGGCTCCTGCAATTCCCCGCATTCCAGTGCACGAAGCAAAATTTTCACCGCACTGTTCCCGATCTTTCTCCTGTAGCAATGGGCATTTTCAAACATGAAGTTCACTTTCACACGGGGATACTGCCGCTGAAGAAAACGGATACTGGATACATTTTCAACGCTCAAATCAAACTGGGATTCTGGCATATTGTCAAGGGTCCGGAACATCTCGTGAAAAAAACTGCCATTACAGAGTATGGCATTGATCCCGTATTTCTTTATCAGCAAGGGAAGACGCCCGGAGATATCCTCGACCCTGTCAATCAGGCAGTCTTCATTCCATGGCAGGCCGTGCTCTTTCAAAACGGAGCAAAAACAGTTATAGGTCCATGTCCGGACAGAAAGATAAGCGATCCGGGTATGTCCGCGCCGAATGAAATATTCCGCCCGCGTCCGGCTCATATTCTCCCAGTCGAGGGCGGAAAACTGCTTTCCGAGACGCTTTTGCAGAAGAGTCGGATCGTCATTGGATGCAACCACTATCTTTTTTCTGATATCCGCCGGCAGAGAGGCTATATATTTCTGCTCCTTCTCGGAAGGATTCAGCCAGGCACAGCCGTCAAGACAATACTGCCGGAAAAGTGATGCAAATTGTTCACAGCGGGAAAAATTAATGAGGCGCACCTGACAGTCCGCTTCATCCAGAGCATCAATCACCCCGTCGAACATTGAAAGATGATTGATATACGGAGATGTTTCGCCGTTTTCAAGCACAATCCCGATCCGTTTCTGCATGTCGGGCCGGGAGATCAGAAAAGTCCCGCGGCGCGGTTTCCGGATCATCACACCTTCCTGAATCAGATCCCGGACGCAGTTCCGAAGCAGATAGCGGTTCACGTTCAGGGCAAGACTCAACTCCCGCTCCGGCGGCACTCTGCCCCCTTCGCCGTGCTGCTCCAGATATTTCAGGAGACGGCCGCGCAGCGCAATCTTTTTCTGTTTCGATTCTTCCGATTTCATGATCCTGTCAGTTTTCCTCTGGTTGATTTTAATTATACCACAGAATCATAAAATCGTCAAGGGGTGGAAACAAAAAAAACAGGATTTATTCAATGGGGGCAGTTCCCCATCTCCCCGGGTTGGCTTTCAGACGGAAAAAATACGGAGTCATTCCCTGTTTTTCCCTTTTAAGGAAAGTCAGAAAAGCTTCTCTGCTCATGCGGCGGCAGTGGATACCAGAAGGGAATACTGCATGCTCACGGATTACGGGAAACAGGAGGAAGCAGCGGCCTGTCCAGAGGGGGGAGCTTGCGGCGCGTTGAAATCAGCGTTGCATTGGCGTTGCGGCGCATCCGCCCGTCGGAAGGACGGTTGACGCACATCCCGCGCACCCACGCGGTAGTGCTTCCGCCGCCGTCGATGTTGCACGCGTCGGTGCAGCCGAGTTCACGCATCAGGAGAGCCTGATCAAAGGAGCGCATCCCTTTCGACCATCCTTCCTGACGGCCGTCCACAGTGACAAAAAAGATTTCGTTCCTGTTGAAGCCGATCATCGTCCGCGGGTGGCGCGGCGCTTTCGGATTGTCCTTCGGAAGGATCACGCCGTTCCGGAGGAGCACCTCCCACGATCCCAGACTTGTCCGGATCGGACGAGTGCATTCGGCAAATCCGAACGAGATCCTCACCTTTCCCGTCAGCGCCAGGATTTCGCTTTGCCGGCTTCCCGTTCCGACGAGAACAGCCTCGCGCGGATCCCCGGAAACGGACTCATCCGGTCGGAATGGACCCGTCACGACGCCGGTCCGGACGCAGCTTGTCCCCGAAAAGGGCAGATCAAGCCTTACCCTGACTCCAGAATAGGGAATCTTCCATTTCCAGTCGGAGGAGAACAGCGTCACGGCGTTTCCCCGTTTCTGGTCTGGCTGTCTGACACTCCGCGCATTCCGGCTCGAATCCTCCCAGTTGAAGAAACGAAGCGCAATGCGCTTCCCCTGCGACTCCACGAATCCCTCGAACGTCAGAGTGCCGATCCGGGGGATTCCGTCATCGGCGATGTAAAACGCGCCTTTTGTGGAACCGGATGTATAAAGTTTTCCATTCGAAACGGATGGACCGAGCGGAAGTCCGACTTTCTCATGATTCGACATAAAATAAAAGTCACCGTTGACGCCGGCAATCACCTGTCTGCCTTTTTTCTCCATCCGCATCGCCGCCTCGGCAACCGACTCAAGCCCGCGCAGAGAATCCTTCGCCATCACCATGTCCACAGCCAGATCGGGATTGTTCCGCGCAATCCGGATCACCCTGATCTCATACGGCTCTTCCGGACGGCTGACACTGCTATAAACGGCGCCGTCGGCAATTTTCCAGGATTCGGTTTTCTCCGCGCAGAGGGCACATGCGCAGCAGAACAGGAAAAACAGGCTGAACAGGTATTTTCTCATTCCTCGGCTCCTTCTCATTGTCATTCCGCAATTCTCATTGCGGGAGCCGTATCACTTTCCGTTGCGGATCCAGACTCCGGCGATCTCGGCGATGAACATCTTGTGCGCCTCCTCGTCGGGCGCGTACATCGTGGTTTTCGCCGTCAGGTCGAGAATGTTCTCCTTGAAAAGCTGCCCGGCGTAGAGCTTCCGGCAGGACATCACAAGCGAGGCCTCGGCATAGGCGACCGTACCGGACGGCGTCTCAACAGGCGTGAATCCGCTTTCCGCCGCCTTGTCGCAGTCGCGCCCGGACTTCCTTCCGAAAATATGAAGCAGTTCGTTCCGGTACTGTTCCGGGTAGACGGAAAGCGAAAAGTCCGTTTTCTCTTCCAGAAACGAAAGCGTGTGGCGTGTCCTGCGGATGAAGACAAACGCAACCGGCTTGTTCCAGAGCACGCCGAGACCGCCCCACGACGCGGTCATGGAATTGAACGATTCCGGTGTGCCGCCGGTCACAAGAAGCCAGTCCTTCCCGATCAGGTCGAAGACGTTCCGGCTGATCTCCTCCGGACGGATTTCATGATATCGCGTTTGAAACACTGTTTTGTCAAGCATAAGAGTCCTCCTGCTGTTCCGTGCAGTGCACGTTTATTTCATTGCAAAATAATGTTTCTGGATTTCGGGAGCGCGGACGGCGATGTTCGCGAGATGGTCGCCGATGCGTTCGAGCTCCCAGAGCATTTCGATGAAAATGACGCTTGCCTCGACCGCGCACTTGCCCTCGTTGCGGCGTTCGATGTGCGACTGCTCATAGCGTTTCGTCAGCTGGTTGATCTCCTCCTCGTTCTCCATGGCAAGCGTGGAAATCTCCTCGCCGACCGCCTCGGCTGCATCATCGGAAAGCGTGGTCTGCGCGGGATCGATTCCACGGATGGTATCCTGATTGCGCATGTAATCCTTCTCGTAGCGTTTGGCCAGCTTGTTGATCTTCTTCTCCTCCTTCAGAGCGGACAATACGCTCTCCTTGTCCGTTCCGGCAAGGGCGATCCGGACGTTGTTCGCCTGCGAGTTGAGCAGTTCCCAGAGCCTTGCCAGATCCGCCTTCGCCACATCGGAGAGCGCGGCATTCGCCTTGGCCATGCGTTTCGTGAGCTTCATGATGTTTTCCGTATGGTCGGCGATCCGTTCGGCGTCGTTGGTGCAGTGCATCAGAAGCGGGATCAGGTCGGACTGGTGCTGGGTCAGCGGGCGGCGGGTGATCTGCACGAGATAATTCGTGATCGCCGTCTGCATGTCGTCGATCTTCTGCTCCTGTTCGCGGAGTTCTCGGAAGGCGTCGGCATCCACATTCACGGAGAGGAAATGACTGTTGACCACGCGGTCGATCATCTTCCAGGAGCGGGAGACCATCTTGCGGATTTCGACAACCGTCTGCTCCAGTGCCACGGACGGCGTTTTCAGGAGCAGAGGTTCGAGCGTATGGGTCTTGAGCGAGGCTTCGTCATGCACCGGCAGGATCCATTCGCAGAGGTGCGCGAACCACCCCATGAACGGGAAGAGCGCGATCACCGTGACGATGTTGAACAGCGTATGCGCCATCGCAATATGCCGCTCGATGTTCTGCGGAACGGGCGCGAAGGCGTTTCCTGGCGTAATCATGTTGACGAAATAAAGAAAGACCGATGTCCGCGCCTCGCCGCAGGGGACATAGAAGAGAATCACCATCAGGAGCGCCCCGATGACGTTGAATAGGAAATGCGCCAGCGCGGACTGTTTCGCGACGCGGTTCGCGCCGAGCGAGGCAAGCCACGCCGTGATCGTGGTCCCGATGTTCGTCCCGATCAGCAGCGGAACCGCCGTATAGAAGTTGACCAGCCCGCCCGCGGAGAGCGCAAGGATGATGCCGACCGCCGCCGCGCTGGACTGGATCAGGAATGTGGCAAGCATTCCGATTCCGATCGCGCCGAGCACCGCGCCGAGCGGCATGAATCCGCCGTATGTATGCGGAGCGCAGTCGAAGAGCCTGAAGAAGTTCACGAACGAGGGAAACGTTCCGAGCGTCCGCAGTTCATTGCTCATCATCGACATGCCGAAGAAGATCAGCCCGAAGCCGAGAATCGACGAACCCCATCCCCTGACAACGCGGTTTTTCGAAACCATCACCAGAAATCCGACGGCGACCGCCGGAAGCGCAAGCCCCGAAAGGTTGAAGGAGATGATCTGCGCGGTCACGGTGGTTCCGATGTTCGCGCCGAAGATGATCCCGATCGACTGGCGCAGCGTCAGGAGTCCGGCGTTGATGAAGCCGATCACCATCACGGTCGTCGCGCTGGACGACTGAATGACCGCCGTGACGACGGTTCCGGCCAGCACGGCGACCAGTCCGTTCCGGGAGAAATACTGGAGGAATTTCTTCATGTTCTCTCCGGCGATCTGCTGAAGCCCTTCCGCCATCAGCTGCATGCCGAAGATGAAGAAGGCGAGCCCGCCGATCACGCCGATGATCACCGTGACCAGATCAATGCCGAGCACCCGCATCTGGGCAAGACGCATGAAGTAGCCGCTTTTCGGGTCGGCAACCTCGACGGCGATCCGGTATTCGCCGGTCGCGCCGCCGAGCTGCACATGCGTCTGCGCAACGCCGTTGTCATCGGTTACTGCGGAACGGGTCAGCACCCTTGCAGTGTTGACATCCTCGGGCGAAGCTATGACGCTGAAATAAACCGGAACATGAGAAGCCGGCCCTCCGTCCGGACGCACAAGGCGGATCGAAAGCGGATCGGGAAGGAGGCTGTTGACCCATCCCTCCTGCTCGCCGCCGGAGAGTTTCGCTCCGACGCCGACGCGGACCAGAATGGAGCGGTCCTCGAAACCTGCGGGAATCACGCGGATGTAGTTGTCCCCGACCTTTTTCCCGGCGGTGATCCGCACCGAAACCGTGCCGGTGATGTCCGTTTCCACACGCGCTGGTTCAATGGTCAGGTCGGACCCCTCGGCAGGGGTCAGCAGGATCACCGCGCCGGGAACGCCGTCGGAGCGCACCTTGCCGCCGACACCGCGCACCTCGGGGCCGCAGGCGATGATCCGCAGATCCAGCGGGAAGGTCTCTCCCGGCAGGGCATACTGATCCGCCCCCTGTGCGACTTTCAGAAGTTTCACCTCATGCGCCCGCTCGGGCGCACAGGCGGCAAGACAGAGCGCCAGCGTGAAAAACATCACGGCGAGGACAATGATTTTCCGGACCATAAACAACTCCATGCAGGATTCAGAAATTCATACAAAAGTTTTCATCACTATACCACGGATTCCGGGGTTTGACAATTCCCGGGAACATTAATATTGAATTTTTTGTGATCCGGCATTGAGTTTTCACGAAAGGCAGTGTAAAGTATATGTTCCAGTTCCAACAAAAACAAGGAGTCGATCATGAATCTTGAAATGATGCACCCGCGCGACCTCATCACCCTTATCATGAAGCGCCTTTACGGCTACGGCATGACGACCACCTCCGGCGGCAATCTCTCAATCCTCGACAACGAGGGCAACATGTGGATCAGCCCCGGCAGCGTGGACAAAGGCACGCTCCGCCCCGAAGACATCGTCTGCGTCAAGGCCGACGGCACAATCGAGGGGATTCACAAACCCTCCAGCGAATTCCCGTTCCACCGCCACATCTATAAACTGCGCCCCGACATCAAGGCGGTCCTTCACGCACATCCGGCGGCGCTCGTCGCCTTCAGCATCACGGGCCGCAAGCCCAACACCTCGCTCCTGACCAAGGCTTCCGAAATCTGCGGCGACATCGGATTCGCCGGTTACGAGGTTCCGGGAAGCGAGGCGCTCGGCAACCTGGTCTCCGCCGAATTCGAAAAGGGCCACAACTGCATCCTGCTCCAGAACCACGGCGTCTGCACGACGGGAAAAGACCTGCTCGAAGCCTTCGAGCGCTTTGAAACGCTGGACTATCTGGCGAGAATCGAAATCAAGGCCGAGGCGCTCGGCAAGATCAAACCGCTTGACGCGGAAACCCGCGCCCTCTCCCGGACGCTCGAAAAGAAGCTGATGCCCGAGTTCATCCCGGCGGAACACTCCGTGCGCGAGTGCGAACTCCGCGAGGAGATGGTCAAACTCATCAACCGCTCCTACAACCGGATGCTCTCGTTCTCCACCGACGGAACCTTCTCCGCACGCGTGTCTCCTGATCAGTTCCTCGTGACGCCCAAGGGACTTGACCGCATGAACCTGCGCAACGACGAACTGGTGCTGATCCAGGACAACTACCGCGAAATGGGCAAGGTTCCGAGCCGTGCGGCCGGCTTCTTCAAGGCGATCTACGACACCCATCCGTGGGTCAACGCGATCATTGTCTCCAAGCCCGTGAACATCATGGGATACGCCGTGACGGAGGAAAAGATCGACACCAAGACCATTCCGGAAAGCTACATTCTGCTCCGCGACATCGTGGACATCCCCTGCGCGGAACATTACAAGGATCCGATGGCAACTGTGAATAAAATTGCGCCGAACGCGCCGGTCATCATGCTGCGCAACGACTGTCTGCTGACGGTCGGATCCACACTGCTCCAGGCGTTCGACCGTCTGGAAGTCGCGGAATTCTGCGCCAACAGCCTCCTTGCCTCCAAACGTCTCGGCGGCGTCAAGCCGATCACGGAAGAGCAGAAGAAGGATCTCATCAAGGCGTTCCATCTTCCGGAGTGATTCTCTCGAGGAAATATCGGCAGGGCCGTCCTGCCTGAACAGACACACCCGTATCGCCTGCGGTATGGGTATGTCTGTTTTTCTTTTGAGTGCCGGCGACGACAGGGACAGCCGGACAGCAAAAAAAGATCCGCGGAAGTCCGGGGATTCCCCGCCACGCTTCCGCGGATGATGAGAACGCCTCTTTGACGCAGCACTTATTTCAGAAAAATTTCAATCACAGGAACTTCGACCGGCGGCTTCACGACAGGAAGTTCCAGTGTAACGGCGCCCTGGACAGTTTTGTGAAGCAGTCCGGAATGTACGGCCCTGTCGGCGGCATCACGGATCTTCACTTCGCTTCCATCATGAAGGAACTGGGCATATGCCACTTTGCCGGAGAGGCCTTTCAATGTAACATGTTTGAAAGGCCAGTTCATAATATGAAGATAAAGGCGGTTCGTCTCCGGATTGAAGGTATAGCGGCAGTCGCGCGGTTCGAGCAGACCTTCGGCCATGCCGCAGCCGTAAATGGAACGGGAATGATATTTCATCCACTCTGCAAACCCTTTCAGACGTTCCATCGCCCGGCCGTCGAGATAGCCTCTTGAGGTCGGTCCGACATTCATCAGAAGATTGCCGTTGCGGCAGACATGGTTGATCAGCAGGTCGATGCACTGCTTCATCGACTTCCAGGTCAGTTCGTCGCGATGATAACCCCCGGAACCGGAGACGGTCTGGCAACCTTCCCAGACAACGGGATTGCCGTCGGCGTCGGTCACGGGATCATCCGGCGTATTCTGTTCCGGAGTCGTAACATCGCCGGCGCCGGGCAGATCCAGACGGTTGTTGATGATGATGCCAGGCTGGAGTTCGCGGATCATTTTCACCAGTCCCTCGGAATCCCAGTCGAGATGCCCCTTTCCTGATTCCCACAGCGGATAGGAGAAATCAAACCAGATGATGTCGATTTTCCCGTATCCGGTCAGCAGTTCGCGGACCTGGTTGTGAAGGTATTCGCGGTAACGCGCCATGTCACGTCCGGCGTTGAGCGCCTCGCGGTCGGGGCGGTTGCGGAGGGGATGCACGGAATCGACGGTGAAGTCGGGGTGATGCCAGTCGATCAGCGAGTGGTAGAAGCCGACGCGCAGACCTTCCGCCCGGAACGCATCGACGATCTCGCGGAGCAGATCGCGTCCGCACGGGGTGTTCGTCACCTTGTAATCGGTGTATCTGGAATCCCACATGCAGAATCCCTCATGGTGTTTGGTCGTGATGACAAAGTACTTCATCCCTGCTTCGCGTGCGGCTTTCGCCCACTCCTTCGGATCAAAAAGGTCGGGATTGAAGCGTTCAAAATATTTCTCATACGCCTCATCCGGAATCTCCTCGTAATTCCGAACCCACTCATGCCGTCCCGGCATGGAATAGAGTCCCCAGTGAATGAACATTCCGAAGCGGTCATGGGTAAACCAGCTTGTGTCGCCTTTTCCGAAATCCGTCATTTCAGCCTCCTTTTTCGCCTTTTTTGACTTTGTCGGGTTGCAACTTTGGAAACAATAGGCTATTTTATGAAAGAATTCAATCGATCAACTATGAATAAAGCACAGTAAATTATGAATAAAATCAATGCGGCGATTCTGGAGTATCCGCAGCTTCGCATGAATTCCGTCGGCTATGTACGTCTGGGAAAGTTCTGGAATTCCCTGAATCTCGGCGGACACTACTGGCGTCTTTATTATCATGACAGTCCCGGAGCGGGAATCTACGCCGGCCGAAAAAAAGTGGAGCTCCAGCCGGACCGCGTCTATCTCCTTCCTCCGAACTGCGACCTGGAGACCTGGTGCACGGGAGAACCCGTCCAGCTTTATCTGCATTTTGAAATGACACAGATCGCGGGGAATCCGGATTATCCCTACAACGAGCTGCCCGTCAGCGACGATATGCGGACGTTGCTCGCGCGTCTGAGCCATCTTCTGGAACACAAGGAGGACGCGGGAAGGGCCCAGGCGAAACTGCTTGCCATTGCAATCGCGGGATGCGCCATGGCACTGCTCCCCCCGGAAGCGCTGACCGAACTCAATTCCGACAAGCGAATTGCAGCAGTCTGCGATTACCTGCGGGAAAACCTGCAGAAGGAGCATTCCATCGACCTGCTCGCCGTCCGGGCAAGGATGGCGCCCAACGCCTTTCTGCGACAGTTCCGGGAAATCACGGGGAGCACCCCTTATCAGTATCTGCTTCAGCTGCGATACAGTTACGCCTCCCGGCTGCTGGAATCACAGGCATTTTCGATCGACGAGATCTGTGACCTGATCGGCGTCAAAGACCGCTTCCATTTCTCACGGCGCTTCAAAAAACTCTATGGCGCACCGCCGGCACTCTACCGGAAACAGCATGCGCCGCATCTGTAAAAATCCGCCTTGAGTATGAAAAAAACTCTCTTTCTTCTCCGGACGACAGAAAAATCTTCAAAAAAAATGAAATATTCTCCGTTTTCCGCTTTTATTTTTTCCACAATGGATTATTGTTCTTTTTCAGAAGGGCCGCATGTGCGAAACGGTTTTTTTCCGCACACGCGACGTTAATATATTATGAAAAGCAATCAGGCGAATTCGGATTGCATGTTTGACCTGAAAGTCTCGTGACAGATGGAAATATTTGCTGAATTGAAAAACGATGCGCACCTCTCCAGCCCCGGGCAGGATCGTTCTTCCGCCGGAGCCTTGGGAATGTGTACAACCGCAAGAAAAACGCCATGCGGCATTTTTCCAAGTTTTCTTTTTATGAAAATATGACGTAACACACGATTTTTTCAGATCATCGGCTCTCCGTTCCGCTTCATGGCACGGTGCAACCAGATGAAGCAGTTTTTTGTTGACATGACCGGGAAAACAGCAGACGGACACCCCGTGGGGAATTCCGCTGTTCTGATTTTTTCTCCGCACGGACTCGACACTCCTCCTTCCGGCATGCGCCGAAACCATTCAACCCCAGGCGGTATTGACAGGTTGTGTGTATCCGCGCGCGCTCTGCCGCTGCCGCCGCTGCTCTTTCAGGGAACAGTTTGAAAATGACGGTGTCGAACCCATCTGAAAAACAACTTTTGCGTCGGGAGAAACTGCTTTTGAGAAAGAGTCTTTCCCCCGCCGTCAGATGCGCGGCCGATGCTGCCATTCTGAAACAACTGGAAGCTCTGCCGGAATTCGCGGAAGCTTCCGTCATCGCGGCGTATGCCGGCGATGGAACCGAGCCGGATCTGATGCCGCTGCTCAAACGCGCCGCCGCCGCGGGCAAGATCATCTGCCTGCCGCGCTGGCGTGACGATTCCAGTTATGAAATGGCACTGCTGGGCGGAGACTTCAAAACGGTCCCCGGCAAATGGAACATGCCGGAACCGCCGAAAGAGGCTCCGGTCGTGGAAGAGAAACTGCTGAACAGTGCGCTCTGGCTTGTGCCGGGTGTGGCGTTTGATGAGAACTGCGCCAGGCTCGGACGCGGCAAGGGAATCTACGACAGACTCCTTGCCGGAACGGACGGAGTGTCCGCGGGAGTCTTTTACGAGTGCCAGCAAACCGCCGGGCTGCCGACCGAACCGCACGACCGTCCTCTGGACATCGTCGTGACGGAATCGTGTGTCCGCCGCCGGAACCAATTGAACTGCAAAAACCTGCATGGAAAGGAACTACGATGATTTATGTTATTCCCGCTGCCGCGGGGCTGATTGTCGGTTTCATTCTCCACCTGCTCTTTGTCAAGGTGGCCGGATCGAAATCCATCGACGCCGCGAACAAAATGAAAAACGACGCCGAACGAGAGGCGGAACGCCTGCTCCGGGAGGCCAGGGTCACGGCCAAGAGCGATGTTCTCAAAATCAAGGAGGATTTTGAGAACGAAATGAAGGAGCGCCGCCGGGAAATCCAGTCCTCCGAACGCCGCCTCGCCCAGAAGGAGGAGAATCTCGACCGGAAGGCGGATTCCTTCGAATCCAAAGTCCGGAATCTGGAGCGCAAGGAGCGTGACATCGACGCACTCAAGGATCGTCTCTCTGCACGTGAGGAGGAGATGAAAAAGGCAATCGCGCGTCAGATTGATGAACTCGAACGCATCACCGAACTCGACCGCGAAAGCGCCAAAAACCTTCTGCTGGACAAATTGAAAGGCGAAGTCGAAAACGAATGCGGCATTCTCATCCGCAACATCGTTGACGAAGCCAAACAGAAAGCCGAACGCGAATCCCAGCGCCTGCTGGTTCACGCGATCCAGCGCTACGCGGGCGAATGCACCTACGAGCGCACCACGGCAACCATTCCGCTGCCCAGCGACGAAATGAAAGGGCGCATCATCGGACGTGAGGGACGCAACATCCGCGCACTCGAGGCCGCAACCGGCGTCAACATCCTGATCGACGATACTCCTGAAGCGGTCGTCATCTCCTGTTTCGACCCGATCCGCAAGGAAATTGCACGCCGCCTTCTCGAAAAACTCATCTCCGACGGACGGATTCATCCGACGAGAATCGAGGATCTCATCAAGAAGATCCGCAAGGAGATCGACGAGGAGGTCTTCGACGCAGGCGAAAAAGCCGTGCTCGACTGCGGCGTGCAGGGCGTGCCAAAACCGATCATCAATCTGCTGGGCAGACTCCAGTTCCGCTTCAGCTTCTCGCAGAACGTGCTCAAGCACTCGATCGAAACCGCCGCCTTCATGGGGGCGATCGCCGCCGAGCTCGGGCTTGACGAACAGAAGGCGCGCAGAATCGGACTCTTCCACGACATCGGCAAAGCCGTCGACCATGAAGTCGAAGGGACCCATGCCGCGATCGGTGCGGACATCCTCCGCAAGCACAACGAAGCCAAGGATGTCGTCAACGCTGTCGCCGCGCACCATGAGGAGGTCGAGGGCACCTCGATTTACGCCGCGCTTGCGAACGCCTGCGATGCGCTGAGCGCCTCCAGACCCGGCGCCAGAAGCGAGACGACCGAACTTTATCTCAAGCGTCTGGAGCAGCTGGAGAACATCGCCAACGAGTTCGCCGGCGTGGAATCCTGCTTCGCCTTGCAGGCGGGGCGCGAAATCCGCGTCGTCGTCCAGCCGGAGAAGATCACCGAAGCACAGGCACAGGTGCTCAGCCGCGACATCTGCTGCCGGATCGAAAAAGAGATGAATTATCCGGGACAGATCAAAGTCACGGTCATCCGCGAAACCCGCTCCGTCGAGTATGCCAAATAACCGCCGGAGGCGGAAGATGTTGACCGAGGCGGATCACCCTCTGCTGAAAGAACAGTTCCGGAGCTATGCGCTTTCGTTCGCTGACGCTCCGGAAAACGTCCCGCAGGCGATTCAGCTCAAGATTGCACACACGTTCGACGTCTGTGCGATCTCCGACCGGATCGCCGAGCGGGAGGGCGGCGTATTCAGCGGGCGCGGACGCTTCCTTGCGTTTCTCTGCGCGCTCTTTCATGATGTTTCGCGCTTCCGGCAGTACCGGGAGTTCCGGACGTTCCGGGACGCGGACTCCTTCGATCACGGTGAAGTCAGTGCGGAAATCTTTCTGCAGAAGTTTCCTCTCGAAGGACTTTCCCGCGCGGAAACCGAACTGGTCGCCACTGCGGTCCGGCACCACAACAAGAGGGTGCTGCCGCCGGACATTCCCGGAGAATTCCTCCCGTTTGCAAAACTGGTCCGGGACGCGGACAAACTCTCCATCATCCGGATTATCAACAACTTTCTCGCAACTCCGGAGGAGTATCAGGAAGCCGCCGTCAAAATCGGCATGGAGGAGACGCCCGGTTTTACAAAAGCTCTGGCGCAGGCCGCGATCGACGGCGGGCAGATCGCGCATGCTTCCATGCACAACCTGAACGACTTCAAAATCTCCATCTTCGCCTGGGCGCAGGACCTCAATTATCCGGCCGCGGCGGAATATCTTGTGGAACAGCGTCTCTACGAAACGCTCCGGACCTTTCTTCCCGATGATCCGATGATGGACACGCTGCTGGAGGTTTCTCTGGCAAGAGTGCGGAACAAGGCGCGCGAAAGGAGCTGACGCCATGGCGCTTCTTCATGTGGAACATCTGAAAAAATACTATCCCGTCCCCTCCCCTCTTTTCGCACCGAAACGCTGCGTCAAGGCACTGGACGACGTTTCCTTCGAACTGAATGAGGGTGAAACGCTCGGGCTTGTCGGGGAAAGCGGATGCGGGAAAAGCACAATGGCACGGCTCCTGATGCGTCTCGAACCGCCGACAGGGGGCTCTATCCTCCTCGACGGCATGGACTTGTGCGCAGTCAAAGGGGAAAAACTCCGGAGGATGCGCGGCGAGTTCCAGATGATTTTCCAGGATCCCTACGGCTCCCTGAATCCCCGCATGAGCGTCTACACCGCCATCGAGGAGGCGTTGAAGCTCCATACGGACTTGAACGCCTCCGAACGGGCGGACCGCATCGGAGAACTCCTTGCGCTTGTCGGACTCAAGCCGGAATATGCGCGGCGCTACCCGCACCAGTTCAGCGGCGGCCAGCGCCAGAGAATCGGCATCGCACGGGCGCTGGCGGTCAATCCGCGCTTCATTGTGGCGGATGAACCGGTGTCCGCGCTGGATGTCAGCGTCCAGTCGCAGATTGTGAATCTCCTGCAGGACATCCAGAAACAGACGCGTGTGGCGTTTCTGTTTATCGCGCATGATCTCGCGGTTGTCGAGCACATCAGCCACAGGATCATGGTGATGTATCTGGGAAAACTCGCGGAGACCGGCCCGGCGCGGGAGCTCTGCGCGAACCCGGCGCACCCGTATACGAAGGCGCTTCTCTCGTCGGTTCCCTCGCTGGATCCGAAACACAGGATCGGGCGGATCATGCTGAAAGGCGATGTGCCTTCCCCGCTCGACCCGCCGAAGGGCTGCCGCTTCCATCCGCGCTGCCCGATGCGCCAGGCGCGCTGTGAGACCGAGGAACCCGTTCTGCGGCAGGTGCCGGGCGCCTCACCGGGCCATTGCAGCGCCTGCCATTTTGCCGAACAGGTTGCCGCATTCAAACGCTGAACGGCGGAATTTCGAATCCGCAGGTGCGGATCAGGAAGCGTTTCGCCATCTCCGGCCACTGGACGACATCGAGCGTCCCGTTCCCGAGAAGCATGCCGTGTCCTCCGTGCGGGAAAATATGCAGACTGCACGGAATCTTCTTTTCGTACAGCGCTTCCGCCATCATTGCGCTGTTCCGCCACGGGACAAGCTGATCCTCGGCCGTATGCCAGAGGAAGGCGGGCGGTGTTTTTTCCGTGACGCGCGTTTCCAGTGAAAACCGCTCCTTCCATTGTCCAAAATGTTCCCCGAGCAGATTCCTGCCCGATCCCTCATGCGCAAAACGGGCAAAGGAGATCACC
Source organism: uncultured Lentisphaeria bacterium (assembly GCA_949287225.1). Lineage (GTDB taxonomy): Bacteria > Verrucomicrobiota > Lentisphaeria > Victivallales > UBA1829 > UBA11452. Next base: position 21,473 of record CASEFP010000014.1, read on the forward strand.
GGATAGCAGAGAATCATTGCGTCGGGACGCGCGCTCTGCGCGTCGGCATCATCTCCGGCGTCAGCGGAAATTTCATCAAAGAGCGTGCCCGCGGAAGCCGCAAGGTGTCCGCCTGCGGAAAAACCGCAGACCGCCAGACGGTCCGGGATGACACGCCATGCTTCAGAACGGGCACGGATCAGGCGGATTGCCCGGAAGAGATCCTCCTGCGGTTCGGGGAAACGGTGCGGCGCCACGCGGTAGTGAAGGACAAACGCATGGAATCCGAGTTCATTGAATTTTCTTGCGATCGGTTCGCCCTCGGTCGCCTCGCAGACGCATCCGTAGCCGCCGCCGGGAATCACAAGTATGGCGGGGCGCGGACTGCTGTTTCCGGGCAGAAGATAACAGCAGAGCTCGGGAGCCGGAGCAGTGTTTTTCGCGGGATCGTTCCAGAGAAGAATCGTCGCCGGCGCGCTCATGCCTCCCACTCCTTCCGCAGCAGTTCGGCGGTATCGCGCAGCGCCTCTGGAACGACGCGGATATCGCCGATCACGGGCATGAAGTTGTTGTCGCCCGTCCAGCGGGGAACAATGTGCAGATGCAGATGGTCGGCAACGCCCGCGCCGGCCGCGACGCCGAGGTTGAAGCCGATGTTGTAGGCCTGCGGGCGCATGACCTTCTGAAGCGTGTTCTTCGCCTTGACGCAGACATCCATGATCTCGTGAAGCTCCTCCGGCGCGAGCGCGGCAATATCGCCGACATGCCGGTACGGCGCAACCAGAAGATGCCCCGAATTGTAGGGATAACGGTTCAGGATGGCGAAACAGTGTGCGTAACGGGCGACAATCAGCTCCTCCTCGGGGGAATCCGGGCGGATTTCCCGGTTGCCGCATAAAAAGCAACCGGGCGTTTTTTCCGAACGGATGAAGCTGATTCTCCAGGGAGCCCACAACGGGCGGGATTCTTCCTTCATGATCCAAACCTCCAGATCGTTTGCATTGGAAATTCCATCTATCCTGAAATGTAGCATCATTCCGGAAAAAAGCCTGCGCGGGACGGAAAAAAAGACGGAAATCTTTCGTCTGGACTCAAATTCTCACGAATTCGCGCCGGTACTGCTGCGGGGAAAATCCGATCACGGCCTTGAAGCGGCGGCTGAAATGAAACGCGTCCTGATATCCCATCATCTCGGCGATTTCCGCAACGTTCAGATTGGTTTCCATCAGGAGCTCGGCGGCTTTGTTCAGGCGGAGTTTGTCGATGTAGAGTTTGGGAAGAACGCCGAAGCGGTTCATGAAAACGCGCCGGAACTGATCATCGCTCATATCGCAGTATTCCGCCATGGCATTGATGCTCCACCATTTTTCCGGATTCTCGCGGATCCGGGCCACCAGTTCCTCAATCTGCGGATAACGGTCGGGCCGGGTCTGCGCGGCACGGCGGTTGTAAAGTTCCATCAGAAGTTTCTGCAAGGCGAAGTTCGCATTGATCTGGGAGTGGTCGGAAGGCTCCATCGCCAGTTCGATCACGTCAAGCAGCCGATGGGAAAGCCCCAGATCGTAGACGCCGTCGCGGATCACGCCGCTGCGCTGCATCATCACGGCGAGCTCTCCGGTGAAATTGACGGTATCCTCCGTATAGAATTCCCCCTCGATGCCGCCGTAATTGTGGATCGTGCCCGGTGTCACGACGACACACTGGCCGGGATGAATTTCCTGCGCGGGCGCATCGGGCCGCCAGAAAATCCCTTTTCCGGCGGTCATGTGCGAGATTGCATAAAACTCAAAACGGCGCGGATTCTCGTGCCACCAGGAAGCGGGATGACCGGAACTGCATCCGCCGCGCCCGAAACGGAAGATCCACAGTCCATAGTTACGGTGGACGGTCCGCATCCGCAACGCGGGCAGGCGGTGAACCAGAATGCCGGAGTTGTCCTGATCGAGCCTCATTCCCGTTTATTTTGCGGTGACGGTCGCCATCGCACCGGCGGGCCGGCCGTTCAGCGAAATGTAATCGGCCACCACATTGAGCGTTTCGTCCAGATAGAGATCCTTGATCTCCTTTTTCGACGCATCGGGAGCGGCATCCGTGTCAAGACGCATCAGTTTCTCCTGCTCGTCATGCAGTTTTTTCTCGGCAAGATACTCCTGCCAGCGCTTCTTCAGATTCAGGGAAATGTTTTTCCGGTCGCGGATCTTGCGGAACGCCTCGATGTCCTTCTTGAGCATTGTGAATTCAGGGTTGTTCTGAATCCGTCGCTCGGAACGTTCGCGCAGCACGGGGATGAGATTGCTCAGACCCGGATCGAACACATTGTAGTTCAGCGGCTGGATCGTATCCCATGCCATCGCATGGGGCAGTTTCTCCTCGCCGATGTCCATCGTATCGGAAAAAGACGGGTAGATGATGTCCGGCGTCACGCCTTTGAGCTGGGTGGACTCTCCGTTGATCCGGTAGAATTTCGCGCTGGTCAGCTTGATGGAGCCGACCGGCACTTTCGCGCCGAGAAACGCGGTGTATTTCTCCAGCTCGATCACCCGCTGGACGGTTCCCTTCCCATGGGTCTTGGAGTCGCCGAGAATGATGCCGCGCTGATGATCCTTGATCGCACCGGCGAAAATCTCGGTTGCCGAGGCGCTGAAACGGTTGGTCAGCACCGCAAGCGGGCCGCCGTAGAGGATTTTCCCGCCGTCATTGTCCTCGTCGACGCTCCGCCCCTTGATGTCCTTGACCTGCACCACGGGACCGTCCTTGATGAAGAGACCGGTCAGGGTCACGGCTTCCAGAAGACTTCCCCCGCCGTTGGAACGCAGATCCATCACGAGTCCGTCGAGCGGCGCCTTCGCGGTGAATTCCCGGATCAGGTTCGTCACATCGCGCGTGGAACTCTTGTAGTTGCGGTCTCCGCGCCATGCGGCGTCGAAATCGATGTAGAAGGATGGCAGCGTAATCACGCCGATCCGGAGCGTTTTGCCGTTCTGCTTGACCTCATGCACCTTGCCGGAGGCTTCGGATTCCTTCAAACGGACCTTTTCGCGTGTCAGGGTGATGACGGTCGGCACGGCTGCCGCCCCCTTGGCGGCCTCCAGAATGGTCAGGGAGACTTTCGTATTCTCCTTGCCGCGGATATGCTCGACAACTTTGGAAACCGGCATATCGAGAATATCGACCGGATCGGAATTCTCCTGCGCGACGGCAATGATCTTGTCCTCCGCTTTCAGACGCCCGTCCACATCGGCGGGGCCGCCGGGGATGATCTTCACGATTTTCGTGTAGCCGTCCTCATTGGTCAGAAGCGCCCCGATTCCGACCAGAGAAAGCTTCATGCCGATGTTGAAATCCTCCTCGGTGCGGGGGGACATGTACTCCGAATGCGGATCATAGATGCGCGTCAGGCTGGAAAGATAGAACTCCAGAATATCAACGGCTTCCAGATTCTTATAGAGCTGGACGAACTGCTCGACCCGCTTGAGCGTGCGCTCCTCGGGGGACTTCTGCGGAGGCTGTTTGACTTTCGGAGCTGTCTTTGCCGAATCGGATTTTTTGTTCTTTGCGGGCTCTTTCGCCTCTTCCTTCTTCGCAAGTTCCAGAAGATTCAGAAGAATGAGATCGTTTTTGATTTTCTTGCGCCAGAGATCTTCCAGCGCCGCACGGTCGGCGGCCCAGGGAGCCTTGGAGCGGTTCACCTCGAACTCCTCGTCGGTATTGAGACCGGGTTTCTCCGCCAGATATGCGGCGGTGAATTTTTCGTATTCCTCCAGACGCTGAATGAACAGTTTGAAAACATCGAATGCGAACTGCACATTGCCGGTGCGGATCTGTGAACCAAGTTCTTTTTTCTGCGGTTCAAACGACTTGATATCCCCGGCGGTGAAAAACATGCGCGTCGGATCCAGCGCCTTGAAGTAATCGTCGAAAAGCTGTTCGGAAATCTGTTCGTTGATCTGCTGCTGGTTATAATGGGAATTGGCGATCAGGTACGCGGCGGCACGGGAGATCGTCGCCATCTCCGGGGTCTGTTTGTATTTGTCGGGTTTCGGCGCGGCTCCGGACGCGGGAAGCACGGCGGAAGAAATCAGAAACAGCACGGCGGCCGTCATGAAAAATCGAATCAATTTTTTCTGCTGCATAAGCGGAACCTCACCTCTTCAATGATTTTGGAAAGTCGATCCATTAAAATACACCCGGTTCCCCGGATTTTCCAACGATATTCCGTACAGACACGGCAAAAAAAGGAAGGATTCATGAAAAAAAGGTTTTTCGCGGATTTTTTGCAAAAAATAGAGAACTGTGACGGGAAAGGCCCCGGGTTCCCCCCCGGGAAGAGGTTCCGGATTTTCCATTGCACGCCGCACAATGGTAAAAAGAGCTCTCATTGACGTTCTTTTCCCGGAACAATCAAGGATTCCGCTGTCTGTCCGGAGAGATTTCTGATCCGCGGATCAGCTCCCGCATTCAAAAGCAGACGCACAAGATTCCCGCGTCCCAGCAGCAATGCCAGATGAAGCGGAGTATTCTGAAAACAATCCATGGCATCGACGTCCGCACCGTAACGCAGAAGAATGCGTATGGCAGGAGCATTGTCTGCATGGACGGCTTCATGAAGCGCGGTGCGGTTCCCATGTCCCCTTTGATTCGGATCCATCTTTGCGGACAGCAGTATTTCCAGCATGCTGTTTTTTTTCTTCCGGACAGCGGTGAACAGCAGTGGATCACCGCGCTGATCCGTGAAATCCGGATTTCTGCAATATTTCAACAGCAGAGAAAGCAGTTCGCCGGACTCATGAAGCACCGCGTATTCCATCAGACTGATCCCCCCGCATCGCCCTGTTTCCGGCGAGGCACCTCTACGCAGCAGATAATCAACCACATTTCTGCGGCGCTTTTTCACTGCCAGCGACAACGGAGTTTCCTCCGGCAAGCCCAATCGCGGGAAATCAGGAGAAATGCCGTTCTTCTCAACAAGAATCCGGATTTTTTTCAAATCTCCCTCGGACGCGGCGATGCAAAATTCATAACTGAGCTGAATTTTCTTCCGGGCAGCCGCAGCGAAATCTTCATCCTCACGTTTGCCGCAATCCTTCAAGAACAGTCCCGCAATCACTCCCAGCAGAAGGCAGACTATCAAAAACAGAAACTCTCCGGATGTTCCGCGGAAACAACACATCCGTCCGGACAGTATACTCCCGGGAGAACGCAATAGACGGAGGCGGAATGATAATCGTGGAAGCATCGGACTCTCCTTCTCGGAGTCCGTCTTTTTCAAAAAAAGCGTACTCCGATTGAATTATGCGAGCCTTACGCCTACCACAGCGTTACACAACCCATAAGGAACCGAAGTACGCTAAAAAACATCAGCGCGTCCGTTTTTTCCGGTTGTGCAACGTCATTCATTTGAAGTGGTAGTTCAAGGCTCGACGTTTTAACGGTTATTTTTTCAATTCATATTCAGCTGATTTCTGTTCTGTTCCGCAATCTCCTGATTACTGTTGATCTTGAAAAATCTGTTATTACAATACATCCGCCTCTTCGGAAAGTCAACGAAAAAAAGAAAAGAAGAAGTGTGATTTTTCCCTATTTATTGAACACAGTGTCGGCAATGCGGGAAACGGAATTACCCATCCGCCTCGCCCTCGGAACGGACGCGGAGCGAGCCCCGGGCAAGGCGCGCCGTCAGAAGTGTCCCCGCCGGAGCGGCGGAAGCGTCCGTCAGCGGACGGCCCTCCGGATCGAACATCATCGCATATCCCCGGTTCAGAATGGAGAACGGGCTCAGTGTCCTGAGCTGTCCGTGCAGAAGACGCAGACTGCCGTCCGCGTCGGAAAACGCGCCGTCCAGCGCAGCAGCCATGTCCTTGAGCAGCAGGTCGATCTCCTGACTCTTTTCCATCACGAAATAGGAGGGTCTGCGCAGCGCTTCCGAGGCGATCAGACCGTCCAGACGGCTTTTCGCGCGCTCATAGGAAAGCGAAACCGCGCCGAGGATCCGGCTCCGGAATGAGGCAAGAGACTCCTCCAGCGCCGCCTTCTCCGGGATCAGCATCTCCGCCGCGCCCGACGGCGTGGGGGCGCGCAGATCGGCGGCGAAATCCGCGATCGTGAAGTCGATCTCATGGCCGACCGCGCTCACGACCGGAATCCGGCTCGCGGCAATCGCGCGCGCCACGGCCTCCTCGTTGAACGGCCAGAGATCCTCGAGACTCCCGCCGCCGCGCGTCAGCACGATCACATCGACCTTGCCGTAGCGGTTGAAGAAATTCACTCCGGCGGCGAGATAGCGTTCCGCCCCCTTCCCCTGCACGGGCGAAGGATAAATTTTTATGTCGAGCGCGGGAAAACGTGAAAGGGAGATTTTCAGGAAATCGTGCAGAGCCGCGCCGTCCGGTGAAGTCACCAGCCCGATGCGTGCGGGCAGAAACGGAATCGGCTTTTTGCGCGATTCGTCGAACAGCCCTTCGGAAGCGAGGCGCTGTTTCAGAAGTTCAAACTGCCGCTGGAGTTCGCCCAGCCCCAGCGGGCGCAGACTGCGGATCGCAAACTGATATTCGCCGCGCGGCATGTAGACGGAGAGTTTTCCGTAAGCCTCGATCCGGGAGCCCTCGGCGACCTTGAGCTTCGCACACTCGTTCGCGCCGCCGAAGTAGACCGCCTTGATCTGCGAGGAGGCGTCCTTGAGCGTCATGTAGGCGTGACCGCTCCGGTGCAGCGTCAGATTGCCGACCTCGCCGCCGACCCACATCGGGCGGAGCGAACCTTCCACGATCTCACGCATGATCCCGTTGAGTTCGCTTACGCTGAAAATATGTTCCTCTTCCGGCATGTCACGCGGCTCCCGCTCCGGCGACCAGCCCGGCGATGTTGTTCACCAGAATGCTTCCGATGATGATGATGAAACGGACGGCGAAAAAGGCAAGCAGCATGAGAAAAAGCATGAATCCCTTGATGACTTCCGAGGAGACGGTATTGAGTTTCGGGAAAATGCTCGAGAGAATATGCCAGCCGTCCAGTCCCGGCGCGGGAATCAGGTTGAAAACAAGAAGCACGAAATTATAGATGCCGAACAGGTTCATAAACTGCAGGAGCCTCACGTTTTCATTCCCCTCCCCTCCGGAAAAACGGTAACAGAGTCCGAACAGAACCGCCCCGGTCAGGAACAGGACGAAATTGGCGAACGGTCCGGCGGCGGACACAAGAAGCATGCTCCAGCGCCGCCGGAGCAGAGAAGGGTCCACCGGAACACCGCCCCAGGCAATGCCGAAAAACGCCATCATCACCAGCGACATCACCCCCATCTGCTTCATCGGATTGAGCGTGAGGTGATCCCGGAGCGTGTAGTCGCCCTCCCAGACCGCCATCTGTGCGTGAAAATACTCATGCACACAGACGGAAAAGGTCACGATCAGGCACACCATGCAGAAATAAACCGGATTCGTCCACAGCGTCTGAATGAAAAGCATGTCGATCTCTCCTTAAGAAGAAAGTTTTTTCGCGGATTCCGGCCATACACAGGACACCGCCACGGCATCCATGATGGATTCGTTCAGAGCCAGAATCGTCTGCCCTCGAATGGAAAAGAGACGCGGGGAACGGAAATCCAGATCATAAAGCTGTTCCCTGATCTCCCCCGTGAGCAGATCGTCCCCGGCGGGCGTCCGCCCGTGGAAGCCGAGAGCGCGCAGCGAGGGAAGCGCGCCGGCAATGTCCCAGATCTTGCATCCCGTGATGTAGGCGGCGTCCTTCCCGAGGGCGAGCTCGACGCAGGAATAGGCGCATGTTCCCGTGGCAATCACCGGATTCGGCCCCCGGAACATGCCGCGTTTCGTCATCGCCTGCGAGAGATTGACCGAGGCGGAATCGTCGAAGCGGATCTGCGGCGGAGCCATTTCCCGCAACGCGGAAGCAAGCGCCCCGGCATCGGGCGCGCCGGAGACGGAGGCGTAATACGCTTTCGCGCCGGATGAAATCATCAGTTCTCCTAGTTCGGGCATGTAGACGCCTCCTTCGCGGATCACGCCGCCCTCGGCAAACGCGATGGAAATCCCCCACAGCGTCCGGCCGTGCGCGAAATTGGCGGTGCCGTCGATCGGATCGACGATCCAGGTTTTTCCGGTCAGCGCGGCGGCAAGTTCGGACTCCGTCCGGTTCCGATGGGTCTCCTCGCCGAGGAGATGCACGCTTCCATCGCCGGAACACAGTGCGTCGGAAAGAAAGCGTTCGACCGCGTGATCGGCGTCGGTCACGAGCGTGCGATCCGGCTTGAGCATCGTGTTCGGGCGCTTTTTGATGGAAAGAGCAAGTTCTCCGCACGCGGCGAAAAGCCCGATGACGCGCGGGACGTTCCAGGAATCCATCACTCAGTCACCGATGATCTTGATCAGCGCGCGTTTGCGCCGTCCGCCGTCGAATTCGCCGTAGAAGACCTGTTCCCAGGGACCGAAGTCGAGCTTGCCGCCGGTAACGGCGATCACGACCTCGCGCCCCATGATCTGGCGTTTCATATGGGCGTCGGCGTTGTCCTCGCCCGCGAGATTGTGCAGATAGGCGGTGGTCGGTTCATGCGGCGCGAGTTTCTCCAGCCATCTGTCGTAATCCTGATGGAGTCCGGACTCGTCGTCGTTGATGAAAACCGACGCCGTGATGTGCATGGCGTTGCAGAGCAGCAGTCCCTCGCGGATGCCGGACTCCTCCAGCGCCTTCTGGATCTGCGGCGTAATGTTGACGAACCCGCGCCGCCCGGGGATGTTGAACACAAGTTCCTTGCGGTAACTCTTCATAAGCGCTCCTCCTTGTTTTTCTGATTTCCTGTTGGAAGGCAATGTAACACAACTTCGGCAAAAAGCCAGCAGGATTTCACAACTTGGACTTGATTTCCGTGCAATCCGCAGGTATTTTAAATGATTTTAAAGCCGCGGATTTGTTTTGCGGCATAAACCGACGGGAGAAAAAACAATGCATCAGATCAAAATCGGCACCATGGTTCAGGCCAATGAAAAGGCGGCCTCCTACGTGGAACAGATCATTCCTTACGGCTTTGAATGCTTCACCTTCACCTACGGGGGAGGAAAATTCAACGGATTCGATCCGGAACAGCTCGCCGAATCGGTGATGCCCGTTCTCCGCAGGAACAACATCGAGGTCTCCAACATCTCGGTGTTCGGCAACATGCTCGAGCACACGGAGGAAGCCGAACACACGCGCCAGTGCTTCAAACGCGCCATCGACACGGTCGCGCTCTTCGGCAGCGATCTCGTCACGGGCTTCACGGGGCGCGAAATCGGCAAATCCGTTCCGGACAACATCGCGCGCTTCCGGGAGATCTGGCTCCCGCTGACCGAATACGCTGCGGAAAAAGGCGTGCGGATCGCGTTTGAAAACTGCAACATGGGCGGCGACTGGAAGAGCGGCTCCTGGAACATCGCCATCAATCCGGACGCCTGGGAATTGATGTTCGAAGCCGTCCCGATGGAGAATATCGGACTGGAATGGGAGCCCTGCCATCAGATGGTTCAGCTGATCGACCCGATGCCGCAGATCCGCGAATGGGGGCACAAGTTCTTCCACATCCACGGCAAGGACGCGACCATCCGGCGCGACGTCATCGCAAAACACGGCTACTACGGGAAAGAGATCCCCTGCTGGCACCGCACGCCGGGCTTCGGCGACTCCAACTGGACGGACATCATCTCGGAACTGCGCATGATTTCCTACAAAGGAAACATCGACATCGAAGGTTGGCACGATCCGGTCTACCGCGGAGAACTGGAGATGACCGGACAGGTCGCGGGACTCAACTATCTGAAGAGATGCCGCGGCGAATCGTTCGTCGCCAATCCCGTCTGAGCTTCACGCGGAACCCTTTGACCGGATGGAGGATTCGGAATCATGAGATGCCCAAGATGCGCCTGTCAGGACGACAAGGTGATGGACTCCCGGGCCACCAAGGAGGGCGCAGGTGTCCGCCGCCGCCGGGAATGCCTCAACTGCGGACACCGTTTCACGACCTACGAGGAGATCATCCAGGCGGAACTCAAGGTCCTGAAACGCGACAACACGCACGAGGATTTCGACAGGGAGAAACTGCGGCGCGGCATCGAGAAAGCCTGCTGGAAGCGGAACATCCGCCCCGAACAGATCGACGCGCTGCTCTCCAAAATCATCACGGAGATCGAATCCGAATACGACCGGGAGATCCCCAGCGTGGAGATCGGCAACAAGGCGATGGCGGCGCTGCGCCAGCTCGACAAGGTCGCCTACGTGCGTTTCGCCTCCGTCTACCGGGATTTCAAGGACATCGAAGAGTTCATCTCCGAGATCCGCACGATGGGGGCGAAGAAACGCTGACGCGCGCATGAAATTTCTCGCTTTCACGAAACGGATCATTCAGAACTACTCCTTCATGGGCGTCATTCACCGGACGCTCGGGGACAAGGGTTATATTCTGCTCCTGAGCATCGCGGTCGGGGTCATCTCCGGCAGCGCGGCCGTGCTTCTGAAACTTTTCGCGCACAGCTGCCATGATCTTGCCGTAATGCTCGGAAGCCGCCTCCCCTGGATGATGTGGATTCTGCCGCTCGTGCCCGCCGTCGGCATCTTCGGGTGCATCGTCATCGTCCGGCTCTTCTTCAACAGGGGGCCGTATGAGAAGAGTCTGGCGGGCGTCATCACGGCGACCACCAACGGCACTAGCGACCTGCCCCGCAGCAAAACCTATTCGCATATCATTACCAGCGGTCTGGCAGTCGGAATGGGGGCTTCCGCCGGACTTGAGGCGCCGATCGCGCTGACCGGTTCGGCCATCGGTTCCAATGTGGCGAAGGTGCTTCAGCTCGGGCGCGAGAGCCGGACGCTGCTTCTCGCCTGCGGCGGCGGAGCGGGCATTTCCGCCATCTTCAACAGCCCGGTTGCGGGAGCGCTCTTTGCCTGCGAGATTCTGCTGCCTTCCTTTTCCGTTCCGGCGCTGGTGCCGCTTCTGATGGCGTCCGCGGCTGCGGCGGTGGTTTCGGAACTCTTCTACAGCCAGGACACCTTCATCCAGCTGAGCGAAGGCACGGCCTGGACCGTCAGCAACATCCCCTACTACGTCCTGATCGGACTGGCGGCCGGACTGGTCTCCTCGTTCATCATCCGGACGTCGATCGTAACGGCAAAACAGGCGGAGAAATACAGAAACGTCTGGGTGCGCGGCGCGCTCGGCTGTCTCATCCTCTACGTATTCTTCCTGCTCTTTCCCGCGTTGAAGGGAGAGGGCTACGGATATGTCTCCAGTCTGCTCGCCGGAAACGAGAGCGCAATCGCGGCGGGAAGCCCGATCACCTCCTGGTTCAGCGGTCCGAACGCGCTGGTCGTGCTTCTGGGACTTCTGGTCGTCATCAAGCCGTTCGTATCGGCGGTCTCCATCGAGAGCGGCGGCGACGGAGGCATCTTCGGACCGTCCATGTTCATCGGGGCCTTTCTCGGCTACTTCTTCGCGAAAATCCTGAATCTCACCGGCGTGACCGTGATCGACCCGGTCAACTGCGTCGCGGTGGGAATGGGAGGCGTGCTGGCCGGCGTGATGCACGCGCCGCTCACGGGAATGTTCCTGATCGCGGAACTGACCGGAGGCTACAAGCTCTTCGTTCCGCTGATGATCGTCGTTGCGCTGTCCAGCTTCATCAGCAAGCGCATTGCCAGGCACAATGTCTACAAGTCCATGATCGCGATGAAGGGGGGCACGCCGGAACAGAAGGACGACGCGGTGATCCTGATGGGCACCCAGCTCCGGGATCTCGTTGAGAATGACTACGTTCCGGTCAAGCAGACGGATACACTCCGGACACTCCTGAAAGCGTTGATGAAGTCGAGGAGAAACATTTTCCCCGTGCTCTCCGACGAGGGGGCGATCGTCGGGATTGTCCGCGTCGAGAACATCCGCCCGTTCCTGCTGGACACCGAACTCTATGACATGGTGCTGGTCTTCGACATGATGTCAGCGACCGGCCCCGTGCTGGAGGCGACCGATTCGCTGCACGATGCAACCCAGTTGTTTGAAAATCTGCACGTCTGGAACCTGCCGGTCGTGGAAAACGGAAAATATCTCGGATTCGTCTCCAAGGCGGGCGTGTTCGACAGCTACCGGAAGATGCTCAGCACGAAACAGGAGCTGTTCTGAGAAACACGCAGGAAGAAGATTTTCCCGCCGCCGTCCCCCCGTTTTCTTGCAAGTTGGCCGAAGTGATGTATATTTCGGCGTTGCCGTCCGATCCGAACGACAGAAGAAGGAGAATGTGCTTATGAAATGCTCTGTTTTTGCGCTGCTGCTTCCGGCACTTCTTTCCGTCACGGGAGCGGAAAAACCTGCCGCATCCCCGGGCGGGGAGAATCCGGTACTCCGGATCAATCTTCCGCCGCTCGTGGTTTACGAACCGGACAATCCCGTAACCGGAAAAAAGAACCGCCTGCGCATTCTGGGACCGCTGTTCGAGTCAAGCAGGAATGCCGAAGGCACTTCGATGGCGGCGCTGCGCCCGCTCTGGAGCACGGAAACCAGACCGGACGGACGTTCCGCAACCGATGTAATCTGGCCGCTTTCGATGTACCGGAACACGCGCTCGGGGAGCTACTTCTGGCTCCTGCCCTACTTCACGACGCGTGGGAAAAACGATTCTTATGAACACTATCTCTTTCCCTTCTGGTTTCTGGAACGTCACACGGACGGGAAATATTCCTGGTTCTTTTTTCCCTTCTATGGCGACATGCGCAAATTCTTCTCCTATGACAGGCTTGAGTTCATCCTGTTTCCGCTCTACAAATACGGGGAAAAGAATCATGTCGTCACCAACACGTATCTCTGGCCGTTCTTCAGCCGCGACCGGGCGCCGGGAATGCACTCCATCCGGATCTTTCCCTTCTATGCGTCGCGCACGTTTGAAGGCATCCGGGTCAACCGCTCGATTCTCTGGCCGGTTGCAAACTACGCGTATTCCCTGAAAAATCCGGAAGACTTCGCGTTTTTCTCGTTCCCGTTCGGCGGCTACGAGAGCTGGGGCGGCATTACAAACATCACTGTTCTGCCGTCGGTATTCTCCTGGAAGGAGTTTCAGGACCGCCAGATGGCGCTGAGCATTCTGTGGCCGCTCTTCAAATACGGCGGCGACGAGGAGGGCGGAGAGTGTCTCTACTTCTGGCCGTTCTGGGGCAAGGCTGTCTCGGATCAGGCGTATTATTCCTTCTTTCTCTGGCCGATGGGGCTGAATCTCCAGACAACGACGCAAACAAGGAAAACAACACGGCGCGCATTTCTGCCGTTCTACCTGAGCAGCCGCAAAAATGAAATTCCGGACGGAGAAATGCTCTCGGACTACATCCATCTCTGGCCGTTCGTCTCGAAATATGCAGCTGGAGAAAAAACGGAAATCCGGGGACTGGATTTCATTCCGATGAAGCGCCTCGGCTTCGCGGAGCGGAACTATGCGGCGTTCTGGCGGCTTTTCGAAGTGGAACAAAATGAAAGGGGATTCGCGTTCGACATCCTCTGGGGGCTCTCGCGCGGCTACCGCACGGAGAATGCGGACGGATTTTCCATCGGACCGTTTTATGCACAGGACCGTTCCGGCGACGGGAAGAGCGATTACGATATTCTGTTCGGACTGCTCCGGATCGGGAAGAGGGCGGAAAATACGCACGTGAGTTTGTTTTACTGCCTTGATTTTTCGCTGTAACGGAGTTATTTTTCCGGATTGATCCACCGGCGGATATACGGAGAGAAGATGAACAAACAGGTTTTTGTATTCGGAAAAGGCGTCATAGAGTATCTGGCGCAGGTCGGGAGCGGGGTCAGGATGATCGCGCTCGCCTTCTGCTTCCTGCCGACGCTCCGGCACAGCCGCCGGGAGGTCTACCGGCAGATGATGCTCTGCGGAGTGCGCAGTTTCGGCGTGACGTCGGTGGTGGCGCTGTTCACGGGAATGATCCTGTCACTTCAGGCGGGGCTGATCCTGAAGACCTACGGTCAGGAAATGCGCGTCGGTTTTCTGGTGGCGCAGACGATGTTCCGGGAGATGGGGCCGTTCATGACGGCACTGATTCTTGCGGCGAGTGTCGGATCCGGCATGGCGGCGCTGCTCGGGACGATGAAGGTCTCGCAGGAGCTGGCGGCGCTGGAGGTGATGTCGATCCATCCGGTGCGTTTTCTGGTTGCGCCGCGGCTGCTCGCGATGATGGTGATGTGCCCGGTGCTGACGATGTACACGGATCTGATCGGGATTCTCGGCGGGGGGCTCGTCGCCTATACGCAGCTCGGCGTCGGCTGGATCATGTATTTCGACAATGTGCGCTTCATGCTCTATGAGAAGGAGCTGTGGGTCGGTATCTTCAAGGCGTGGGTGTTCGCGATTCTGATCGTGGCGATCAGCTGCCATCAGGGGATGACGGCGCGCGACGGCGCGGTCGGCGTCGGTCTGGCGACGAAAAGATCGGTGGTCATCTGCTTTCTGGTGATTCTGATCGTCGGATATATCATAACGAGGATGTTCTACTGATGATTACGTTCCGCAATGTGGAAAAGTCGCTCGGGGGGCGCAAAATTCTGGACAAACTCTCCTTTCATGTGAACGAGGGCGAGACCTTCATGCTGGTCGGACCGTCAGGCACGGGGAAGTCGGTCACGCTCTCGCACATCATCGGGCTGATGCGCCCGGATGCGGGGAGCGTGATCGTCGACGGCCTCCATGTGGAGACCATGCGCAGAAAGGAACTTGAATCGCTGCGGCTCCGGACAGGAATGCTCTTTCAGGGCGGCGCGCTGATGAACTGGATGAACATCTACGACAACGTCGCGCTGCCGCTTCGCGAACGCTACCGTTACACGGAGGAGGAGATCCGGAAAAAGGTCATGGAGATCCTTGTCTTCCTGGAGCTGGAGGACTCCATGTACAAGATGCCCGGAGAAATTTCGGGAGGCATGGTGAAGCGGGCGGGCCTTGCACGGGCGGTGGTCTGCGAACCGAAGATCATGCTCTACGACGAGCCGACCTCCGGCCTCGACCCGGTGATGTCGCGCAAGATCGACGGACTGATCGACCTCCTGAAACGGGAGTTTCACATGACCTCGGTGGTGGTCACGCACGATCTGGTCAGCGCCCTGAACATCGGGGACACCGTAGCAATGCTTTACGAGGGGCGGGTGATCGAGTGCGCGCCCCCGAAAACATTCATGAAAAGTGAAAATCCGCTTGTGAGGGAGTTCATCACGGCGCAATTCCATACACGAAAGGCTGGTGACTTATGAATCTGTTCAACCGGAAACGCAATCTGCTGCTGTCCGCGGAGTTCCTGACGGGACTCTTCTGCATCGGCGCGCTCTGCATTCTCTTCTACTTCACGGTTATCATCCGGGGAAAGGATTACTTCGACACGCGGAAACACTTCTACATCTCCGCGCGCTTCCCGCACGCGAGCACGCTTGCCGTGAACGACAAGGTCAAGGTGATCGGCGTCGAGATGGGAACGGTGGACTCGCTGGAACTCGCGCCCGGCAACAACGCCGTCATCGTGAGGATGAAACTCCGCAGGGATATTCCGATCTACAAGGGATACGAAATGCTGATCCAGAACTCCTCGGTCTTCGGCGGCGCGTATGTGAACATCAATCCCGGAAAATCCGAAGGAGAGCCCCTGCCCCCGGACACGGTGTTTGACGGACTCCAGCCGATCGACATCATCAAGGAGGCGTCCGAACTGCTCGCGGCTTTCCGCGAGGATGAAAAATATTTTCGCGAGGTGATTCTCGAAGGCGGCGTGCTGGAGAAGATCCGCGACGCCCTGAAAAGCCTGGAGAAAAACGCCGAAAATCTCAATGACATCTGCACGGAAATCAAGGCAGGCAAAGGAACATTGGGAAAACTTTTCACAGATCCGGCTTTTTATGTGGATGCACAGAAAGCCTTCGTTGAACTTTCGGCGGTCTCGAAGAAATTCGACACGGTTCTTGCCGAGGTGCAGTCGGGTAAAGGAACGCTAGGCAAACTTCTGAATGACGAGGAGGCCTACCGTGAAATGACCTTTTTCATGAAAAACATGAATGCGTTCGCCGCGAAACTGAATGCGGACAAGGGGAGTCTGGCCAGACTCATGCTTGATGACGGGCGCTTCTATGAAAATCTGAATTCGACTCTGGAAAATCTGGATAAGCTGGCAAAAATGATGAACAATGAAAAGGGGACGCTGAACCGCCTTCTGGTCGACGACTCCCTTTACAATGAAATGCGCGACACGGTCAAGGCGATCCGGTCCGCGGTGGACGATCTGCGGGAGATGGCGCCGGTCGCCACGTTCGGCAGCGTCCTGCTCGGCGCGCTCTGATGCTTGTTGATTAATCAAAATATTTATGGAGGAAACAGAATGAAAACGTCCCGAATCCTGTCCGTCCTTGCCGCCGGAATCACTGCCGTCTTTCTGACCGGCGCAACCTCGTGTGAGGAGGCGCTCAACAATCCTGACGCCTATTTCGACAATGAGATTGACCAGACGCCGAGCTATGTCATTACTCTGCATGACATTATCAAATACCGGCGCGGCGACATGATGGAAAAGGAGGTTGAGTCCTTTTCCGGCGGAACGGTCTGCGTCAACCGCAACTCCTACTTGCATTCGCGTGACATCATGAAAATCGGAATGGTGCAGAGAAAGAGTGATCCGGAATTCTTTGATCTTGTCATCACGCTGACGGAACGCGGACAGAGAATCTGGAGTGCCCTCTCGGTCAATATGCGGGCGAAAGGCAGTGCCACGGAACTTGCTTTCATTATCGACGGGATGTACTACCGCTCCTTCAAACCGGAATTGATCACGGATAACGAAACCATGGTTGTGACGATTGAGGGTCCGTTTGATCCGGCGACGGCGAACGGACTTGTCAAGAACGCCGAACGCAACTATAAGATCTTCAATAAATAACGGAAAAATGCAACGCATTTTCCCGGGGTCAAGGGTCCGCCCCGGGGAAACGGAAAAATGCAACGCATTTTTCTCGGGGTCAAGGGTCGCTGACCCTTGTGCGGTCCAGCTGCATAAGCTGGTCGCGCGGAGCGCGAAATCTCCCCCGGCGGCGGTTCCACCCGCTCAAGGACGAGAAGCGAAGCTTCGAGAGCCGCCGGCACAGCGCATAACCTCGGAGACGCGCTGGAGATCTCGAACACAATTAATTGGTGAAAAAACTCTCCCCCAGGTAATGGGAAATGTGCCGGATAGAGATCTGGCGCTTTGCTGTTTTTCTTAATAAAAAAAGAAATGCGAAAATATTTTTCGCAATCAAGGGCTTGTTTCTTGTCGTGCTTTTTATTTCGTGCTGCGCACGACCAGCTTACGCAGCTGGACCGCGGCAGGACTGAGAGGAGAGCACGAATCAAAATTGCTGGCGCAATTTTTTTATTGCGCAGCTGCGCGCGCATTTTTTTTATTGCGCTGCTGCGCGCGCATTTTTTATTTTTTTTACGCATCCGCAAGAAACAATTCCAGCACAAGCGCGGAAAACAAGAAATAACTGTAATCCATCCTCTTTTCCTGATGCGCACACAAAACCCGTTCCAATCCGTTCTTATCAAAAATCTGTTTCCGGACGCAGACTCCATCCAGCAGCCGCTCCCGAAGCAGATCACGCCACTCATTCCGGAACCATGCGGCAAGCGGAACCCCGAACCCGCGTTTCCCCCTGCGCGCAAGCCCCTCCGGAAGATATCTGCCGAAGGCGTCCGCCAGAATCCGTTTACGCACCCCGTCCTTCTCCTTGAATTCATAGGGATACAGACACGAAAGTTTCACCACCTTGTAATCCAGGAACGGAGAACGCACCTCCAGCGACGCACTCATCGACGCAACATCCACCTTTTTCAGAATGTCCTCGCGCAGATAACTGAGGATGTCCACTTCCGAAGCCCGCTCGGAAGGATTCGCCGAAAACGCATTCCGGTAAAATTCCTCCGTAAAGGTCTCCAGCGTCGGATGCACATTCGCAAACACCTTCCCGCAGACAGTATGCTTGAGCGCCTCGTCAGTCCGGGAGAGAATCCCGAAATAACGTTCCGCACCGGAAGCCGCCGCCCCACGGAGGAAGCGTTTGCCGCGCGCCCATTTCTGGCGCTCGTTCCCGATATTCGGGATCATCGCGGCAGCAAGGCGGAACAGCGGACGCCGAACCGCTTCCGGCACAGAATCAAACTTGCCCAGATAACGCAGTGCAAGATAACGCTCATAACCGCCGAAAAGCTCGTCCGCGCCGTCCCCGCTCAATGCAACCGTGACCTCCTCACGCGCGAAACTGCTCAAAAGGTAAGTCGGAATCATTGATGCGTCGGCAAAGGGCTCCCCGAACTGTTTCACCAGAAAAGAAAGAGATTCAAAATTACACGGATTCACAACCTTCACGCGGTGCTCAAAACCATAACGGGCGAATTTCCCGATGTGCGCGGCAGTCGCGGCGGCGGCCTCCCGTTCGTCATAAGACTGATCCTCGAAGCCGATCGTATAGCATTTAAGCGGAGATTCCATCTGTTCCGCGGCAAGTCCCGCAATGATGGCGGAATCAAGCCCGCCGGAGAGAAACACCCCCAGCGGCACATCGGCAATCAGCCGGTCACGCACCGAAGCCGTCACGACGGAAGCAAGTTCCCTGCAGGCGTCCGCATAAGGCTGAGTTGTTTTCTTCGTGAAATCAGGTTCCCAGTACCGGGTTTTCTGGAAATGGCGGCGCGGCCCTTCGGAATGAAACGAGAACGTATGCCCCGGCGCAATCTGGCGGATCTGCTTGTAAACCGTTCCCGTCGGCACATACTGGAGCGAGAGATAGTCCCACAGCGCCTGTTCATCGAGCTGCTGTTTCACGAACGGAAGCTGTTTCAGCGCATTGATCGAGCTTGCAAATGCAAAATGGGCCGCGTCCCGGTAGCAGTAAAGCGGCTTGATTCCCATGCGGTCGCGCGCAAGAATCATAAGACCGAGTTTCGTATCATAGAGCGCGAAAGCGAAAAAGCCGTCGAGATGCTGGATAAAAGCACTTCCGCACTCCTCATAGAGGTGGAGGATCACCTCGGTGTCGCTCTGCGTCCGGAACTGGTGCCCCCGTTCGAGAAGCGTATTGCGAAGCGCGCGGTAGTTGAAGATTTCGCCGTTGCAGACCACCCAGAGCGTGCAGTCCTCATTGCAGATCGGCTGTCCGCCGGTTTCGAGGTCAATCACCGAAAGACGGGTGTGACCGATTCCCGTATTGTAATTGATGAAGATGTCGCGCCCGTCCGGTCCGCGCAATGCCATCGTGTCCAGCATTTTATACAGCAGTTCCGGATCCGGTTCGGCAAAATCAAAGTTCACATAGCCGGCGATTCCACACATTTCTTCCTCCCATTCTCCTGATGCAGCGATGAAGCAAGACGTTTTCTCCCCTCGGCAAGCTTCCGCACTCCTTCGGGTCCAAAACAGGTTGCTGCAAAACTGTCGGCAAGCATCCGCACCGTCGCAGGAGCCGGATGCACCAGATCTTCTTTGTAAAAACGATAATCGCGCAGTTCGTCCATGACGATTTCATACGCGGGAAAATACGCACAGTCCCGTTCGGATTCGCATGTCTCGTGAATCGCGGTCAGCAGCAGCGCCTTGCTCCGCGCGTTCAGCACCGGATCCCCCGGATAGTGGCGGACGGGCGAAAGCGTGAACAGCACCGGAGCCGTTTCATTGCAGCATCGGAACGCGCATACGATCCGTTTCAGGCTTTCAAGGCACTCGCCGGCGGTCAGGAGGCGCCGGGAAAATTCCGTCCCCGGCACCTTGTGGCAGTTCGCGACAATGCGGTGCAAACGCTTTTCCACGTAAACCACGGCGGATGAGACGGTGACAATCAGAATCCCCGCCTTGCAGAGCACCTCGCGGAACTGCTGCGCGGCGCGATTGCAGCTGGAGACGGCCTCCCCGCACGTTTCCGCCGAGAAGCTCCCGTGATGCAGCCACGAGTGCCAGAGTCCGTTGAAGAGAAAAAACTCCTTCTCCGTGTAAGGCGGTCCGCCGGCAACACGCTCCAGAGCATCGGCGATCGAAACGGGATTGTAGAGAATGCCGTTGGGATTCTGCGCACCATGAAACCCGCAGGCAAAGAGTTCGGAAACAAGCTCGGCGGAAAAACACGAGCCGACAGAGGCGATCCACGCTTCCGCGGAAAGTTTCGGATAATCCCAGCGGACGTTGACGCGCAGGGTCGGCGGACGGGTGTAATCGACGCTATTCACGGCTCCGCTCCTTTCGCGCGGAAAGCATCCGCCAGTCTCTCGTTCAGAAGCGAATGCCTCGGCTCGCGCACAGCGTTGCGCACCGCCATCGAAACGGCTTTTCTGGAGCCGACCAGCACCATCAGCTTCTTTGCGCGGGTCATGCCGGTATAGAGGAGGTTCCGCTGGAGCATCATATAGTGCTGGGGTAGAATCGGCATGATCACAACGGGGAATTCACTGCCCTGCGATTTGTGAATCGTGACGGCATAGGCGAGCGTGAGCTGTTCGGCATCCTCAAAGGCGTAGGTGACGTCATTCGTATCGTAGCGGACGATGAATTCGGAATCCGAGTGCCGGATCGCAAGAATACGTCCCATGTCGCCGTTGAACACTCCCTTGTCATAGTTGTTGGTGATCTGCATGACGCGGTCGCCGAGCCGGAACGTCCGCCCGGAAGCGGAAAAGGCAAGGCGGCTGTCGCCGTTCAGAAGGCTTTGCAGAGACTCGTTCATTGCAATCGTCCCGCAGGCGCCCCGGTTCATCGGGGTGATGAGCTGGATGTCGGTTTTCGGGTCAAACTGGAAACGCGCGGGAATGCGGTCGAGAATCATGCGCCTGATCACATCCTCGGCCTCGGCGGGATCCTCCTTTTCGATCCAGTAAAAGTCCGCGAGCTCGTTTTTCGGATAGACGAGCCCTTCGTCGGGCATTCTCCCGGCATTGACGTTGTGGGCGGCGCGGATGATCCCGCTTCCCGCCCCCTGCCGGAAAATCCGCGTGAGGCGCGAAACGGGAACCAGTCCTGAGGAGATCAGGTCGTTCAGCACGTTTCCGGGGCCGACGGAGGGCAGCTGATCGGCGTCCCCGACCAGAATGACGCAGGCGCCGGGACGCACCGCGCGGAAAAACGCCACGGAGAGCGGCAGATCCAGCATCGAAACCTCGTCGAGCACATAGAGTTCATAGGGCAGCGGATTGGCGCGCCCGTGGACGAAACGGTGTTCGGCGGGCTCCCATTTGAGCAGCCGATGGATCGTGCTCGCGGCAATGCCGGTCGTCTCGGAAAGGCGTTTGGCGGCGCGTCCGGTCGGCGCGGCAAGCACAAGATGCACTTTCGCGGCCTTCGCGCGCCGGACAATCTCCGAAACGACGGTTGTCTTGCCGACACCGGGGCCGCCGGTGATGATCGAAAACGCCGATCCTCCGGCGGTCTCGACGGCGCGGAGCTGTTCGTCGCTGAACATCGAATCCTGCGGCGTACGGTATTTGAGAATGACATTTCCGAAATGCCGTTCCCGCAAGGCCAGATTCGCAATCAGTTTCGGGAGCTCCTCCTCGCAGCGGAGGAGGCCTGGTTCGTAGACCATCTCCACCCCGGAATGCGAACGCCGGACCGCGGCAAGTTCTTCGGCAAGCGCGGCGGAGAGCGCCAGTTCGGCGGCGGGCTCTTCCACATCCAGCAGACGCGCGAGCGTCTGAAGGAACTCGGCGCGCGGCATGCAGACGTGTCCGGCAAGGCGGATCTGCGACAGCGCGTAGGTCACCCCCGATTTCAGGCGCATGACATCGGATTTCCCGATCCCCGCCTTCTCCGCGATCCGGTCCGCCATCAGGAAGCCGATCCCGTCGATGTCCGATGCGAGACGGTAGGGATCCTTCCGGACGATTTCGGCGCACTCATTGCCGTAGTTGTTATAGATTCTGTTGAAATACGCGGGCGTCACGCCGAGACTCTGGAGGGAGATCTGGAGATTGCGCTTCTCGGCGTTCGCGCCCCAGGACTTCCGGATCGCTTCGATGCGTTTCCGCCCGAGCCCGGGGACTTCGTTCAGCCGGACCGACGCATTGTCCAGAACCTCCAGCGTCTGCGCGCCGAAGGTTCTGACAATATCCTTCGCGTATTTCGGGCCGACTCCCTTGATGATGCCGGAAGCCAGATACTTTTCAATCCCCTCCGTGGTCGTCGGAAGGGTGAACGACCATGATTCCGCCTTCAGGCGGCGGCCGTGCTCCTTGTGAAACTCCCATCTGCCCGTGACCTCGATCCCCTGCCCCGCGTAAGCGCCCGTGATCGGGCCGCGGACACAGTGAAGATTGCCCTGCGCGTCCCGGATGCTCAACACACAGTAGGCTCCGTCCTCGCTCTGAAAGAGCAGTTTCTCCACTTCGCCGCGCAGCGTCGTCTCCGTGACGCTTCCATCCGGGGACGAAGCATCCGGCGCATTCGGCAGCGAAGCGGATTCCAGTTCAGACATTTCTGCTCCTTCTTTGAGCGGGATCTCCGGGAATCAGTGATGTGAAAAGACGCGTTCGGGCGCGTGGCGCAGGGCGACGCCGAGCTCGTTGGCGCGCTTCACGACATCCGCGTCCTTGAGCGAACCCGACGGTGCGACAATCGCCCTGATGCCCGCCTTCGCGGCGGTTTCCACCGCGTCGTAGAAGGGGAAGAATCCGTCGCTGGACATCACCGCGCCCTCCAGCGTGGCGTCCCCGGTGTATTTCTGGCTGAATTTCTCGATCGCCTGCTCGACGGCGCCGACGCGGTCCTGTTCGCCGGTTCCGACCGCGAGCGTCTGGCCGTTCTTCACGATCACGACACCGTTGGAACGGACGCTGATGTTGATGTACCAGGCGGCGAGGAGGTCGTCAAGCTGTTCCTTCGTCGGTTCAACCGTGGAGGTCCGGGGTCCGCAGTTCCTGTTCTCGCCGGAAGCCGGCGGCAGGTCTTCGACGCTCCGGACGTTCGTCAGAAGCGGCGCGGCGATCACAAGCGAACCGTCGCAGAGCACCTTGAGCGTGTTGGCGTTTCCTTCGGGATCGTCGCCGACGTATCTGGGGAGGCGCGCAATGTCGCCGCACTGGAGAATCCGGATCTGCTTGTTGAGCTTGAACCGTTCCTGATCGTTGAAGACGGCGAGCGCCTCGGGCGTATAGCCGGGGGCGACGACGCACTCGCAGAAGGTGGACATGATCTCGACGGCGGTCTCCTCGTCTACCGTGACGTTGAAGGCGATCACGCTTCCGAATGCGGCACGGGCGTCACAGTCGCGCGCCTTGATGTAGACCTGTCTGAGGGTCTCGCCGGGACGCGCGACGGCGGCGCCGCTCGGGTTGACGTGCTTCATCACCGCGCAGGCGGGGGTTCCGCAGAAGTATTTGACGATGTTCAGCGCGCCGGAGATGTCCTCCAGATTCGTCTGGGAGAGTCCGTTCTTCCCGCTTTTGAGCGTTTTCATGTCCATGATCGCGCCGTGAGCGTCCGCGGGAGCATAGAACGCCGCGGGCTGATGGGGATTCGTCCCGTAACGCAGATCGGTGGCTTTCACATATCTGCGTCCGCCGACGGTGATTTCGGACGGAAAATCGCCGATGTTCTGGGTAAGATAGGAATTTCTGGCCAATTTTGCTGCCATTTTTTCACTCTCCGCTTTTGAAGGTTCGCCTTTTCGGTGTTATTGTTAATAGTAAAAATATCGTTCCGCAATGTACATTCGTTTCGGCGGATTCGCAAATGCCAAGCGGAAAAAACAGACGAAATGACAGGAAAAAAGAATGACAAAAGGCTTTTTCATCACTTTTGAAGGAATGGAGGGTTCCGGCAAAAGCACCCAGATACACCTGCTGGCGGACAGGCTGGCGGAAACGAAACGCGAAATCATCGTGACGCGCTCGCCGGGGGGAACGCCCATCGCGGAGAAGATCCGCGAGATCCTCAAGATCCGCGATCCGCGCGAGAATGTCATGCCGGAGACCGAACTGCTTCTCTTCGCGGCGTGCCACTCGCAGATGACCGACCACCTCATCGCGCCCGCGCTCGAACGCGGGGCAGTCATCCTCTGCGACCGCTTCTACGACTCGACGATGGCGTATCAGGGCTATGCCCGGACGCTTGACCGCGATTTTGTGGCACAGATCAACGCCTTCTCCTGCCGGGGAATCCGCCCCGATCTGACGCTGGTTCTGGATCTTGATCCGGCGGAAGGCATCCGCCGCAGCCGCGTCCGCGCCACGGCAAAGGAGGTCGCGGACGACCGCTTCGATTCGGAGGCCATGCAGTTCCATCACGCCGTGCGCAATGCGTTTCTCGACCTTGCCGCCAAAGAACCGGAGCGCTTCGTCGTGATCGACGCCGCACGCACGGAAGAGGAAGTTCAAAGAGAGATTACGGAGACCGTTCATGCTCGACTGGCAGCACTTTGAAACACACTTCCCGATGGTGATGAACGCGCTCAAACACGCGAAACGCTCCGGGCGGATGGCACACGCGTATCTCGTGGTCACGTCGAATCCGGACTACCGGATCGCGTTCCCGCTTCTTCTCTCGCTTCTGGCCGCCTGCACATCGCCCGCGCCGGACGGAGCGCCCTGCATGAAATGCGACACCTGCCGCCAGCTCGCAGCCGGACTCTATCCGGACGCCTATACGCTCGCGCCGACCTCGAAGGCGCGCGAAATCGTCATCGGCAAAGACTCCGACGACATCGACACGCTCCGCTGGTTCGAGGGGCTCTTCCATCTGAGCAGCGTCACGGAATCCGGCTGGAAAATCGGCACGATCCAGGAGGCGGACACGATGAACGAATCCGCCCAGAACGCCTTTCTGAAAACGCTGGAGGAGCCGCCGGGCAAATGCCTCTTCATCCTGACGACGGGACGCGTCTCGCACCTTCTGCCGACGATCCGCTCCCGCTGCCAGGCGCTCGCGCTTACGGACAACAAATGCACCTACCGCTTTCCCCGCAGCGCGGATCTCCCGGGCATTCTCGCCGGACTCTGCCGCAATCCGGAACGGAGCATCATGAAAGCCGAGGACGCCGCACGGGCGCTGATCGACATCGCCGATTCCCTCTACGACGCGGCGGAAAAAGAGGTTGCGGCACGCTGGGCGCCCCGGATCGAGGCGGCGAAGAATCTCGAAAACGCCGGCGTGAAACTCCTCGAAAAACGGATCGAGGGCGAAACCAGCAGCGAATACCGCCGCTACCGCGAACAGTTCATGAGCATGATTCACGCATGGTTCGCCCAGCGAGCGCTTCTCTCCTCGGGACTGGCAGATTCTCTGCTCCCGAATCCGGAGATTCTGGACGGGGACGCGCCCGCGGAAACCCCTTCCGAGGAAACGGCATACAAGGCTTTGGCCTTCGCCGAAGACCTCCTCAAAGCCATGCGGACCAATGTGAATGATGAACTGGCAATCCGCACATTCTGTTTGAAAGTGACTTCAAAAGCCTGAAAAGAAAGAAAAAAAGCGCATTTTCTTCTTTTCGCTGTTTGTAATTGCCCGTGAAAAAGGTTACATTTGGTGGTTTCACAGCAAATTCGGAAATAAAACAAGGAAAGATGCCGATCATGTTTGATTTTGAAAGATTCTTCGCCGTTCCGGAGACGTTTGAAGCGGAAGGATTCCAGGCCGCGGATGCCGGAGTGAAAAGTGTGTTCCTCGCAGGGCCGGATTACAACGGAGAACCGACCAGGATTTTCGCCTGGTACGGCGTGCCGGAAGGCGCGTCGAAGGAAAATCCCGTTCCCGGAATCGTGCTCGTCCACGGAGGAAACGGCACAGCCTACGCTCCGTGGGTGAAGATGTGGCTTGACCGCGGATTCGCGGCAATCGCCATCGACATGTTCGGCGGAGTTCCGGAAAAGGACGGGAAACTGGCAGGAGCCGTCCCGGAGTCCGCGCGCCACGATTTTTCCGGACCGGGACACCTGGATCAGTTTGCAAAGGTGGACGAGGCGCCCGAAAACCAGTGGCCCTATCACGCGGTCGCGGCCATCATCACGGCAAACAGTTTTCTCGGTTCGCTCGAAGGCGTCGCGGCGGGACGCATCGGCATTACGGGCATCTCCTGGGGCGGATTCGCCACCGCGCTTACAATCGGATTCGACAACCGCTTCAAATTTGCCGCCCCGGTCTACGGCTGCGGCGGATTTGCAAACCTCAAGCTGGTTCCCGAGACAACCCCCATGAAGAACCTCAAAAAATGGATCTCGCTCTGGGATCCGGACAACTATCTCTCCGAGGCGAAAATGCCGATCCTCTGGATCAACGGGACCGCGGACGCTTCTTTCGACATCGCCAGCTGGAACCATTCCACGAAACTCTCCGCAAAGCAGACTTACCGGGCGCTGCGGATCAATATGACGCACGATCAGAATACCGGCATGCATGTTCCGGAACTCCTTCCGTTCGCCAAGTCGGCGGTCTCGGGAACAGAGTATCCCGCGTTCACGAAAATCCGGCTCGACGACGAGGGCGAACGTCTCGGCGCAAAATGGAACTCTCCGGTCAAGATCAAGACGGCCGAACTCGTCGCGACCCGCGCGGCGGAGTGCTGGAACGACTGCCTCTTCCGCAGTTATCCGGCAAAACTCAACCGCGAAAACGGAACCGTCGTCGGCACCCTGCCCGAAGGCTGGACAGCCGCCTATCTGAATCTCGAGGACGAAAACGGCCTCATGTATTCCTCTGAAGTCTTCTTCAGCTGAAATCAACTCTTGCACGAACACGGGACAGACGCGGCGGACAGGCCCGTTTGTCCTGTTTCTTTATCCGGGAGGGACTTTGATACGATGATGACACAGATCACCAGCGCGAAAAACCAGAAGGTCAAACACGCATGCGCGCTCCGGGAGCGGCGCGAACGTGACCGCGAAGGCGTCACGCTGCTCGAAGGATACCGGGAACTCTCCCGCGCGCTGGTGCTCGGCATCCGCATCCGCGAATGCTTCTGCTGCCCGGAACTCTATCTCGGCGAGAATGAAAACGCGCTGATCGAGGACATCGAACGCTCCGGCGCGGAAATCTATGAAACCACAAAAGAGATTCTGGTCAAACTCGCCTACCGCGACCGTCCCGAAGGGCTGATCGCCATTGCGGAAATGCGGAAAAAGGGGCTTGACGAGATGCTGGTCCGGAAGGACGGGCTCTATCTTGTCGCCGAAACGATCGAAAAGCCCGGCAATCTCGGTTCGATCCTGCGCAGTGCTGACGCGGTCGGCGCCACCGGCGTCATTATCTGCAACCGCCAGACCGACCTCTTCAATCCGAATGTGATCCGTGCCAGCACGGGGGCGATCTTCTCCGTTCCGGTCGCGGAAACGACCTCGGAAGAGGCGCTTGCCTGGCTCCGCGGACACGGCATCCGGACACTCGCGGCAACCCCGCACACGGACTTCGTCTACACGGAAAACGATATGACGTGCGGCACCGCGATCGTCGTGGGCGCGGAACAATACGGACTCTCCGACTACTGGATGAACGCCGCCGACACGCAGGTGGTCATCCCGATGCTCGGAAAAATGGACTCTCTGAATGTGGCAACGGCCGCGACCCTCCTTCTCTACGAGGCGGCGCGCCAGCGCAAATGGAAACCTTCAAACAGGTGATTTTTATGGAAAATATCATTCTCTCCTTTCAGGACGTTACCGTCACGCGCTCCGGAAATGAACTGATTCTCGCAAACAGCCGAATCCGCCGGGTGCTGGATCTCGCTTGCGGCGCGCCGCGCACCGTCTCGCTCACGGATGCACAGGGCAAAGAATATGCCGATGCAACCAAAACTTCTCCTGATCTGGCCTTCATCGCCATGTATCCGGCAGGCATGAACGAGGCGATCCCGTGGCACATCACGGATATATCCGCTGAAGCCGTCCCCGCTTCGTTCCGGGACAGCGCCCATGTGAAAGTCTCCATTTCGATGCGCGAAGAGGTTTCCGAAACCGAATATCTGCGCGAATATCTTCTGTATCCGGATTTCCCCGCAGTCAGTGTGCGGAATGCAATCCGCCCGAAGGTCCTCCCGATGCGCTACTGGACAGCACGGGGTAAACTCAATCAGGAACCGGGACGACCCGATGTGCCGGAATCCACGGCCGACGCCATCCGGACCGCGGAGGGCTTCCATCCCGTCAAAACAGTCTCCTTCGCCGGAAGAACCGATTATCATGACGAACTGATGACCGAACACAAGGCGGACGGCGAATTTCTGAACGGAAATCTTCTTTTCTGTGAAAACACCTCCGGCGTCGGCTTCCTCTTTCTCCAGGAAGCGCCGCCGAGCGTGGAACGCCGCGACATGGAATCTTATGATTTCCGGATCCGCGACGGGGAAATTCTCTCCTGTTCGTGGGGCATTCATCCCTCGGAAATCCGCCCGGACCGAACCTTTCACGGATACCGCCATGACCTGATTCTTTATCATACCCCGCTGGAGCGCGATTCGCTTCTGAAGGCATTCCTGAAAAAACGCTTTCCCGCCAGACCCGCCTCGGTCATGGTCAACCCATGGGGATGCGGGCAGTTCCCGCAGCTGGTTTCCGAAGCCTTCCTGATCGAGGAGATGAAGGCCGCGCCGGAAGTCGGGGCTACCCATTACCAGATCGACGACACGTGGCAGGAGGGCGGTTCGCTTTCCGAGCTCGGTGTCAAAAACAGGCATATCACAGAACGCTTCTGGCAGATTTCACAGGAGAGACTGAACGGCACGTTTGCGCCGATCATGAAAGCGGCGAAAGAAGCTGGAATCGAACCGGGGCTCTGGATGGCGCCTTCGTGCAACTGCGAATACGCCGACTGGAGGGCGTTTGCGGACCGGATTCTCGAACTCCACAAGGAATACGGCTTCCGGGCATTCAAGATCGACTCGGTCATGATCCGCACTGCCGAGGCGGAAGAGAATCTGCGCAGTCTGCTGGACTCTGTCCGGGAGAAAACAGACGGAACCGTCTATTTCAATCTTGACACAACCAACGGGCAGCGCCCCGGCTACTTTCTTTTTCTGGAATACGGAAACATCTTTCTGGAAAACCGCTACGTCTGCCACATGTGGGGCGTCGGCTACCATCCGGAAAAGACGCTGCGCAGTCTCTGGCGCCTCGCAAAATACATGCGGACGCAGGAACTTCAGATCGAAGTGCCCTATGCCGGAGACATCAACGAGGCCTTCTACGCGGACAAGCCGTGGGTGCCCCCGCGGACCTATCCCCAGGAATACTGGGCGGCAATCGCAATGTTCGCCAATCCCCTGCTCTGGTTCGCACCCTCCCGGGTCAGGCCGGAGGACCGCCCCGCAATCCGGAATGTCATGGAGATTCACAGGAAATACCGCGACGGCATTTTCGCCGGAGAGATCTTCCCCGTCGGAGAGGAACCGTCCGGGAGAGCATACACCGGGCTTCTCTCGCGGAACGACGAAACGGGAAAAGCGTATCTGATCCTCTACCGCGAGGCGGGCGCAGTGGAAGAAAACGCCGAAATCGCCCTCCCCGGAACCCGGACGGAACAATGGCGCGTCATCACGGGAAGCGGAAACATCGTCCGGAGCAGTGCGGGAAAAATCACCGTCGCCATGCCGCGCGCGTCGTATCTGATGCTGGAGTCCGTCTGACGGGAACAGGATGGGACGGAGAAAACCATGGTCATTGTAATGTCATTCTGCGGACTGTGTCTGCTGCTGGTCGCGGGAAAAATCCTGCGGAGCCTGATCCCGCTCTTCCAGAAACTCTATCTGCCCGCCTCGGTCATCGGCGGCATCGTCGGGCTCGTGCTGATCAACACGATCGGGCCGCACGTGTCACCGAACTGGTTCGCGGGATGGACGGCATTGCCGGGCTTCCTCATCAACGTTGTATTCGCATCGCTCTTTCTCGGCGCGCCGACTCCGAAACTGCGGGGGATCTGGAACATCACAGCTCCGCAGCTCTGCTTCGGGCAGATCATCGCCTGGGGACAGTATGCGGTCGGTCTCGGCCTGACGGGGCTGGTGCTGATGCCGCTTTTCGGCGTTCCGATTCAGTTCGGCAATCTGCTGGAAATCGGCTTCGAGGGCGGGCACGGCACCGTCGCGGGACTGACGGAGTCCTTTGAAAAGCTGAACTGGGAGGCGGGCAAGGATCTCGGATTCGCGATGGCAACCGCCGGAATGATCCTCGGCATCGTCATCGGGATGTGGCTCATCAACTGGGCGGCACGGCGCGGGCACATCACCAACATCCGCAGTTTTGAAGCGCAGTCGAAGCTGGAACAGCGCGGCGTTTATCCGCCGGGGGAACAGCCGTCCGCGGGGCGGCAGACCGTGTTTTCCGACTCGGTGGACTCCCTCGCGCTCCATGTCGCGCTGATCGGAATCGCGGTTCTGATCGGCTACGGATTCAAGGAAATTCTGCTTCTGCTGGACAAGGTTGCGCCGGAAGGGGTGCGGAACATGCACATTCTCCCGAGCTTCCCGCTCTTCCCGCTGTGCATGATCGGCGGACTCCTGCTCCAGATGGTGCTGCGGATCACGAAACTGCACATCATCGTGGATCACGCGCAGATGCAGCGCGTCTCGGGGGCGGCGCTCGACTTTCTGGTGCTGTCGGCAGTGGCGTCGATCCGCATCGACTTCGTCGCGGCCTACTGGCTGCCGCTGCTGCTTCTGATCCTCTTCGGCGCACTGTGGAACATCTTCGGAGTTCTGGTTCTGGCGCCGCGCCTCTTCAAGGTGGCATGGTTCGAGCGCGCGATCGCGGAGTTCGGGCAGGCGTCCGGCGTCACGGCAACGGGGCTTCTGCTGCTGCGGACCGTCGACCCGGAAAACAAGACCTGCGCCGCTTCGGCGTTCGGCTACAAACAGCTCTTTCACGAACCGTTCATGGGCGGAGGGATCATCACCTCGCTGGCACTGCCGGTCGTAATGGCCCGGGGCGGCGGGCTCCTCTTCTGGATCGTCAGCGTGATCGGCGTGATTTTCTGGTTTCTGCTCTGGTTTTTCCTCCTGCGCGGAAGAACGGAATAACGGCCGGAAAATTTTCTTTTCATTTTTTTTCATTCCGGGCTATGATTTTTCCGGAATGACTCTATCTTACCAGAGAAAAAAAGAGTTTTTCATCATTTGCGGGAGCATTTTTTGAAGGGAAGCGGACAGACACTCTTTCCGGCGGTCATGACGATCGCGGGAAGCGACAGCGGCGGCGGCGCCGGAATTCAGGCGGACTTGCGGACATTCACGTATTTCCGCGTCTTCGGCACCTCTGCCGTGACCGCTCTCACCGCTCAGAATCCCCTCCGCGTCGCCGGGATTGAACCAGTTAAAGCGTCTGCCGTCGAGCTCCAGATTCAAGCTGTCCGCGCGGAAATCCCGGTTGCCGCGGTCAAAACGGGAATGCTCTTTTCCCGTCCGCTCATTCTCGCCGTCGCGCGTGCGCTTTCCGATTTCAGAGGGACACTGGTCGTGGATCCCGTCATGATCTCCACCAGCGGGAAGAAACTGCTGCTCGACTCCGCGGTCAATGCCATGAAGAAACATCTGCTCCCGCTGGCAACCTGGCTCACACCGAACCTCCCGGAAGCCGAGGCGCTCTCCGGCATGAAAGTCACCTCGCAGGACGACTGCCACCGCATCGCAGCATACTGCGCGGAACGCTGGAACTGTTCCGTCATCGTCAAGGGCGGACACGCGGACGATCCGGAATACGCCTCCGATCTTGTTTATCATGAGGGAGAATTCCATATTTTCCGTACCAGACGCTTCCCGGTGAAGAAAAACACGGATCACGGAACCGGCTGCACCTTCAGCGCCGCGCTGACCGCGCTTCTGGCAAAAGGGCTTCCCTGGGACAAGGCCGTGCACCGCGCCAAGGCACTGGTGGCGGCTTCGCTGGCGGAATCCGTGAAACTCTCGAAAAGCGGGCTCCGCGCCATGTTCCCGCCGGAAACGGCGCTGGAAGAGTATGAACGGAAAATCTCCATGGAAAAGGCGGTGTTTCATGCGTGAAAAGATCCGCCGTTTTCTCTCGGCACGCCGCCGCGCCATGCTCTGGAGCATCTTCCTTCCGACCTTTCTCTTCGGAGACATCACCGAAGCGCAGGAAAAAACCTATCAGAAAACCCGCGCGCAGCTGCGTCTGGAAGAACAGCGACGCCTCCAGAATCAGAAAATCGCTGAAATCCGCCGCCGGAACGCCGAACGGAACGCGGCGAAAGCGGAGGCGGCCCGCACAGCAAGCACCAAGGCGGCGGCAGCGGTGCCGAAGCTCCGCTATACCTGGATCAAATCCCAGCGCTATGTGCTGCTGAGCGACATCGCGAAATTTTACAGTCTCTCGCTGGTTCCGACCAAAATCGGCGCGGTTCTGCGCGGAAGGAAAAAAGTCGATCTCTACTACAACAAGCGCATCGCCGCCGTCGACGGCGTCACCATCTATTTCACCAATGCCCCCGTCCTGCGCGGGACAAACGCGTATCTGCACGAAAAGGATCTTCTGCTTGTTCTGGACCCCCTTCTGCGTGGCGGCGGACTTATGAAATATCAGATCCGGACCATCATGATTGATCCCGGGCACGGGGGCAGCGACAAAGGCGCGGCGGGTCCGCGCGGACTGCTGGAAAAAAATCTGAATCTGGCGATGGCGCTGAAACTCCGGACCGCGCTGCGGAAGCTCGGCTATCAGGTCATCATGACGCGCGCGGCGGACTCCACGCTTTCCCTCCAGGGACGCAGTGACCTCTGTGAAAAATTCCGTCCCGATCTCTTCCTCTCGATCCACTGCAACGCGGCCTCGGGAAAGACCATCACCGGAATCGAAACCTTTGCCATGACGCCGCAGGGATGCGCTTCCTCCAACGATTCCAAGCCGGGAAACACGAAGAGCAGCGGCAATGCCTTCGACAAGAACAACTACCGCCTCGCCTATGAAATCCAGAAGGCATTGCTGCGGAATACGGAAGCCGAAGACCGCGGCGTCAAGCACGCCAGATTCTTCGTGCTGCGCAACGCCTCCTGCCCCGCAGTTCTGATCGAAACAGGCTTCATCTCCAACCAGCGCGAAGGCGCGCTTCTCAACCGTGCGGACTATCAGGCGAAGATCGTCAACGCCATCGTCCTCGGCATACTGAATTACAGAGCGGCTTACCGCTGAATCCGAAATCCGCGGAAAAGACATTTGATTTCCGGTGCAGCGGCAGTGAATCTCCTTTAAAGTCCATCCGGAAAAGTTGTTTTTCCCGATATCCGCACTATATTACTGGTGAATTCCGGGCCGGGCAGTGCGGAGAGAATATTGTATCTCTCACGAGTCCCCGCCATTTCGTTTTCCACATTTCGAAACCACTCACAGACAGATAGAACATGGACAGGATTCTTGACCGGTTTTTCCGCTATTCGGCCCACGGCAGTTCCCTCAGAACAGAAATCATCGCCGGACTCTCGACATTCGCCGCGATGGCATACATCATCTGCATCCAGCCGGCACTGTTTTCCGGACGGATGACAGGCGCTCCGACGGGAATGTCTTTCGACGCGCTCGTCACAACCACCTGCATCGCCTCCGCATTCGGGACAATCCTGATGGGAGTGCTGGCAAACTATCCGGTCGGACTCGCGCCGGGAATGGGGACGAATTTCTTTGTCATGTTCAGCGTCATGGGCGCCTGTGCCGCCGTAACCGGAGGGAAAGTTGGCGATCCGGTTGTCTGGCAGACTGCAATGGGAGTCGTCCTGATTTCCGGAATTCTCTTTCTGGTCATCTCGTTCACAAAACTTCGGAAGATGATGCTTCATTCGCTGAGCCCCTCGCTGAAATTCGCCATTGTGACGGGAATCGGGCTCTTCATCGCGATGGTCGGGCTGAAAAACGGCGGTATCATCGCCGTGGAAGCCGGACAATACACATTGAAAACCGCAGTGACCGACACGCCGTCACTCATTTTCTTCTCCGGACTGCTCGTCATAGCGGCACTGCAATACTACAAAATCAAGGGAAGCGTGCTGATCGGAATTCTCTTTTCCGCGCTGGTGGCGTTTCTCTGCGGCAAAATATCCTTCTCCGGATTAATCGGTCTCCCTGCGGACCCGTCGGAGCTGATCGGCAAAGCGGATGTCACCATGGTCCTCCGCCACATTCTGGAACTGCTGCCGCTGATCTTCATCTGTTTCTTCATGGACATGTTCGACACAATGGGAACCATCATCGGGGTGGCGACAAGTGCAAAGCTCCTGAATGAAAACAATGAAATCGAACGGATCAAACGGATTTTCGCAGCGGATGCAACCGCTACGGTGGCAGGAGCCCTCTGCGGGCAGAGCACGGTCACATCCTATCTGGAAAGCGCCGCCGGCGCCGAGGCCGGCGGAAAAACCGGACTTGTCGCCGTCGTCATCGGCATATGTTTTCTTCTTGCCATGTTTTTCGCCCCCGTCATCACGGCGGTCGCGGGGTATCCGCCCGTCACCTCCGGAGCGCTTGTCGCCGTGGGGGTCATGATGATGCGCTCCGTTTCGGAAATCCAGTGGAATGACTGCACGGAAAGCGTCCCGGCCTTCCTGATTTTCGCCGGGATTCCTTTCAGCAGCAGCATCATCGGCGGAATTTCCATCGGCATCATCATTTATCCGTTCCTCAAAGTCTGCTGCGGAAAAATCCGGGAGGTAAGCTGGTTCGCCTGGATTTCCGCAGTGCTGCTGATTCTGTATCTGATTCTTCTGAACGGGAAATGACACACGCCGCCGTTATTTCCGGATGAGAATCGCCATTCCCTTTTCCGGCACACGAACCGGAAACATGCCGCTGGAGGAAGTTGTTTGTTCCACCCCCGCGGCCCGTCCGGCTCTGTCAAACAGACGCAGTTCAATGGCAACGGGAGCGCCTTCCCAGCCGAAGGTGCCGGAATGAATGGTGATAATCCGCTCCTTCCCGCGGATCCAGCAGGCATGAAGGTCTTTGGGTGTGATGTGCCAGCGGATATTCATTGCAGATGAGTTCTTCCCGCCTTTTTCCCGAGATAAGGCGCATAGACATTGTAAAGCACACCGTTCTGAATCTTCCATCGGATATCATCCATGAAATCATCCGTGCCGAGCCAGGTTTTCCGCCATCCGCAGAGAGAGCGGACGGGAGCGTTGTAATTGGAATGTTCTCCAAAGCACAGCGTCAGATGGAGGGCGGCAAGCTGCAGATCGACGTCTCCCTCAATCATGAAGACACAATTCGGCATGCGGAACATTTCATCAGACAGCGGCGGATTTTTGTTAAATGATGCAGAAGGAAAGCCATCTGTCCCATCTCCTGCAGGAGCTGACGATTGCGCTTGAAAACTCAAATGTTTTTGTTTGCCAGCACGCTTTATCAAAATATTATAGCAGAAGCTCTCAAAACAACAGGGAACGCAAAACAATTTTTTCAACTTCTGAAGATTGCCGGAAAAACTTCTGATATATTCCTATCTCCAGACGACAGGATGTATGTCGGATGAAAATCATGCCCCGGAAAACCTTGCGGGAAAAACGTGCGGAATGATCCTCCGCATGAAAAAAAGCAGCAGTTCCGCGTGATCTTTCACATGGAGAGCGGATGGTTCCGGGCAGCGGACAGGGCAGGATTATTCCTGCGTCTCTGAATAACCGTACTTTCCGATCTCGGATTCTCCGTAAAAATCAGCTGGTCATCAGCATGGATTCGGAAATGCGCCGGAGCGGGGAACCCCCGCGCCGCACCCGGTGAAACTCGTCGATCATGGCATCGGACATGCGCAGCACCTCATCATGATAGGAGCCCGCGATATGCCCGGAAAGCCGGACGTTCGGAAGCGTGTAAAGTTCCGATTCCGGAGGAAGCGGATCACTTGAAGCGACATCCAGAAGCGCAGTCAGGTCAGGACGCTGTTTGAGCGCCGCGATCATCCCCGCCTCGTCGACCTGAGCTCCCCGACCCGTATTGAGAAAGGTCGCGCCGTGCCGCATCATCAGGAAATGTTCCGCACGGATGATTTTCAGGTTGTCGGCGCGGTTCGGCAGATGGTTGCTCACCACGAACGCGCGTTGAAACGCATCCTCCAGGGAAATGCGCCGGTGCTCCGGGCGCGAGGCCATGACAAGAACATTCACGTTGAAGTTTTGCAGAAACTCCTGAAGTTTCTGCGAAATCGCCCCTGCCCCGAGGAGGGCAACAGTCTCACCGTAACAGCCGGGGCCGATGTTTTCGCGGAAATGTTCCGGAGAACGGTAGTCCCGGGAGTTCCGGAAATATCCTTTCAGCGACAGAAGGATCTGCGCAAGCGTGAACTCCGCGACGGGAACGGCATTTTCGCGCTAGGCACTGTGGACGGCAATTCCACGCCGCAGGAGGGGACGTGCAAACGCGTCGGTCGCTCCGGCCGCGTAATAGAACTCCCGCAGACGCGGCATTGCACCAAGCTGAGATTCGCTCATGCTCCACATTCCCCAGGTTGAAAAAACAGCCTCTGTGGACGAAAGGAAATCTGCATGGTGCCCGAAATTCTCCGGGGTAACGATTTCGGGCAGGATTTCGCACTCCTTTTCCAGCGCGGCGCGCCGGCCGTGTCCGTAGACATAGTCGATCTGAAACGGTTCGGCGGAAAAGAACGCCGCACGGATTTTTCCAGTATTCATCATTGCTCCTCCGGGATCCGGTAAGTCAGGCGGATCCGCGCATCCAGCACGGGTTCGGAGAGCGTAACTGCGATCCGGTGCGGATTCTCCTTCCAGCGGATCTTTTCGCGGATCTCCTCCGAGGAGACGCGGAAAGGTTTTCCTCCCGTGTCAACCGTGACTTCGACCTTTTTTCCGCGATAAGTCAGGATGAGTTTGTCCTGCGAGGTCTGTTTCCACGTTCCGAAGGTAATGACAGCGGTCTCAAACGTTCCGGGTTCAGAAAGCGACACACTGTCGGCAACCTCAAAGGTTCCGCTTCCTGCGCGGGAATAGCGGAATGTGCGTTCCAGTTTGCGGATTGTGGAAATCTGATGATAAGCCTTCCGGATGTCAAAGACGATTTCCGCATCCGTATCGGAGAGATGCTTTTTCAATACTTTCGACTCCGTACCCTTTCCCGCGATCTGGAGCTGTCCATTAATGCGCGGGACGCTGTGCCCGAAGGAATTGTTGAGCTTGCTCTCGTAACGCCGAGCGCTGAAGGAGCGTCCATCGTAATGTTCCGCACCGGGATCCAGGGCCACGGGGACACTCCCGTCAACGGCGAGGACATAGCTTCCGACATCGTTGTGATTGTGGAATTCGTTATTGCTCCCCCCCTTGACGGCGGCGGCAAGACGCGTTTTCGCTCCGGGCAGCGGGCGCAGGACAAAAATCCCCGCATCCGGAAATTCGGAAAACGCGGGAATTCTCCCGGTATCAGCCGATTTTACTGAATCAGAATGAGGAAGACCAAGAAAAACTGCCGCCTCTGACAGGGAAGCCTTATAGACAACAAGCGACTTCCAATAGCTGGAATGTCTGCCCATCAGATAATCCCGGAGACCAAGCCAGCGGCGGGGCAGTTTTGATCCGAGTTCGGAATCAGAAAATGCGGGAATCAAAGAGTCCGATATCCGAATTTTTTCCGGATATGCACCCGCAGAAACAGCCTGCGGACGCACCATCAGGTTGATGTTTCCGGCGGATGCCTTGTGCAGAATCCGGGAAAGTATCAGGTAATGTCCAAAACCATATCCCCAGTAAGTGATTCCTTCCGAGCAGTAGCCGTCGGGAGCGATACCTTCAAGATAATGGATGGAGTGACGGATCACTTCACCAAGCAGTTTTTTTCTGCGTTTTGGAGCAACATCTGCGGCCAGAAGCGTCCCGCAGACATTGGTCAGACAGACAATGCTCCAATTGTTTTTCGCACAAAGCCAGTAGGGCGACTGTTTTCCTTCAATCATCCGCTCAAACGGCGCGACAATGCGCCGCTCCAGCTCCCTGTCCAGCAGAGCGATGGTTTCCTGCGCAAACACGGAACGGAATATCTGACGGCAGAGTGCCAGATTCCAGCCGACCTCAGAGGAAACAAGATCAACAGTAACCACTTCTTTTTTCCAATTTTTCAGCGCGGTGTCATGCGCGGGCAGAAGCCAGCTGGGATGTTCACAGAGCGGGACGATCAAAGTCTCCAGTTTTGCCGCAAAGGCTTTTTCAACGGAAAGACAGGCGCATAGAGCCAGAAGATAAACCGTACGCAAATAATCTCCGTAAGCCCGTTCATAATTGCTCCGATTTCCGTTCCGGGAATATTCGGAATAAAGCGTTTCTCCGGGAAGCGTCCATTTTTTCTTCAATGCCTGCTCTCCCTGTGCAAGAATGAATTTGCGTTGCGCTGCGCTCATACAGTTTTCCCAGAAACTCCGGTTGCCAATAACGGGAAGCAGTTCGATTTCCCCATGGGGAATCTGTTTTTCAGTCAAACGTTCCTCTGCAATAGTAAAAAAGAACAGGAAAAAAGTAAGAAATAATGTAAGGAATCTCATCATTTCACACTCCGCCACCAGTTGTTATCACTGTCCACAGTATTAGCCATAACTTCCACATACATCTTTGTTGCCACATGTCCGTCCATCCACGCAACCGTGGTGCTTTTTCCTCCGTTATGGGAAAAACCGACCTGCCAGTTTCGGGTGGGCAGATCATGGCTGGTCCAGAAATATGCGGATGTTCCCCCATTGCCGCCTTCCGTGAAGAGAAGACGCTGGGATGTATTTTTAACCGACGGAAGCTTGAGCCCCGGTGCCCCCCATGATCCGCTGCCCCAGACAATTCCGCACTGCATATTAAGCGCGTAATTTACCGAAGAATATCCCCATCCGCCTTTCCAATAATACGGATTTGACGGACAGGTAAAATCAGTCGGAGGGGACTTCGCCGCTTCCTCCTCTGTCGGCAATGCCGAGTGATTTCGATAATCCCAGAGAACGATCGGCCAAGCGGGATCTCGATAAAAAATATCCGGATAACATAAGGCGTTTGCATTGACAGTAATCAGCCAGTCTTTATGATCAATTGTATAAGAAAGTGTTGTGGTTCCAATCTGTTTCAAATTGTTGATACATTGCGTCTGCTGCGCTTTTTTCTTTGCCGCATTTAAAGCAGGCAGCAGCAGCGCCGCCAGAATCGCGATGATCGCAATTACGACCAACAGCTCGATAAGTGTGAAATTTTTCCTTCTCATTTCTTCTCCTCCTTATTTTCCTTTATGTATCTGCAAAAAATCATAACCCGGCACTCTGCTTCCAGTTGCGCGGCAATGCACACCCGGAACGGATCAGAAGCTCCGCGTCAAACAGCCGCATCGAATCATCCCGCGTAGCGTTCCGATGGTAATCCGCAATCCGGGCAATCGCACTTTGACCAACAGCGGAACGCGGCTCAGTCAGGATCGAATACGGATAGTCCGTATGCTGTCCGAAGTCCCGGTTCTCCCCCCAGAGAATCACGGAAAGCTCGCGGGGAACACCAATTCGCATCTCTTTCAGATAATGATGAAACTGCATCATAAATACATTCGACACAATGAGCGCAGTGATTTCGGGAATCCGGAACAGATCGCGGGCAATCGTAAGTTCTGGAGTACTGTCACAGCTGCAAATCGGAATCAGGTAATTCTCCGCCTGTTCCACTCCGGCAAAGCGCAGCTGCTCGAAAAAAGCCTCCTGACGTTCGGCGAAGATTGCGGCGGACTCCGGCGCATGGTCGATCAATGCCACATACGTGTGTCCGATGCTCCGCAGATAACGCATCGCCTGACGGATCGCCGCCGGATAATTGCAGCCGACAGCCGGAATCCCTTCCAGATGGCGGTTGACCG
Source organism: uncultured Lentisphaeria bacterium (assembly GCA_949287225.1). Lineage (GTDB taxonomy): Bacteria > Verrucomicrobiota > Lentisphaeria > Victivallales > UBA1829 > UBA11452. The sequence continues at coordinate 61,264 of CASEFP010000014.1, forward strand.
TCACCTGCGGAACCCCGCTCGAAGCAAGAGCAATAATACGCGGAGATTCCTCCGGCAGAGGACGATCCCAGATCACACCCGAAACGACATCATCAAGAAGCACATCAACCTCCGACGGACAGCAGGGATGAATCTCATATCCGCTCAAATACCCCTGCTTCACCGCCCCCAGAATCAGATTCCGGTTGAAAAGGTTTTCCGCAGCCGTATCTCCCGAAAAATCCGGGATCGCCAGAAGAACACGCCCCTTCTCCGGAGGACATGAGCAGCCGTTCACCGTGTCACTCACAAAGGTTCCCTTGCTCGGAATCCGGACGATCAGACCGTCCTCCTCCAGACGGGCAAGCGCGGCACGCAGCGTCAGGAAGGAAACCCCGAGCTCCCGCGCGAAATCCAGCTCCTTCGGAAGCCGCGATCCCGGAGCGTAAACACCCGAACGGATCGCCGCGCTCAGTTTTTCATATACAACATCTTTTTTGAACTTCGGAACCATTTTTTTTCTTTTCAATATCATTCAATATATCTTCTCGATATTATTTAATATTATTATAAACAGAAAAAACGTTCTGTCAAGAGCAAAAGAAAAATAAATGAAAAATGTTCCCTCCTCCCCCTGCGGAAAAAAGTCTTATCACGAGAGGGACAAGAGGACAGGAAGCCGGAAAAGGAGGCGGATTGCCGCCGGATCATTCATGGATAAAGAACTCTTTTCCATCCGCGAGAAGATGAGACGACAATCACTGAGAAGCCTGAAACACCATGAGAAACGTCCCGTTAATCGGAAACGGGTCTCCCGACTCAGGAAGAAAATTCATTTGCTTGTCTTGAAGAAGCGTCTTTTAAAAGCGCCTCGGAAAACGGACACGCGGAATCCTGGCATTTATTCCCAGTCGATATTGGGCGTCGATATGACGAAAATGGTGATTCCTGCTTTCGGGGGGCCATCGTCATGAAGCAATAGATTGGAAAACAAAGAATTTGTTATCTGCTCACATGAGCCCAAACCGCCAATCATCGGACTGGAATGCAGCGTTGCGTGAAGCAGTCAGCCAGCCGTTTCCGAATGGGATTCGAGAAGGCATCTTCATTCCTGAAGTCGTCAGTGAGCATGAATGCCGCCCTTGAAAAAAGGGGGGACATACATAGTGCCCATGATTCTGATCAGCAAGGAAGGGCGCGGACGCTGTTTGAATACTGCTAAGGAAGGAATGTTCCAGGTGAGCACAAGAATATGAGGACATCAAAATCAAAAAGCATGTCAACTTGCCGCAACTCAGCATCGATGTACAGCATTATATAAACTTTTACAACTACAGGAGAATTCATTCGATTCTGCAATATCAAACTTCGGACGAAGTCTATTTCGAGACTTGCAATCAACAAACTGTGTGATATAGTAAATCAAGGGACCGTGCGACGATCTTTCAATAAAAAAAGTTATCCAACCAATTGAAGATGCGCAAGTTACAACTTGATTGCATTATCAGGATTTCCTTGTCTGATAACAGTTGTTTGCTTACCGGTTCTAACAATCAACTCCGGAAAATTTTACCGGACAGCAATGAACCATTGACCGGATAAAATGGAGAAACTTTCATGCAGCCGGCATTTTCTAAAAACAATATTCCGATTGCTTTTGCAACTGATACTAATTATTTTTGGGCGTTAATGGTTGCACTTGAATCTTTACAAGTGAATTCCAGCAACGAATATAATTATGATATTATTGTTTTAGAGGAAAACCTGAATGAAAACCAAATACAACTGTTGCAATCCTATATGAAAGACAAGCAGAATTATTCTGTCCGCCTCATTGATATGGCACCGATTTTAAGTAAATATGGTGAGGAGCTTTTTTATAAGAGAGAATATTGGTCTCGAGCAATCTATTATCGTCTGTTTTTACCGGAATTATTGCCAGAACATGAAAAACTTATATATCTGGATGTTGATTTACTTTTGCTGGGAAATATCAAGGATTTATTTTCTATCGATTTGCAGGATGCATTGTTGGGGGGAGTTCTGGATCTCTCTCTTTTCCGGCAAAAATTTATTAAGTATGTAAAAAAAATAAAGCAACCCATATACCCTTATATCAATTCAGGAGTTCTCTTGATGAATTTGAAAAAAATGCGCGAATACAATATTGTAAAAAAATACATAAAAATATTGCAACATCAGCCTGACTTGCATTATCCAGACCAAGACATCATAAACATTGTATGCCAGGGGAATATAAAGCTTTTAAATATTGTCTGGAATTATTCTAATTTCCCATTTAGGGAATTTTCCTCCTGCAAAGGAAATCTTACTCTGAGGAACTTAAAAAAAGACTATCTTGCTGCTCGCAGTCATATAAAAATTCTGCATTATCATATAAAACCCTGGCGTTTTCCGGATGCCGGATTTTCCGATATCTGGTGGTCGTACGTTGACCGTCTTCCTTGTGCCGATGCAATCCGACAGAATTCATTAATGCTTTTTAAAATGGAATATCAGGCTCTGAAAACTAGATATTCCGATCTAGAAAAATCAACCTCATGGAAAATAACATTACCGCTGCGTATTTTCGCGGACATTCTGAAAAAGCTTAAATCTGTCAATGACAACAGGTAAATTGCGCACCATTGGAAATGATTTTTACTCACAACCGTCCCATAGAGAAATGAAAAACGTTTCGATTCTGAAAAATAAAGGAACCTGCTAAATTACTTTTCCCATGGGCAACGGAAGCAGAGTTCCTCAAGAATGTCAGATACTCCAGGCGTTTTTCTATGGCAGACAGACCGTTCCGCATCCATTTCTCCTGTTATGGAGGCTTCTGGCATATAACTGCTCCCGCCTGCTCTTCAAATCCAGACTCACACCTGTTCTTTCTCAAAATAAATGGAGATACCCTAAAAACTTGAGATCCGGGCAAATCCCTGAGATTGCACTTTCGGCAGCTCTGGAAAAAGCGCTTCTCATCTTTCAGCCAGTGGAAGCGCCAAAGGGGAAAGTCCGCCAGCGGGGAGCAGCTTCCCGCCGCTGGACCGCACCAGGACTGAAAGGAGAACACGAAGCGATTTCGGCGATGCAGAACATCGCACAATGAAACCGGTTTTCTGAGTCAGACAGCAAAAAAGCAACACGCATGACACGTCTTATCAAGGCACGGGAATCAGGTAATAATCCCGCAGCATCAGAATCGGCATATAGGACTGTTTCGCGTGCCGCAGTCCCGGAATGCCGAGATCCTGCTCGCGGTTGATGAACTCACACTGATTCAGAAGATGTTTCGCGGTCTGGTTCGTAATGACCTGCGAAGCCCCCTTGCAGTCGAGATCGGCCTTTTCAAACTGCACGGTGAAGGAGTTGAAGTTGATCCGGCTGAACACGGCGTATGCCTTGAGCTCGCCGCCGGCGACAAGCATCAACCCGTCGAACCCGAGCCGGGTGTAATACTCCAGCGCACGGTTGATCGCCTTGCGCTCGTTCTCGACGCGCGTGTCGTCAAGATGTTCCAGACGCCAGTGCTCCGTCAGCGAAATCACCGTCCGGAAATCCTCCTTTTCAATCCGTTTCAGCTCGAAATTGTCGTAATTGCGCTCGAACTGCGAGATCAGATTGCGCTTTTTGGAGAGTTTCCCGCCGGGCAGTTCCGCAAGCATTTTCGTGAGGTAAATATATTCGTCGTTCTCTTCGCCCATCGGGACGACCTTGAAGAAATCATGCAGTTCCGGGTGCGTCGCAATGTAGGCGGGCGGGACATGGGCGATCGTGCCGGAAAAACGGTTTGCGCGCAGCCCCTCGGAGACGGCCGCAAGTTCACCGACGGACACGGCGTCCCCGGCACACGGGAAAAGCAGTTCGTCCACGGAGGGCATATGCACATAAAGGTGCCCGCGGAAAGTGCGCCAGACGGTGCCGTAAACCTCCGCCCAGATATAGAGGTTCGGAAAACTGTATTCACAGCTGGGATAGTTTGACAATGCCAGAAGACGCTGGATCTCCTCCATGTCCTCCATGGCAACGGGTTTCATCGCTCCGTAATCGAAGCAGAGTTCCGTACTCATACAAATCCTTCTTTTGCGTTAAAACCGCATCGGGGTGAACGAGTCCATTTTTTTCCCGGAGGTCTTTGCATAAAATCCCCCGGTTCCGGGAGCCCCGACGCAAAGCACCCAGTCGCACCCTTTTTCCCGGAGGTGTGCGGCGAGACGCTCCAGAATCTCCCGGCCGATGCCGTGCCCGCGGCAGGCTCTGAGGACCACGAGATCCAGCATGTAGGCGTCGCTGACGCCGTCGGAAAACGCGCGCATCATTCCGACGAGACGGCCGTTCCGGAACGCCGCCGAAACGGCATAAGAGCCTTCCAGCATCGCGCGGAGCATCTTTTTATCGACCGGTTCCGTGATCCATCCGGCCTCCAGATAGAGCGCGGCGACCTCGTCAAGGTTCAGATTGCGCTCCATCCGGTATTCGATTCCGTCGGAATTCCGCGTATCCATGAGAGCTTCACATGTTTTCGACGACGGCATTGGCGAAGCCGGAGCAGGAAAGCTCCGTCGCCCCGTCCATGAGCCGCGCGAAGTCGTAGGTCACCTGTTTGGAGGCGATCGCCTTCTCAATGCCTTTGATGACAAGGTCGGCGGCCTCGTTCCAGCCGATGTGCCGCAGAAGCATCTCACCGGACAGCGCCAGCGAGGAGGGATTGACCTTGTCCAGTCCCGCATATTTGGGCGCCGTGCCGTGCGTCGCCTCGAAAACGGCCATGCCGGTCATGTAGTTGATGTTCGCGCCGGGGGCGATTCCGATTCCGCCGACACACGCGGCGAGCGCATCGGAGACATAATCGCCGTTGAGATTCATCGTCGCAATCACGTCGTATTCGGCGGGGCGCGTCAGAATCTGCTGGAGGAACGCGTCGCAGATGCAGTCCTTGATGAGGATTTTTCCTTCGGGGGCCTTCCAGTCGCACTCGGAGGCGACGGCGACGCGGTCGGCGAATTCGCGTTTCGCCAGTTCATAGCCCCAGTCCTTGAATCCGCCTTCGGTGAATTTCATGATGTTGCCCTTGTGGACAAGCGTCACGCTTCTGCGGTTGTTGTCCAGCGCATATTGAATCGCGGCGCGGATCAGCCGTTCGCTGCCTTCACGGGAGACGGGTTTGACACCGATCGCGCTGGTTTCGGGAAAACGGATCTTTTTCACTCCCATCTCATTCCGGAGAAAATCAATGACCTTCTTCGCCTCGGGGGAGCCGGACTGCCATTCGATTCCGGCATAAATGTCCTCAGTATTTTCGCGGAAGACAACCATGTCGGTCAGTTCGGGATTTTTGACCGGGGAAGGCACGCCCGCGAAATGGCGCACGGGACGCAGGCAGACATAAAGATCAAGCGTCTGGCGAAGCGCCACATTGAGGGAACGGATCCCCTTTCCGACCGGTGTGGTCAGCGGCCCCTTGATGGCAATGCGGCAGTCGCGGATCGCTTCGACCGTTTCATCGGGAAGCCAGGTGCCCTCTCCGTAGACCTTGTTTGCCTTCTCGCCTGCGAACACCTCCATCCACGCGATTCTGCGTCTGGAGCCGTAAGCCTTTTTCACGGCGGAATTCCAGATGTGCATCGACGCGCGCGTGATGTCCGGGCCGATGCCGTCGCCCTCGATGTAAGTGATGATCGGATGGTCGGGCACGTCAAGAACGCCCGCGGATTTCAATGTGATCTTTTCGCCTTCCGGAACTTTGATCCTGTCATAAGCCATATTTCGCCAACTCCTCGTTTCTTTCAATTGACGGCATGAAATATACATGGGCGTCCGCCTTTTGTCAAAACGGGGAGAAAAGAATCCTCCGGAAAAATCTGTTCCGCAGTGTCAGTCCGCCGCAATCAGTGTTTTTCCTGTTTGGAGCGCAGGAATTTCATCACGCCTTCGAGCCCCTCTTTGTCCGCCACGCCCTTGATCAGGCGGAACCCTTTTCCGTAAACGGGATCATTGTTCATCTCAATGCGTTTGTTCAGGTAGTCGCGTTTATGCAGACGGTTGTAAAGCCAGCCGACGTATTCGGCGAATCCCTCCTTGACGGCGAGGTCGCGGATCCCCGGGTAATGCGTCACGAGCCAGTCGTGTCCGAGTTCATGCGCCATCACATATTCCATGCGTTCCTTCGGCAATCCGTCGAGCGCATAGATATTGAAACGCTCGGAAGTCTTCTCCTCCTTTTCCGAGATCTTGCGTCCGAGGAGATTGCGCGTCACGACCTTTTTCATCTCGGCAAGATATTCGAACAATCCCTGTTCCGTCACGACACCGGACTCGCCGCGCGACTTCTCATGGAGCGTCTTCTGGTCGATCAGGAAAAAGTGAATCGGGTGATCCGTGGAAAAACCCAGGTTGTATTTGAGCTCATTGCGCACGGCAAGAAAAATCCCGCGCGCCTCGTTTTCATCGGATACCGCACTCTTTGCGCATTCCGAACAGATGACGCGCCCGTCGGGCAGAGCTTTTCCGTCCGCGGGAATCTGGCAGGCGAAACAGCGCGGCTTCTTCAGGCACTCCGGACAGGCGAAGAAGGAGTTGTCCGCCGCAAGCGCCCCGGCGGCGGAACGTTTCCCGCAGATCGTGCATTGCGGAAGCTGAGACTCATAGCATTTCTGCGAACAGAAAATTTTGTTTCCCGAGGTCATATAACCTCCGCGGATCCGTCTGGAGCAGACGGAACAGCGCGGCAGGGAGCGTTCCGCATATTTTTCCGCGCAGGCACGGGAACAGAAATTTTTGTTTCCCGCCTTGTAATAACGCTTCCCCTGCCCGATCGTCCGGGAGCACTGATCGCATTGCAATCGTTCCGCCGCCGTCAGGAAAAAAGGGAAAAGAAAAAGCCAGACCAGAAGACGGAAGCTTCTTCCGGAAAAAAATATGGATTTTATTTGCCTCATTTGCGCGACTCCCTGTTGCAATCCCGCCGAAACGGAGTTACTGTACTGTATAATGAAAAAGACAGGATTGCAAGCGCATTTGTTCCTGTCGGGGCATGGTTTTTCGGGGGTTTGTCCGGTATGAGTAAAATGGTCAGCGGCAGTTTTGAGATCAGGAATTCCTGCGGGCTTCATGCAAGGCCCGCCTCACTGTTTGTGCAGGCGGCCGTCACCTATGAATCTGAAATCTCCGTGCGGAACGAAACCACCGGCGACAAGGTCGACGGCAAAAGCGTGATGGGACTTCTGATGCTTGCCGCTCCCCGCGGGACACGCCTGACAATCACGGCCAGCGGGAACGACGCGGAACGGGCGCTGGAGGCGCTCGGAGCGCTGATTTTGAAAGGGTTCGATGAAGAGTAGCGACACCAGGACAGGGCCTCCTGATAAAAAAATCAAGCGGGAAGTCCTCTTTCATGGAATTCCGGCTTCGCCCGGAATCGCCATCGGCACGGTTATGCTGATCGCCGACACCCACCGCAATCTTGTCCAGGATGTCAAAGCTGAGAAAATCACGCAGGAGCAGGTCGAGCCGGAGATCGCGCTCTTCCGGCAGGCGGTCGATAAAACCCGTCAGGAGATCAAGGAACTGCGCACGCGCGTCCAGTCCTCGCTGGAGTCCCACGAAGCCAATATTTTCGACGCCCATTTCCTCATCGTCGATGACAAAATGCTGATGAACGAGGTCTGCACCTCGGTTTCCAGAAAACTGATCCCGGCGGACGCGGCCTTTTCCCAGACGATGCAGAAATACATAGCGGCAATCTCCGCCGTGCCGGACCCCTATCTGCGTGAACGCGCCGCCGACGTGCAGGATGTCGCCGCGCGCATTCTCTCGAATCTCTATGGACTGGAACGCCCCAAACTCGACCATCTTCCGGGGCCGCGCATCGTCATTGCCAAAGATCTGACGCCCTCCGATACGGCGCTGCTCGACCGCTCGAACGTGCTCGCGTTCGCCACGGAATCGGGAAGCAAGACCTCCCACAGCGCGATTCTGGCGCGCTCGATGCGCATTCCGGCGATTGTCGGCATGAGCCACTTCGTCGAGCGGGTCGAGGACGGCGACAACATGATCATCGACGGGTTTCTCGGCATCGCGATCCTCAACCCGGAAAAGCAGACCGTCGAACTTTATGAGCAGAAGGAGAGCCGCAAGGCGAAACTCTACAACGAGCTTCTGCGCGAAACCCAGCTTCAGTCCGAAACCATGGACGGCTACCGGATCCATCTGGCGGCCAACGTCGAAAACGCCGAAACGCTGGACGACGTCAAAAAATACGGCGCTTCGGGAATCGGGCTCTTCCGGACGGAGTATCTCTTCATGAACCGCACGACGCTCCCCGACGAGGAGGAGCAGTTCGAGGTCTACCGGAAGGTCGCCACCGCGCTGGACGGCCAGCCCGCGATCATCCGCACGCTGGACATCGGCGGCGACAAGCTCTCCGACGCGCTGGGCTCCATTCATGAACAGAACCCGTTCCTCGGGCTCCGCGCCGTGCGTCTCTGCCTCCAGCGTCCCGAGATCCTGAAAACCCAGATGCGGGCGATTCTCCGCGCAGGTGTTTACGGGAAAATGCGCATGATGTTCCCGATGGTCTCCTGCATGGACGAGCTGAACAAACTCCTCAAACTGCTGGAGGAAGTCCGCTCCGACCTCAAGAACACCAATACGAAGTTCGACGGTTCAATGGACATCGGGATCATGATCGAAATACCATCCGCCGCGCTGATCGCCGACAAACTGGCGAAGAAAGTGGACTTTTTCAGCATCGGCACCAACGACCTGGTGCAGTACACGCTTGCAGTGGACCGGAACAACGAACACGTCGCGCATCTTTACGCACCGACGAATCCGGCGGTGCTGGAGCTGATCTGGCGGACCGTCGACGCGGCCGACCGCAACGGCATCTGGGTGGGGGTCTGCGGCGAGGTTGCCGGCGACCCGCGCTACGTCCCGATTCTGATCGGGCTCGGCGTGAAGGAGCTGAGCATGTCGCCGCTGTCGATCGGGCACATCCGGCGCCTGATCCGCAACATCTCGATGTACGACGCCGAACGCCTCGCCGAAAAGGCGCTCGACGCCGAAACCGCCGAGGAGGCGCTTGCCCTCTCCATGGAGTATCTCAAGAAGAAGGTGCCTGAAGTCCTGCACCAGCATGAATTGTAAGGCCGGCGCCTTCCCCTCCCCTGCATAAACTGTACAGAAAAAAGCCGGAGCGCGATGAAGCGGCCCCGGCGTTTCCGTCAAATCCCGATTCTGTCTCAGTGAATCAGAAGGGACATGATCGCCTTCTGGACATGCAGGCGGTTCTCCGCCTGGTCGAACACAATGGAATTCGGCGACTCCATCACGTCGTCGGTGATCTCCTCGCCGCGGTGCGCGGGAAGACAGTGCAGAACCTTGACCGACGGCTTTGCCAGCTTGAGCACATCCATGTTCAGCTGATAGGGCTGAAGGATCGCCATGCGGCGCTTGGATTCCTCCTCGAATCCCATGCTGACCCAGACGTCGGTGTAGACGAAATCGGCATCGGCCATCGCCTCGCGGACGCATTTGGTCCAGGCGCATTTTCCGGGCCCGAGATTCTTTTCCATCAGATCCTGACGCGGCTTGTACTCCTCCGGCGCGGCGATCACCATGTTCACGCCGGCAAGCTGGGAGGCGAGCATCAGGGAGTTCGCCATGTTGCTTGCCCCGTCGCCGAGATACGCCAGCTTGAGTCCCTCGAGTTTTCCGGCGTGCTCATACATCGTGAACATGTCGGTCAGCGCCTGGCAGGGATGGAAATCGTCCGTCAGGGCGTTGATGATCGGAATGTGGGCATTCGCGGCAAGGTCGATCAGATCCTGCTGGGCGAACGTCCGGATCACGATTCCGGCGAGATAACGCTCCAGAACGCGCGCAGTGTCCGGCACGGTTTCGCCGCGCCCCATCTGCGTGCGGGACTGGTCCAGATACACCGGATGTCCGCCAAGCTCGAAAATGCCCACTTCAAACGAGACACGCGTCCGGGTCGAGGATTTCGCAAAAATCATGCCGACGCTTTTTCCTTCAAAGGGCTTCGGCGCGCCGGGTTTGCCGCGCCCTTCCTTCAATTCGGCGGAAAGACTGAGAATCCGTTCAAAATCCGCCCTGGTGATATCCATGCAGGACAGCAGATCTTTTTTCATAGGTTACAGCTCCTTTGCCTTTCAGGCAATTGAATTATTTTGCACAGAGTTCGGCGAAAGCCTCGTCGATCAGTTTCAGCGCGAGCGCACAGTCGTCATCGCTCACATTGAGCGGCGGGACAAGACGCAGGACATTTTCTCCGGCGGACAAAGCGATCATGCCCCTGGCGCGGAGGATCGCAAGCACGGCTCCGGCCGGCTGGTCGAGAATGGCGCCGATCATCAGGCCGCGTCCCCGGACTCCCTGAATGCACGGATATTTCTTCGAGAGCGCACGGAGTCCGTCCATCAGGACCTTCGACTGCTTCGCAACGTTGTCAAGAATCTTTTCATTGTCGATCGCGTCGATCACGGCACAGGCGGCGGCGGAGGCAAGCGCGGTTCCGCCAAAGGTGCTTGCATGCGTGCCGGGTGTCAGGACGTGCGAATATTTGCGTTTCGCAACCATCGCGCCGATCGGATAGCCGTTGCCGAGCGCCTTCGCCATCGAGAGCGCGTCGGGTTCGACGCCGAAGGACTGCCAGGCGAAGAACGAGCCCGTTCTGCCCATGCCGCACTGCACCTCGTCGAAGAGGAGCATGACATCGTTCCGGTCGCAGAGCTCGCGGACAGCGGCAAGATACGTGCCGTCGGCGGGGATGATGCCGCCCTCCCCCTGCACGGGTTCGAGCATGACAGCTGCGGTCTTGTCCGTAATGGCGTTGCGCACGGCGTCGATGTCGTTGAAATTGACGAATTTGAATCCCGGCATGTCGGGTGCGAACCCTTTCCGGTATTTGCTGCGGCCGGTCGCCGCGAGAGTCGCAAGGGTTCTGCCGTGGAAGGAATCGTTCATCACGATAATCTCGTAGCGGCCCTTTTCCGAACCGTTTTTACGCGCAAGCTTGATCAGCGCCTCGTTGGCTTCGGCGCCGCTGTTGCAGAAGAAGCATGTTCCGTCGAATCCGTGGCTGATGAGTTTCTGCGCCAGACGCGGCTGCCACTCGTTGAGAAAGAGATTCGAGACATGCACCAGTTTCGCGGCCTGTTCCTGGATCGCCTTTGTCACGGCGGGATGGCAGTGGCCGAGGCTGCATACGGCAATGCCGGCTGCAAAATCCAGATACTCCTTTCCGGCGGAGTCGTAGAGGCGGCATCCTTTGCCGCGCACGAAAAGCAAGTCCGCGCGCGCATAGGTTTCCATCACGTATTTTTCATACAGAGCGCTGATTTCCTCCAGTGTCACAGGATTCATTTTTTCCAACCTCGCTGTTTAAAATTGTAGAAAGCAAATGACTATTATAACATGGAATCCGGGATTGTCAAGCGGAATCCACGAAAATCGAGAGGTTTTCCGGAAAAAATCTCCCTTTTCCGGAAAAACACCGATTTACAGAATGCGTGACTGGCATTTTCAGGAAAAGATGCTATATTTCATGGCCTTGCAGAATTTTGAAAACAAACGGATGAAGGAGTCGCGCGGTATGAAGAAGATGAATTTCCTGATTCTCGGCATGCACTGCGCCTCCTGCGCGGCGTCCGTCGAGCGCGCCGTAAAGAAGATGGACGGCGTTTCCAAAGTCTATGTCAATCTTGCCACAAAAACCATGACACTCGAAGCGGAGGAGTCCGTCACGCCGGCCATGATCATCGGATGCGTGAAGGACAACGGCTTCAACGCACAGCTGATCGAAGACCGCAGAAAAACACAGGAGGACGAGGAGGCGGGAACCCGCTATTTCTTGCGTTTTCTTGTCGCACTCATCTTTTCCGTTCTGCTCTTCTACTGCGTGATGAGCGGCATGCTCGGACTGCCGTGGCTTCCCGTTTCACCGCTCGTCAACGCCTTCATCCAGATTGCACTTCTGATCCCGGTGCTGTTCGCCGGATACTCCTTCTATCTTTACGGCTTCAAAACTCTTGCGAAACTCGCGCCGAACATGGATTCGCTGATCGCCATCGGAACGAGCGCGGCGATTCTCTACAGCGTCTACCTGATCGTGAGAGGCGACTTTGAACACCTCTATTTCGACACGGCGGGCATGATCATCGCATTGATCATGCTGGGGAAATTCCTCGAGGCGCGCTCGCGCGGCAAAGCCTCCGGCGCAATTGCCGAACTGATGAAACTCTCTCCGGAGACCGCGTGCCTGATGGTTGACGACCGCGAAGCGCTGATCCCGGTATCCGAATTGAAAACAGGTGACCGTGTCCGCGTCCGCCCAGGCGAACGCGTCCCTGCCGACGGCGTGATCGAAGAAGGTTCGACCACGATCGACGAATCCATGCTGACCGGAGAGAGCATGCCAGTGGAAAAGACCTCCGGCTCCAGCGTGACCGGAGGATCCATGAATAAAAACGGTTCCTTCATCTTCCGCGTGACCCATACGGGAGAAGACTCCGTCATATCCCGGATCATCGCGATGGTGCAGGATGCGCAGAGCTCAAGGCCGCCGATCGCGCGCCTCGCCGACACCATCTCTGGCTTCTTTGTATGGGGCGTCATTCTCATTGCCGCCGTGACCTTCTGCGTCTGGTTCTTTTCCGCCGGAGAAACCTTTGCGCACGCATTGAGCTTTGCGCTCGCGGTGCTGGTCATCGCCTGCCCATGCGCTCTGGGGCTGGCGACGCCGATCGCGCTGATCGTCGGTATCGGGCGCGGCGCGAAACTGGGCATTCTCATCAAAAGCGGAAAAGCGCTGGAAAGCGCCGGCAAGACGACAACCGTCGTGCTGGACAAAACGGGAACCATCACAGAGGGAAGACCTGATCTTTCCGGCATCCAGCTGGTTCCGAACGGGCGCTTCACGGAAGGGGAACTTCTTGCGATGGCGGCGGCCGCGGAGAAGGGTTCGGAGCACCCTCTGGCGGATGCGGTTGTGCGCGCCGCGGAGGAACGGAAGCTCGCGCTTCCCGCGATCACGGACTTCAAGGCGCTTCCGGGTCACGGAGTAGCCTGCCGGATTCAGGAAAAGGAATTTATTCTCGGCAATCTCTCGTTCATGCAGACCCACAAAATCGACATCGGAATGGTTGACACGAGCGGAAGCGATTCGGTCATTTTCGCCGCGTATGACAGACATCTGATTGGTGTTCTGCGCATTGCCGACCGGATCAAGCCCACGACGGCAAAAGCGACGCAGACGCTGCACCGCCTCGGGGTCAAGGTTGTGATGCTGACCGGGGATCACAAGGCGGTTGCCGCGTCCATCGCCCGGACGCTCCGGATCGACGAATATTACGCGGAACTTCTGCCCAACGCGAAAGCCGAGGTCATCCGCAAACTCCAGGACACGGGGGAACGCGTTGCAATGGTCGGCGACGGAATCAACGACGCGCCCGCGCTGGCACAGGCCGATACAGGGATCGCCATCGCATCGGGAACCGACATCGCAATGGAATCGGCGGACATCGTCCTCATGCAGAGCGACCTGTGCGAAGTGCCGGCGGCAATCGCGCTGAGCCGCGCGACGATGCGCATCATCCGGGAGAATCTCTTCTGGGCATTCATCTACAACGTGGTCTGCATTCCGCTTGCCGCGGGCGTCTTTGTTTCGTTCCTCGGATGGACGCTCAATCCGATCTTCGGAGCGCTCGCTATGGCGTGCAGTTCCGTCTCGGTGGTGCTGAACGCGCTGCGGCTGCGCTCCTTCCGTCCGCCGGAAAGCGTTTAATTTGCACGGAAAACTTGCATTGCGGCAAGTTTATGGTATCTTATTTCATTATAACAATATCAACATTAATAGATAAAGAAACGCGGGTGAAACATGATTCCGTTCATTGATCTCAGGAAACAGTATTCCAGAATTGAAAAAGACGTCGATCAGGCAATCAAGAAAGTTCTGCTGCACGGGCAGTACATCCTCGGACCCGAGGTTGCGGAACTGGAAAGGAAACTTGCCGACTTCGCAGGCACGAAATACTGTCTCGGATGCTCCAGCGGAACCGACGCACTTCTGATGGCGATGATGGCTATGGACTTCAAAAAAGGCGACGCCGTCTTCACCACCCCGTTCACCTTCTTTGCGACGGTCGAAATGATCGCCATGACCGGAGCAACTCCCGTTTTCGCAGACATCGACCCGAAAACCTACAACATTGATCCGGCAAAACTCCGCGAGGCGATTCTGAAGGTCAGGGCCGAAGGAAAACTCAATCCGAAGGCGATTGTCACGGTGGACATCTTCGGACAGCCCGCCGATTACGATGCCATACAGAAAATCGCGGATGAATTCGGGCTCCCGGTCATCGAGGACGGCGCACAGGCGATGGGTGCGCTCTGTAAAGGACGGCGCGTGCCCTCTCTCGGCAAAATCGGATGCACGAGCTTCTTCCCCGCAAAACCGCTCGGATGCTACGGCGACGGCGGCGCGGTGTTCACCGATGACAAGGAGCTCTACGACGCAATGTTTTCGATCCTCGTCCACGGGCGCGGCGGAGACAAATACGACAATGTCCGGCTCGGACTGAATGCGCGGCTCGACACGGTTCAGGCGGCGGTCCTGCTGGAAAAACTGAAAATCTATCCGGAGGAAATCGAACTCCGACAGAAGGTCGTGGCGAAATACCGCGAAGTGCTCGACGGGCTCGTGACGCTTCCGCATGTGCCGGAAGGAAATGTCTCCGTCTGGGCGCAGTTCTGCGTGCTCTCTCCCGACTTCGCCGCGATTCAGGACGCGCTGCGCAAAAACGACATCCCGTCCGCACGCTACTATCCGATCCCGATGCACCTCCTGAAAGCAATGGAATATCTCGGTTACAGGAAAGGCGACATGCCGGAGGCGGAAAAAGTCGCGGACACCGTCTTTGCCCTGCCGATGCACGCCTATCTGGACGATGCGACGATTGAAAAGATCGGTGCGGTCATCCGGTCCGTTGTCAAAAAATGAACGCTCCCGGTGCCCGGCACCGGAAAATCGGGAATTTCGCCTGCGGCGGCCTGCTTGCGAAGCTGGACCGCAGCAGGACTGAGAGGAAAGCGCGAAGCTGTTTTTTGCGATGCAGAGCATCGCACTATGATTTTTTTAAATTAAGCGGGAAAGGAGACGCCGTTTCATGTTCGGTTTTTACAGAGTCGCATCCTGTTCACCCATGGTGAAGGTGGCGGATACCGCGTTCCATACAAAACATATTCTTGCGCTCGCGGAAAAGGCATCCGCCCAGTCCGCCTCCATCGCGCTGTTTCCGGAACTCGCCGTATGCGCCTATTCCTGCGGCGACCTCTTTCACAATGAAACGCTCCTGAATGCGGCGGAAGACGCCGTCGCGGAGATTGCCAGGAAAACGGCCTCTCTTCCCGTGATCCTCGTAATCGGTGCGCCGGTCCGGTTCGGGGGGCGGCTCTTCAACGCCGCGCTCGTGATCCGGAACGGGAGCATCCGCGGCATCGTTCCGAAAACAAATCTCCCCAATTACCGGGAGTTTTACGAGAAACGCTACTTTTCCTCCGGCTTCGGCATCACCCATGCGACGGTCGATTTTGCCGGACAGCCGGAAATCCCTTTCGGAACCGATCTCCTTTTCCGCGCGGGCAAGGAGCTGGTCTTCGGCATTGAAATCTGCGAGGACATGTGGAGCACGATTCCGCCGAGTTCCCATCTCGCGCTTGACGGCGCGCTTCTGATCCTGAACCCCTCGGCGAGCGACGAACTGGTCGGCAAGGCGGACTACCGACGCGAACTGGTCCGCAACCAGAGCGCCCGCTGCGTGGCGGCTTACGCGTATGTCTCTTCCGGCGTCGGAGAATCGACGATGGACACGGTCTGCGGCGGGCACTGCATCTCGGCGGAGAACGGAACGGTGCTTCTGGATTCCCCCCGCTTCCTCCGGGAAGATGCGATGTATCTTACGGACTTCGATCTTGCGCGCCTCCGCGCGGCACGGCTTTCGGACAGCCCCTATGCGGACTGTGCGGAACGGGACGGGACGCACTCCCGCCGGATTCCGGACCTCGGGGAACCGCTTGTCCCGGAAACGGGCGACATTCAGCGGGAAGTGCCGCGTCTTCCGTTCGTTCCGCAGTCCGACGCGTGCCGCGACGAACGCTGTGCGGAAATCTTCGCGATCCAGTCCGCGGGATTGGCGAAGCGGATCGAACACACGGGAGCGAAAAAGGCCGTGATCGGCATTTCCGGAGGGCTGGATTCGACGCTTGCGCTTCTGGTCTGCGTCAACACGATGAAACTGCTCGGGCGCCCGATGACGGATACGCTTGCCATCACAATGCCGGGCTTCGGAACGACCGGGCGGACCTACCGCAACGCGGTGAACCTCTGCGGACTCCTCGGCGTGGAGCTTCGTGAAATCGGCATCAAGGAGGCGTGTCTGGAGCATTTCCGTTCGATCGGGCACAATCCGGATCAACACAATGTGGTCTATGAGAATGCGCAGGCGCGCGAACGCACACAGATCCTGATGGATGTGGCGAATCAGGCGGGTGGTTTTGTCGTCGGCACCGGCGACCTCTCCGAAATCGCGATGGGCTGGTGCACCTACAATGCCGACCACATGTCGATGTATGCTGTGAACTGTTCCGTGCCCAAGACGCTGATACGCTACCTGATCGCATGGGTCGGCGACCGCTCCGAAGCGCCCGTGCGCGACATTCTCCGGGACATCATCGACACGCCGGTGAGTCCGGAACTCCTGCCCGCCGCTCCCGACGGGACGATCCGGCAGAAGACCGAGGACATCATCGGACCTTACGAGATTCACGATTTCTTCCTGTATCACTTCATCAAATACGGCGCGCCGCCGGAGAAACTGCTTTTTCTGGCGGAACGCGCATTCGGAGATGAATATCCGACGGAAAAACTGCGGATGTTCCTGCGCACCTTTCTGCGGCGATTCTTCTCACAGCAGTTCAAGCGGAGCTGCTCAACGGACGGGCCGAAAGTCGGTTCGATCAGCCTTTCACCGCGCGGGGACTGGCGGATGCCCTCCGACGCCTCGGCGCAGGCGTGGAATATCTAAAGACGGAGACAATCCGATGAAACAAATCCGGAGAGACAGACTCGAACGCGGACAGGCGATTACCGAGCTTCTGATCTCGCTTCTTGCGATCGCGGCGGTGCTGCTCGGCGTGATCATGGTTTCCGTCATGGGCATTTCCGGAATCAAAAACATCATTGAAACGCGGACCGAGGCCGAGCGGAAAATGACCGCCAACGCTTTTGGAACGGTCCAGCCGCAGCACATCACGGAATGGATCAACATCCGCCGGAGCGGAGGCGGCACGGAAGCGCAGTTCATCAAAAACACACAGGGCGATGGAATCCAGTTCACGCAGGATGACGAGGCGGTGACGGCACAGGCATCCGACGGCAGCGTGTTCGCAGACGAGCTGAACTCGACAGACGGAACATTCTCCACCTCCCACCTTGCTTCAACGACCTATGCACGCAACGCGTTCGAGCCGAAACTGGAACTCTCCAACATCTTCATTTCGGCGGCGGATCTCACCTCTGCGCGCAAGACAATCAATGATCCGCTCTCCGAATATGATCTCTCCGCTGTGACGCGCGCACTGCGGAGGTTCGGGATCAACGCGCAGAACTTCAAAATCGAGGATACCGTGTTCATGCCGCGCAGTAATGTGGACGAATCACAGGAAGGTGCAAATCCATGACAAAAATCATTTCTCCCGGGCACAAGATTTTTACAGATGTTTCCAAAGCATCCGAATGGAGACGTTCTCTCCGGGAAACGGGAAAGAAACTTGCGCTCACGAACGGCTGTTTCGACATTCTGCACCGGGGACATGCCGAATATCTGCTTGCGGCGCGGAATCTGGGGGATGCCTTGATTGTGCTCCTGAATGCGGATGCGTCTGTCCGACAGTTAAAGGGCCCTTCGCGTCCGGTCAATACGGAGTATGACCGTGCGTTTCTGCTTGCCTCACTGGAGTATGTGGATGCGGTTCTGATCTTCGACGGCACGCGCTGCCACCGGGAAATTGCCGCGCTGGAGCCGGATTGTTACGCAAAGGGAGGCGACTATACGGTGGAGACACTGGATCCTGATGAACGTGCCGCGCTTCTGAATGCGGGAACACAAATTCATTTTATCCGTTTTGTGCCGGGACTTTCCACAAGCAATACGATCCGGAAAATACGGGAAAAATAACCAGACCCGAGGTCGAGACGGAAGAATGCGCGAGCATTCTTCTCGGGGTCAAGGGCCGTTGGCCCTTGTCGCGGTCCAGCGGCGAAACGCTGGTCGCACAAAGTGCGAAATCCCCCGCCAGACCCGAGGTCGAGACGGAAGAATGCGCGAGCATTCTTCTCGGGGTCAAGGGCCGCTGGCCCTTGCGCGGTCCAGCTGCGCAAGCTGGTCGCACGCAGTGCAAAATCC
>CASEFP010000015.1 GCA_949287225.1 uncultured Lentisphaeria bacterium
GAGATTGTCGATCTCGACGCCGTCATGTCCGACCGGGACGCGTTTGCCGAAGTCGCCCGATTCGATGATGTGCTGCGCCGCCGCGTTGAGACGCTCGACGCCGGCGATGAATTTCCGCGCGATCAGCCATCCGCAGAGAACTCCGAGACAGAGAATGCTTCCGACCGTCGTGAAGAAGATCAGTGAATAAAGCTCCAGGCGGCGCTGGACATAGTAGAGACTGCGCCCGATTTCAAGCCTGTTGCCGTCAAAAAGTTCCTCTGTGATCACGCGGAACTGCGGACTGGTCGGGATGGTCCGGAAGCGTTGGAGCGGCTCCGTATCGGCGTTGATGGGAAAACCCTGGGGCAGCGGCGACTGCGCGATCACGCGCCCGTCCGGCGCGAGAAGACGAAAGAAGACATTGCTGCTGCCTTCCTCCGAGACCATGCTTTGAAAACTTTTGCGCACGAGAGGCAGATGATCCACGGTCTGGATCAGGCGCGTGAATACGGTTCCGGCGGATTCGCGCCGCAGCTCGTAAAGTTTTCCGTCCGCATAGCCGATGACTGTGTAATAGTGCTGTTTGCGTCCGGCGCGCTCGAAGGCAAGCAGAACCCGCAGGTTCGGGATGCGCCTGTGCATGGCGTCCAGCGCTTCAAGGGGAACTTTTTCCAGCGGCACTTCCCGGTCGAAGCGTTTGAATTTGTCATTGGTCAGATAGGTGTAGAGCACACGGTCCGCGTATCCGTCCAGCGTGCGGTCGATCTGGCGGATCATGCTGTTCCGCAGATAAAGAAACACGAGCAGAAAACTGATCGCCGCCGAGAGTGCGAACAGGAGAGCATACCAGAGTGCGACACGGAATTTGACGGTCCGGAAAATTTTCCGGTTATTCCAGGACATAGCCGAATCCCCGCACCGTATGAATGAGTTTCCGCTCGAAGGGTTTGTCGATCTTGTCGCGCAGGCGGCAGACCCGCGCCTCGACGACGTTGGTCTGCGGATCGAAATTGTACTCCCAGACATGTTCCATGATCATGGTCTTGGATACGACACGTCCGGTGTTGCGCACAAGGTATTCCAGAAGCTGAAACTCCAGCGGCTGAATGTCGATCCGGACGTTTCCGCGTGTGACCTTGTGGCTGAGAAGGTCGATCGTCAGATCGGCCACCGTTAGCGTCGTCGGGTCGGAGGCCGTGTTCGCCCGGCGCAGAAGCGCCTGGATCCGCGCGAGCAGCTCCGAAAAGGAGAAGGGTTTTGCCAGATAGTCGTCGCTCCCGAGCTGCAGGCCGCGAATCTTGTCCTCGACCGCGTTTTTCGCGCTGAGAATGATGATCGGCGTTGAGATCTTCGCCGCACGGATTTTTTCAATTACGGTGAAGCCGTCCATGACCGGAAGCATGATGTCGATGACCGCAAGATCAAACTCCTCCGTTTTCGCCTTGAACAGTCCGGTTTTGCCGTCTTCGGCGTGAACCGTGGTGAAGCCGGCCTGCTTGAGTCCCTTGAGGATGAAAGCCGCCGTGCGCGCATCGTCTTCGATCAGAAGTATTTTCATAAGCCGTTACCGCCGTGTTTAGATTTCCGTCCGGTATCAATATAGCGCGGAAAACGGAAAAGTGCAAGTCCGCACGCCGGAAATGCGCCTTGTTCATTCCTCGTTCGCCGCGCTGAAGGCGATGCCGAATGCCAGCATGACCGATAACAGGGAACTGCCTCCGTAGCTCAGAATCGGCAGAGTGACGCCGGTCGGCGGGAGGAGCACGCTGTTGACGCTGATGTGGATCAGCGCCTGCGCCAGATACATTGCGCCGACCCCGAATACGAACATGCGTCCGGCCCTGTCGTGAATTTTCCAGGACATTCCCGTGAACCCCGCTCCCATCGCGAAAAAGCCGCCGATGACGATCAAACCGCCTATGAATCCCGTTGATTCGACAATAGACGCAAACAGGGAATCCGTGTGGGGCAGGGGAAGGAACGCGCTCGACCATAGGGCGTTTCCCCATGCCGAGCCGCTCCAGGAACCGTGCGCCATCGTGTAGCGGAACTGCCGGATGTGCCATGCATCCACCCCGTATGCGCCCTCCGGATCAAGATAGCCGAGAATACGGATCAGCGCATAATCGTTGACGGCCACGAAAACGGCCGCGCAGAGGGCAAGGAAGAGGAGTGCACCCAGAAGATGGGAGAAACGCGCTCCGCGGAGTATCGCGACCGTCAGGAAGGCGATGAAAAAGATCAGCGCGCCTCCGAAGTCGGGTTCCAGCATCATCAGCAGCATGGCAAGGAGCGTCATGCCCCCCATGATCAAAAACTTCCGGAGCTCCGACTGGTTTTCCTCTCCCCCCGCGCATACACTCAGGTAGAGCAGAAAAAATACTTTTGCGAATTCCGACGGCTGAATGCGGAGCGTCCCCCACAGGCGGAACCATCCGTGCATCCCGTTGACCTCCACTCCGAAAAAGAGAACCAGCACCAGCGAAGCGAGCGAACAGGCAAACAGCCAGGGCGCCGCCTTCCGGTAGAGGGAAAACGGCACGACTCCCGCACAGAGAAAAAGAATCACGCCGCCGCCCAGCCAGAGCAGCTGCTTCAGCGCGAAATACAAGGGATTCCCGGCGAAGGCGCGCGCGCTGTAAATCGAAAGACATCCGAGCAGGCCCGCGACAATCAGGATCAGAAGTCCGGCGAACGGCAGCAGACGGCGGGACCGGGTTCCGAGAGATATCGCAGGATTCGCAAGATCAAATTTCCTCATTGCCGCTCTCCGTATCGTTGCCCTGCCTGTCCGGAAGCACAAAATCCGCGATGACATCATGCCCGTTTTCCGGCTGACGCGTGATGCGCAGCGTGTCGCTGCTCCAGTTCCCGTTGCGGTCGAGCATGACGGTCATGCGTCCGGCGCGCCCCGAGAGTTCGAGGTCGTATTCGCGTTCCAGTCCGGAGACGCCCACCGTTTCCCCCGCGTTGTTCTGTGCCGTCCTGCCGATTCGGGCTTGAATTTCAGGTGGTCCGGCGACCACCCTGCGGACAAGCGGAACAATCACGACTTCCTGCCAGGCACGGAATTCACGCGTATAAAAAAGAATTTCCTCCGGGGAGAGCGCATGCTTCAGGACGTGCGGCGGCTTCAGGTGTTTTCCAGCCGTCTCGGGAAAGGATTGCGCGATGCGCTGGAGCAGACTTTCTCTGCGTTTCCGTGATTCGGGCAGACGCTCCAGAACCAGATCATGCCGCAGTTCGCTCCATGCCGCGGGAACGCCGTTTCTGTCGAGAATCCTGCCCCGCAGAGCGGGAATCCTTGCTTCGCGCCAGGCGATTTTCCGTGTTTCGGCAAGCAGATCATCCCGCTTCACCACGGCGTAATAAAAGACATGGGCGGCCGCAACGACCGCCCATATCAGTAGGAAAGAAAGGATCATCAATGTTTTAAATTGGAAGCTGGTGCCACCCATGTTTTCCGCGCATCCCGTTCGATGTCACCTCAAAGCTCCCGCATGCCGACGGAACAGACCCGGACAAAGAGTTCCGGATTTGCCTCCGCCAGCTCATTCCAGGCATTCCGGTTTTCTGCTGCAATTCCCTCTTTCAGGTTTGCAACCGCCTCCCGGCATGCTGTTTTCGTCCGCAGCGCCCGCGCATGGCGGTTCGTCATGTCTTCCCGGAATCTTCCTGCGCCGAGAAGCAGCAGGGCAAGAAGCAGAATCATGCCGCAGAAGACACAGCGCATCCCCACATCCGTTTTTCCAATCGGACTCATCTTCTTTTCCGCTCCTTTCCCGTGGTTTCGATTTCCGTCGTTATTCCATTTCCGGATCTGTTCCCAGATCGGATTCCATTTCGCGCCTGCCTTTTTCGCGCTCATGCTCCAGAATCATCTTCTGTTCTTCCATCCAGCGTTCGCGGCTCCAGAGCTCCACGCCGATTTCGTTGCCGACGACCATGACCTCCCCGCCGGGGAGAAGTCCCGCGTGCTCCCGATACTCGGCGGGAAGCGTGATTCTTCCCTGCGCGGAGATCTTTTCCGACTGACTCCAGGCGCCGAATCTGCGCAGTGTTCTCCGGAACACCATGCTGCCGGCCGCGCGCTGCGCCGGATCCGGTACGGAGCGGCGCATTTCCAGATAGATGTCCTCCGGATAAACGGCGATCGCTCCTTCCGGAAGACAGTGAAGCACAACGTCGCTTCCCCGGCGGGCAAAATCCTCAATCACCCGGGGACTGAGCTTGATTCTTCCATTGGCGTCGACGGAGCACCTGTCCAGACCGCAGAATGCCAGCATTTTCCGCTCCTTGTTCCATTCTTTACCATTATATTCCATTTTTTTCCAAAATCAAATCCTTTTCCTATAAAAATATGAATTTTTCGCAGTCAGATGCCGGGGTCGAGAAAATGAGGGAATCAATTGTCGGAATCCGGCGGGTCAGCTGGATTCGGCTTTATGGTTCTGAGTCGTGTGTTTCCGGAGGAGTATCCTTCGGAACTGAGTCATATCCGCCCGGTGCATAATTCCATTCATTCCATAGATGGGAAACACTTTTTCTCAGATGCGGAAAGAGTCTCTGGCGCTGATAATAGCTGATAATATAAGAGGGGGAATGGATCACCGTCTTTCTTGAACGGCGGCAATGATGCGAGTGCGGAGAACTTTTTCGGCCTCACTCTGTTTCATTGATCTTCAGCCCTGCATCTACAAATGTTTGCCAGTCTTACTCAAGCGACGGCATTGAAACTCGTAGCGGAGCTTTTCGCCTTCCAAATTTTTTCAGGAAAAATTTTAATTTTCATTGTGCCGGTCTTTTCTTCGCTTGACAAATACATGAAAGCGTCTATAATATTTGGTGAAGCGATTCACTAAATATGATGCAGATTTTGGAGGTTCCTGCCTCTGCGGAGCCAGGCGGAACTGCGATCCCCGGGGATAAAAGGAGAATATTGATTGGGCGGCATCTTCGGAATATGTGCTCCGGCGCTTCGGGAGAAATGGAACCATCAGCGAAAGAGTTTCCGTCCTTCTGCGAGGAACGGATATTTTTTTCAGGAAAACAAAAGAAGGTTGACCGGTTGTGGGGAAAGAGCATTCCTGGCTAGAAAACAGCATAAGGAAGAGATGAGGAGAGAATCATGAAAAAACAGCGTGAAATTGTGGTAAGCGCGCTTGGACAGCGGCCAATGATGGACAAACCTTTCCCGGATGAACGTTCCGTCACCCGGATGATCGAATTCTGGCGCGGCAATCTTGCGGCTGTTCTGCCGGATCATCCCGATCTGATCGTTGTTTATGAGGATTGTGACAACTATCCGCTTTATACGACTGAGGAGAGTCTTGCCTATTATGAGTGCCGGGGAGAACGCGTTCGTGATTTTTTTGCGGAGGAGGCACGTGCAAATCATTGTTATATCGCATATTGTGCCTACCGTTCCGCAGGAGACGGTTCCTGGCGCAACTGTATGGAACTGATCGGACGCAATGGAGAATGTGCCGGAACATACAACAAGAATTATCCGGTTCCTGAAGAGACGCTGCTGGGACGTCTCCGCGCCGGCAGGGAAGCGCACGTGTTGGAAACCGATTTCGGAAAAGTGGCCATGGTCATCTGTTTTGATCTGAACTTTGTTGAATTGCTGGAAAAATACCGTGAACAGCAGCCGGATCTGATCCTTTTCAGTTCGGTCTATCACGGAGGACTGATGCAGAAGGTCTGGGCGTCGCGGTGTGATGCTTATTTCATCGGTGCGGTTTGCGATGACGAATGCTCGGTTGTCAATCCTCTCGGAGAAACGGTTGCGCTCTCTTCCAATTATTTCAGTCACGTTACCGCGGCACTCAATCTCGATTACCAGGTGCTGCATCTGGATGGAAACCGGAAGAAACTCGAGGCGGCCAAACTGCGGTATGGCCGTGACATTACCGTATTCGATCCCGGGCATCTCGGCCGTGTCCTTCTGACTTCCCGACATCCGGAACGGAGCAGTGCGGAAATCGCTGCTGAATTCGATATGGAACTCTGGCGCGATTATTACCGGCGTTCCCGCGAGCATCGCCGTGCTCCCGGCGTGATGGAAGAAGGAACGCCCGGAATGGAATGATGATTGACGGAAGCTTTCTTTTTCCGGAATATTTTTCTTTTCCTCTCTTGACAAATGACGGAGAATACCGTATAATATTTAGTGAAGCGATTCACTATCTATCAGGAAAGAAAAAATGACGACTTTGAGCGATGTTGCAAAACGTGCCGGTGTAGGAGTAAGTACGGCTTCTTATGTCATCAACAAGACCGGACTGCATAAAGTCGGCGCGGAAGCGCAGGCACGCATTCTTGCCGCGGCTGCGGAGCTGGATTATCATCCGAATATCGCCGGCCGCGCGCTTGCCAAGGGAAGGACTTTCATGGCAGGAGCAATCTTTCCGACCGTCATGGGATCCTTCACACCGGAAATTCTGCAGGGACTTGAGGATGTTCTGAACAAGGCATCCTACAGTCTGATTCTCTGTATTTACAACAGCGTGGGAGAGTTTCGGGAAAAATGCCGGATGATTGCAGATAAACAGATTGACGGCCTGATTGTCATCCCTGCAACGCAGGACTTTGAACTGGATACCTGCCTGAAATTGAATGAGCGCATGCCGCTTGTTTATTTGACACAATCCTGTAAAAACGGCCATATTCCGCATGTCCGGGTCGACGGTGGAATGATCAACTTTCTGGCCGTGCGTTATCTGATTGAACACGGGCATCGGAGAATCGCCATTCAATGCGGCAGCGATGCCCAGCGGATACAGGGCGCGGAACGTGCCGCGCAGAATGCCGCCGGGACACGCCTGATGTTTATGCGGGAAGCCATGGCGGGAGGCAGGCACCTTTTGAAATGGGGGCTGCTGCAGCCCGAACCGCCGACCGCATATCTGACCTACAGCGACACGACGGCGGCGGAGCTGGTCGTTGCCGCTTATGAGTTCGGGTTGAAGGTTCCGGATGATTTTTCCGTCATCGGCGTTGACGGAAATCCTCTCGGGGAATACACCTGTCCAAAGCTGACCTCGATCAGGCAGCCCCGCTATGAACAGGGGTTTGAGGCAGGCAGACTTCTCCTGGCAAGGATCGAGGGAAAGGAAGGGAAGGATGTCATTCTCCAGCCGAGTCTGCTGGAGCGCAAAAGCGTTGCTGTGGTATAAAAAGACATTGCCTGATTTTCTGTTCTGCGGGAAGGAATCGGAGAATCAGGGGCCGGAACCTGTTTCGGAGCAGATGGGCGATGAGGAAACAGAAATATGGAATTTATCAATTGAAAAAGGATCAGGAATGAGGAAGTTGTTTACTTTAATAGAACTTCTGGTTGTAATTGCGATCATCGCGATTCTGGCGGCCATGCTTCTGCCTGCCCTGAACAAGGCACGCGAGAAAGCACAGTCCGCCAGCTGTATCAGCAATCTGAAGCAGCTCGGGACATACAACATCATGTATTCGGATTCCTACAGAAGTGCACTTCTGTACTGTCCGTATGAAAATTCTGCCATATATTCCTGGATGACTCTGCTGGTCAGAGCCGGAATTGTCAACCAGATGAGTTACGGTTTTGCCATTTGTCCTTCAGCGCCCCCCTACCGTTATTTCCAGCGAAGCACCAACTTCTGCTATCTGACCTATGCCGCCGTTGGTGCGACGGAATCGGAATTTCTAACGCCAGCATATCTGAAGCAGCTGAAACAGCCCTCCCGCGCGGAAGTATTCGCCGATTCTCTGCATCGGACACCACCCTCCTGGGTCGCATCGGAAGGTTTTGCCTCCGGTCCGGTGCAGTATTGGTATGTCCTCAAACATACGAGCAGTACCGATCTTCTGCTTCATCTGCGTCACAGCCGCCAGTGCAATCTGCTGTATGCCGACGGACATGTGTCACCGGGAGAAGCCAATACGATCCTGCCGGTCCACAACCGTCTTTTCCAGATCACGGATTTCCGGGAATGGCCATTGTCAAAATGTTATAAAATCACCTATTGAGGTATGAAATATGGAGAAGATCATTTCCCTGTTGTGCGGACTTGCCATGAGCGCCGCTGCCGATACCATGAAAACGGACACCGCCGAATGGCGGATCGATCCGGTGACTGGGGCTGTTTCCGAAGTCCGTCGTTTTACGCCTGACGCCGGGGTGGTGCGAAGCGTCTGCAACCATTACTTCCTCCTCAGCAAGAGCGGAGATTCGGAAGCCCTGGAAAGCGGCGACAAGGTTGTGGCACGTTCTGAGAAGGAAAGTGTTCTGGAATTTCAATGCGTGAACCCGCGTCTGAAAGGAATCCGGATTGTCAAACGCTACCGGAATGATGGGGCGTATTTCCGCCGGGAGGTGAAATTTTACAACGACGGAAAGGAAAAGGTATTCCTGACATTGCGGACGCGGATCGGGTTTGACAACGGATTTTTCCGCGACACATTTTATCTGGGAAGCGGTTACATCGGACCGCTGATTGCGGCACCGCGGCCCGGGGAGCCTATGAAGGAGGTTCGTTATAAACAATCAAGCAAGGGAATGGCCGCTTATCATTCCGACGGCAGAGGCAGTTTTGCGCATTATCGGA
Organism: uncultured Lentisphaeria bacterium; assembly: GCA_949287225.1. Classification (GTDB taxonomy): domain Bacteria; phylum Verrucomicrobiota; class Lentisphaeria; order Victivallales; family UBA1829; genus UBA11452. The sequence goes on from CASEFP010000015.1 coordinate 8,568, forward strand.
CCAGACTGAACGGGCGTTTTGTATTTCCATGGTGGCAGTCGGCGATTCCCTCCTATCTCGAAAAGGAGAACTATCTGTATTACATGCCGGACGGCTGGGAAATGTCCCTGGGAACCTTCGACATTCCCGCCGGAAACAGTTTTTCGGCAGAGGACAGCCTCGTATTTTTTCCCGGCGGATGGTATGATTTCCTGAATAAAGTTTATCCGCAGGATCCCGTTGTAGCCGGAACACTCAAGACGCTCCAGGAGGGGCCGGAATGGCTGAAAAACGTCAAGGTCTACGTCGGTTATGACGGGAAGCAGAAGCTTCTTCAGATGCTGGAACTCGTGGAAGACGGAGACATCATGGTGCTTGTTGATGTGCTCGGCAACTGGGGCGATTACCGGGTCTGGAACGGCATGAACGGCCAGATGGGAGGAAAGATTTCCGGGCCGGAGATGAAACGCTTTATTGCCGAGCTGAAAGCCCTCTCTCCGCGGATCCGGGTCGGGATCTACAACTGGATCAATTCCGTCGGGATCACCTCGCCCGTCTGGAAACAGCATCCGGAAATGTTCATGAAAAAGAATCGGGCCGGACAGGACAAGAATCTTTTTCCCGGCGGCTTCATTCTGAACTACCCGACGATGATTAACCGGCCTGCGGCGGCAAAATTCATGCATGACATGTTCGCCGGAATCATTGATTATCTGAATGTGGACTACATTTACCTGGATGAAACGAAATCCACCAACCTGATTGACTGGGAACGCAATGATATTGTCCGTGACGATCACTGGTATGATTTCTGGGCAGGAATGAAGCAGCTCGGAACAGAGAAAAATGTGGTCATGTTCGGCAACGGCCGGGGAAATCCGTATTTCGATCTGAATTTCATTGAGGCAGCCCATCAGCTCGCACCGCAATACTGGCGTGAATTCGTTGGAATGGCAATGGCACCGGCGAATTTTGTGACACACCGCGCGGGAGCCCGTCTCTGTCTGCTTTACTGGAATCCGAATCTGGATTACATCAACCGTGTTCTTGCCAATGGTTTCATCCCGGCAATTCACACACTGCGCTATCAGCAGATTCCGTTTCTGACAGCCAATGCGGAAATCGGGAAAAGCTCCATTGTGGACCTGAAATATACGCCGGACTGGAAAAGCGATTCAAAAACGGATCTCGAGACATACTGCATCCGCAGGGATTCCGGCGGCGAAATTATTTTCTCCGCCATCAACCGCGCCGCGCAAGTACGCAATGCCGTCGTTGAAATGGAAATTCCCGAAAAAGGACGCAACATTCAGGTATGGGAATACCGGATTGACCGTTATGACGACAAAAGTCCCTCCCGCTATGTACTGGGAGAAAAGGATATCCGCCGAAACTACCGCCACTATCGCTGGCGGGAAGGTCTTGTGACGACTCCGGTATTGATCTACCAGGGGATCAACCCCGGTCGTCTCAAACATACGTTTACAAACTTTGCTCCGGGAGAACTCCGCCAGATTGTGATTTCCCGTTCCCCCGCCGGCGTATATTCCGTGAATGCAATGCCGGCCAATTATTTCTTTACCAGGGTGCCGCATGTCAGAATTTCCCACTGGACTTTCCCCATCCGTGTGGAGTCCGATGCGGAAACCGCGGAAATCATTCTGTTCGGGAAAACCGGGACCATTACTGTGAACGGTCAGGAGACGACGCTCCGTTATGCGCAGTTCGGGAACCGTTATTACCCGCTTGTTACGGTGCCGCGCGGCATCTTCGAAATTGACTCGCGTGGAAACAGGGAACTGAAAACGGAGCCCTATCAGGTCCGGATGGAAAACGGGCAATTCAAAATTGACGGTTCTCCAGGGCTCGTGACAGTTAAACGCAACGGCAAACTGCTGTATTGCGGGTCCTCGCCGGTTCTGCCGGAACATCACGACATGGGGGAACTTGTCTTCAACACGGTGAACGGGAAGCTGAAAGTGCCCGCCGGCAAGCCGACGGCGGCGATGCTGGTTGCACGTCCTCCGCAGAAGCCTCCTTATCAGAAAACTGAAACACTGAACCGGGATCTGGACGGAGCGAAAATCCTTTCCGGCACGGCATGGACCGCGCCATGGTGTAATCAGTACGGGTTGCAGGAGTCTCTGGCGCCGGCAGTCGCCGCCGCGGATGGAGAAAAGCTTTGCCTGGAAGCTGGAACCACACCGAAAATCACCGATTTCCTGACACATGCCTGTGCCGGATTTCTTCTGAGCGGTGCGGAAAAAATCCAGGTGCGCCTTGCACACACCTTCGATTCGGACAGCGGTATCTTCCATGGTCATCTTTATCCCTATGCACGAAATCCCTTTGAGTTTGCAGGTCTTTTTCTGGATTATCAGCGTCCCGGCGGATTCAGCCGGATCGCCTTCAGTGCGGGGATTGCGTCTCCCAATGGCATGCCGGGGCTTCATCCATGGGGGAGCAGCACAAGCGCTGTACAGCTTTGGGAACTGGGAAATCTTGTGGATCGGCCTTCTCCCGCTGTCTTCACTCTGGATCTGAAACGTTACGCACCGAAAGACTGGACCGGAAAGGTGTGGCTCAGCGTCGGGACTTCCTGGGTGAAGCCGGACCGGCGGCTGCGTCTTACTCTTGAACATTGCAATCATGAGGCAACAGCACCGGTTGTTGATCCGGTCGACCGTGCCGCGATCAGAAAAGAGTTTCTCAAACCGAAAATGCTGCGTTTGCCGGTTCTGCGGGACATCTCTTTTGAAACCCTTTTCCGGAAAGGGGCGCGGATTGAAAAATTGTTCCTGCTGGGCAATGTCGGTTATCCGGTATTCCAGTCCTCTGCCGCTCTCGGATGTGATGCGGACTCCCTGTATGTCGCTGTCCGCATGGAAGAGGAGAATCCGGATACGGAAAATCAGCTGGAAATCTGGTTCAAACCGGAAAATGACGGCACCATTCAGATCATGATCGACCGTCAAGGCGAATATGAGGTCAACCGCAACGGGCTCCGGACAAATGATATTCCTGTTCGTGTGCGTCGGGTGCAGCCGTGCGCATTTCTGGTTTCCGTGCCGCGTTCTCTTTTCGGCAAGGCCGGAAGCGTAAAGTTCAATTTATGCCGTGACCGCCAGGTGACAAAACAACATGCACAGGAGTTGTCCACCTGGGCGCCTCTTTTCCGCAGTTTCTTGGAAAGTGCGAATTTCGGAACGCTTCTTTTTGAAAACTGCGCCCGGAGTGTAAGTATGCCCGTCAGGGTGTTCAACTACGGAAAGCCCGGTTATACAACAGGAGAATATCTCGGACAGCCGCTTCAAAGCGCATTGCAGCTGAACCCGAGTCTGGCGCTTGTAATGATTGGAACCAATGACATGATCAACAGTGCAAAACTGACGGATTATCCGGTATTCGAAAAGAATCTGATCCAGATTATCAACCGGATTCGCGGCACGGGCGCGGATCTGATCCTGGCAACCATTCCGCCATGCAGTGAAAAACTGCTTTTCCTGCGGCACAAGCCGGCGGCTTTCCGGAGTGAGACCCCTTCCGACCGCATCCTTCGTGCCAATCAGATCATCCGGAGGATTGCGGCTGAACAGAATCTTCCGCTCGTGGATCTGTATGCGCTGGTTTCCAGGCAGGGAGATCCTGATTCCGCGGAATCCTTCCTGCGCAACATGGCGAATGTCAAAAGTCCGGACGGCGTGCATCTTACAGCGAAGGGAACGGCTGCATTCGCAACGGAAATTGCGAAGACGATCCGAATACACAAGTTCAACACGGCCCGGATCGTCTGTATCGGCGACAGCAATACCTACGGAGCGAACCTGAAAGGGGCCGGCACCGTCGAACAGGAAACCTATCCAGCTGCACTCCTGCGGGAACTGGGCAGATAACAGAAGGAAAATGTAAACAATGAGAACACCTGTGAAATTAACCCGCTATGAGCAAAATCCGATTCTGACAGGAACCGGCCATGGCAATGACTGGGACAGCAAAGGCGCTTTCAATGCCGGAGCCGTTCTGCATGAGGGAAAAGTGCACTTCCTGTTCCGCGCGGAAGGCACGCGGCCGCGCGTTCCCGGATCCCGGTTCTGGCTGGGTACCATCGGGCATGCCATCAGTGAAAACGGGTTTGATATTGTTGAACGCTCCCGGGAGCCGGTTCTGGACATCACCGGGGAGGATCCGATGATTGCCGGTATTGATGGCGTCGAGGATCCTCGCATTACGAAAATTGATGACACATACTATATTGTCTATGCCGTCAGTTCCGCCTGCTGGGATCGCCTGGCCCTGGCATCAACCCGGGACTTCAAAACCTATCGGAAGCACGGGCTGATCGTCAAAGACATCGCTCAGCGCACTGGAGCGCTTTTCCCGGAGAAAATCAACGGCAGCTATGTTCTGATGCACCGTCCGATTCCCAATATCTGGATCTCGACCAGTCCCGATCTCAAACAATGGGGCAATGCGAAAATGATCCTGACCAATGAAGTTCTGCCATGGACACACTGCAAGCTCGGGGTATGCGGTACGCCGATCCGCGTCAAGGACGCCTGGGCTGTCATCTTCCACGGAAAGGATCTGGAAGGCACCTACCGGCTGGGTATCTTCTGGCTGGATCTTCAGGACCCGACAAAGGTTTTGTTCGTGCAGCCGGAACCGATTCTGGAACCGGCATGCGATTATGAAAGAAAGAACGGCATTACCGGCAACTGTGTTTATTCCTGCGGTCAGGTAATTCTGAACGGCAGGGTAATTGTTTATTACGGCGCGGGCGATTCCACGCTCTGTGCCGCTTCCATGCCGGAGGAAATGCTGGAACTGCCGCGATAAAAGTGTATCCTGACAGGTGTTCCCGTCGGACGAAATCAAAAACGGCTCCCGGGAAAAACACCGCGCCGGAGAAATTTCCATACGGCGCGGTGTTATGCGGCAACGTCTTTCCGGAAGCTGCTGCCTTCTTTCTCTCCCGTTTCCTCAGGATTTGTTTGAAATGACTGCTCCCATCGCCCGCAGGCGGGCTTGCAGCTGGGCAGTGTCAATGGTCCGGATGTCGCTGTCCCCGGCCATGGCGGCGGCTGTTCCCGCGGCCTGACCGGTGACGAATGCCGCCGGCATGATCCGCAATGAGGATTGGATGGCTCGATCCGCGCTTAATGTCCTGCCGGGCACCAGCAGATTTTCGATCCCGAGCGGAATCAGTGCGCGGTAGGGAATGCCGTAACTCTCTCCGGAGCCCATTTGTGTTGCCGCCAGGATTTTCTCCACCTGCTCCTGGGTCTCCGGATTATCGGAAGAAGCATGGATGTCGATCGGATAGCAGCAGCGGCCGATCTCATCCTCGAATACAGCCTTGTGCTGATAGTCTGCAAGCGTCATTCGGTATTCTCCGTGAATGCGGCGGGATTCCCGCACACCGAGCAGACCGGCGGAAGAGACCAGTACCGCATGTTCAAATCCGGGGACATGTTCCCGGAAAAATTTCTCAAATTCATGGACGATGCGGCGGCCCTCCCGGTAGGCATTGCTCCGGTCATGTGGATCAAGCGGACTGCACCCGTAGATGTGCCCGAGATTGCTTGTTGCGACCGATTCTCCTGTCTGTTTCATGCAGATGAAATGCTTTTCATGCAGAGGGGCTTTTCCCGCATTGGACAGTTCCGCCCAGATGACACGGTCGCTGCGTCCGGCATCGCAGCTTTTCTGGTAGCGTGAAAAGTCAATGCCTGCGAACTGTGCACAGAGGGTGGGGCTCATTACGGAATGATTCTCATCTCCCAGATCAAATGGAACTCCTGCCAGCACAGCCATAAGCGCATCCCCCGTGGCGTCAATGAATTGTCGGGCCTCCACCCGTTGCAGGCCGTCCTGTGCCGCGAACCAGACCGCCGTGATCCGAGCCTGATTCATTTCCACTTCACAGGCCTTCACGTCGAAAAAGACCTGAATTTCCGCTTTTTCCACAATTTCATCATAAATCCGTTTCAGAACTTCCGGGTTGATCGCCTGCCAGCTTCCCGGCAGGAGTGGAACGTTCATTCGGCGGCAGAGTTCTCCGGCCATCTCTTCGTAAATTCCCCCGTAAAGCAATCGTGTTCCGTCGGAGGCGGGAGCGAATGTGGGAACCAGTCCGGATGTGGACATGCCTCCCAGGGTTCCTGTTTGCTCAAGCAACACAACCTTGGCTCCGTTTCGGGCGGCCGAAAGAGCCGCTGCGATTCCGGATGGACCTCCTCCGACGACCGCGACATCGCATCGCGCCAGCAGTGGATAAGATTTCATTTCCTAGTTTTCTGCTTTCTTTGCTTTGAGATTGAATTCAATTTTTTTTGGTGAATCGCTTCACTATATAGTATAATCCGAAAATAAGAAATTGTCAAGGAGGAAGATCTTTTTTCTCTGTAATAATGAAAGACATGCCTGTTTCCCTTCTGCCGTGAGAAGAGTTCCGCGCGGAATTTCGGATGTAAAAATCTCAATGCCTCTCCGAGGTTCTGCATCACATTCCGAAAAAGAAATTTTTTAATATTTTTCGGGAATAGCCCTTGTTTTTTACGTGGAATTGGGTATAATATAAATTGTTATGCATAACATTTGAATGTAACGCAAATCAACTATTGAAATCAGGATAATGAAACTGAATCCGCTAAAGCATAATGTCGTATTTGAGCGCCTGATAATGGAGTTTTCCAATTTCAAGGTGGGAGACCGCCTTCCATCGGAGCGGGACTTTGCGGAACTCCTTTCGGTGAACATCGCCACGATCCGGCGCGCGTTCCGGGATCTTGTGCTTGCCGGAATCGTGGAAAAGCGAATCGGCTCCGGCACTTATCTGACGCAGCCGGTGCATGCGCCGTGGCGTGAACGTACAATCAATCTGATTCTTGGGATTCAGCAGACGACGGAATTCGATAAAGCTTTGAAAAGAGTCTTTCTTTCCGTAACGAAGGAATTCGGCCGTCCGGGGCGCGTTCTTTACGCGGACGAGGAGAACTATCCGGATGTGATCCGCAGCTGCATCAGCTTCAAACTGCCGACGATTGTAGCGTATCCAGGCGGCAACGGAGAACTTGCAGAATGTCCCGAACTGTTTGTCCGTCTGAGCTCCATGTCGTACAACACCGGCATCCCGTCGGTTCTCTGTGACGATGTGGATGTGATCAATTCGCAGATTGCGCATCTGCGGAGTGTCGGACGGCGCCGGATTGCCTTGCTGTCTGTCCGGAACGGTCTGGCATTGCAGGATTTCCAGCTTGCCATCTGGCAAGGTACAATGGGCAGCGACTATGCCCCGGAACTTTTGATCGTTGCCGGGAATTCCTCTCTTTCACTGGTGGAGGCGGCCTGCGATGCAGTGGCTGGAGCGTGGAAGAAACAACCTTTTGATGGTTTGATCTGTCTGACGGATGAACTGATGTTCGGGGCGCTTTCCGCCCTGCGCCATCTCGGAGCCCGTGTTCCGGAAGATGTCTGCGTCACGTCGATCGGTGACACCGTCCTTGCCCGTTTCGGCAATCCGGCAGTCACATCTGTCAATCCCGATCCGGAGGCACATATCCGTTCTGCGATCGAACTTCTGGATCACAATCATGAACACCCCCGGTCACCTGATCTCATGCGTCTTGTCAAGTCCAAACTGATCGTCAGAGAATCTAGTTCGCTCAACCATAATCTTTCAACCTTGGAGACAAATGAACATGCGGAACAAGTCAAACCGTAACCGGTTCCAGGGAGCCGGGATCAAATTATTTACTCTGATAGAGCTCCTTGTCGTAATTGCGATCATCGCCATTCTTGCCGCGATGCTGCTTCCCGCATTGAATGCGGCAAAAGAAAAAGCCCATTCGATATCATGTGTCAACAATATCAGGCAAGTCGGGCTTGGGTTTGCCTCCTATATGGGTGAATATGACTGTTTCCCCCTTGCGTATCAATGTTGTCCGGCGGGGGTCGGCGGAACGATGATCAGCTGGGCATGGACGATGATCCGCGACAAGTATATATCTGTGAACATTCTGCTCTGTCCGACGGGAAAGGCGAAGGCTTCCGCATATTCCTGGTCCGCGGGGGTTCTTGATCTCTGGAAGAATGCCGATACTGAGGCGAGTCTGATCAGCAACAACGGCAATAAGCCTTACGGTTACACTTCCTATGGCTATAACGGCGTATATCTCGGAGCCGAGGGGATGAACAGCGCCGGCGTTCTGGTCCGGGATCCGGTGAAACCCGGGACAATTACCCAGCCGTCCACTGTGGTTATGTGCGCCGACGCCTATGATTATATTCAGAAAAATGCCGGACGCTACATCGGAACATTTTACCTGACGCCGGGCGAGGGCGCAACTACCGTGGGCGGACATTTATGGCCGCTGCACGGAGGAAACGGCATCAATACCCTTTATGCGGACGGTCATGCCGAAAACGTCAAAGTCCAGCATCCGCTTTACCCTTATAGAAGTTCGCCGTTCAACAGGAATGAAACATGGAATAAAAAATGAAGACTCCGCTTTTTCTTGCCGCCGCTTTTTTCTGCCTGCTGACTTCCGGGGAAGAGGTCTTGTACAATGCGGGAAACTATTTCGGGGGATTCCAGGTCCCCCGGCGTCTGGAGAACCGGATTGAAAACGGACTTCTCGTCCTCCGGATTACCGGACGGGATTCCGGCATCATTAATCCGGAGGTGAATCTCAATCCGAAACGGATGACCATACTGGAAATCCGTTACCGGGCGACCGGTATCCCGGAGAAAACCACGGGACAGCTTTATTTTGCCGGTCCCGGGGCGGATTTCGACGGCAGACATGTCTGGATCCTGCCTTCCCTTGTCAATGACGGAGAATTTCATACGCTGCAAACGCCGGCGCCGCTTTCCTGGAAACAGCTCCCGAGCATCCGAAAACTCCGGCTGGACATGATTGACCAGGGGCCGGGTGGAAAGATTGAAATCGCCTTCATCCGCCTTCGTTCCACCGGCGCCGGGGAAATGCCTGCGGAATGGCCGGCGGTGAAACCGCAGATTCCGAAAGCCGCACCGGTGTCCCGCGTGGTTCCGGCGGAGTATTACACTGCGGCCATGGTTTCCGCTCCGGAAGACACTTCGGAAAAACCGGGAGACTATTATCTGCGGAAGCACTTCAGCGCTCCGGCGGCTGTTGAAGGAGCTCTGCTTCAGATTGCCGTGGACGACAAGTATCAGCTGTATTTCAACGGCAGGCTTTTGGATGATCAGATGCTCCGGAATTCGTGGAAGGAACCGAAGGCTTATGATGTGACCGCTCTTGTCCGCCCGGCATCGGACAATGTCGTTGCTGTAAAATACCGGAATGAGGGCGGTCCCGGCGGAGTCCTGCTTGAGGTCGCACTCCTGGGTAAGGACGGAGTGGTCAGAAAATACAGGGGACAGGACGAATGCCTTTCTTCCGCCCGTTTCGAGGAAAACTGGACATCTCCCGATTTTCCGGATGCCTCATGGAAAAAAACTCTTGTTCATGGTACTCCTCCCGCTCCGCCCTGGACAAGAGTCCTTCCTTATCAGACATTGCGTTCTCACCGCAGAATCCGTGTGCATGATGTGAAGCTGCCTTCCGTGGTTGAAGCCGGTGAACGGGTCCGCCTTTTTCTTGCCGCGGATGCGCCGGACGGGGAGTGCCATGTCAGGCTCTCCCTGAAGTCGGAAAAAGGCAAAACGATCCGCTCTTATTCCGGAAAGGCGGAGCTGCGCGAAGGAAAACTGGTTTATGCGTTTCAGACTCCGCGTTTTTTCAGCAGCATGCCCATGTATCTGGATTTGTCCCTTGCGGATGGTGAACTGGAAGGGCTGCCGGAAAAACTGCATTTCCAATACAGGCAGAAAAACTGCATACTTCCGAATCCGGCCGTAACGGTGATGCCGGATGAACATGGAATGCCCCAGATTGCAGTCAACGGTGTCCGGCGTTATTGTATTATCGGCAATGATCTGGGGAATAAGATCACTCCTTCGGTGTTTGCGCCGGTACCTGCGGATTTCCGGATTTGTTCCCTGCTGCAGAACAATGCGGAAAACGAGTGGCAGACTGCTCCCGGAGAATATGATTTTTCCGTTGCGGACCGGATCATGGATCATATGCTGGAGTGCGACCGGAAAGCCCTGGTGATCCTGGCGGTCGGAATGGAGCCTCCCGCGTGGTGGGCGGAGCGCTATCCCGGAGAATTGACGCTGTATTCCGATCAGAGCAAATGTTTTTTTCATACCATTTCGCCCAGTTTTGCTTCCGCGGTATGGAAAGAGCACGCACTGAATGCCCTGCGCGCTCTGATCAGGCATCTTGAGGAGGCACCCTATGCGCCGCGTATCGGCGGAGTTCTGCTCACCAACGGTAAAACATATGAATGGCAGTACTGGGGAGGGCACGAGAGCGGAAAAATGGGAAAAATGGTGGATTATTCTCCCCCGATGCATGAGTATTTCCGCAACCGGATGAAGGCGGAACTTCCGCCGTGCGGCGAACGGCTCTCCGCCGGAAAAAAAGTCTTCTTCGATCCGGCGGCGGACCGTTTGAAAATCGCGGCCAACCGGATGCAGTCCGAAACCTTGTCGCAGTTTATGATTGATGCGCTGAAAAGTGCGCGGAGCTCTTTCCGGACACCCAAACTGATCGGTGTTTATTACGGCTATCATTTTGAGTATGCGGGATATCTCTGGACGCGGCAGCTCTACGGACACAACGATCTGGCACGGGTGCTTCGGGAAGGGACGCCGGATTTCATTTTTTCTCCGCCGTCCTATGCCGTCCGCCATCTCGGGGAGACTTGTGGTGACATGAAACCATTTAAAAGCATTGAAAATGCCGGTTGTCTCTCCATCATTGATGATGACACCCGGACGCATACTATTCCCTACAGTCTTTTTTCTCAGACCATGACCGCGGAACAGACGCGGAATATCCTGCGCCGGAATTTCGGAATGGCGCTTTGCCGGGGACAGAATTTGTGTGTTCTGCCCCTGAACGGCGGAAATGAATTTGATTCTCCGGAAACGATACGCGATCTGGAAATCATCCGGAAGGCCGGAAACGATGCCTTGCGCGGACGAAAGAGCTGCAGGGCGGAAATCGCTGTTGTAGTTGATGAGAAGAGTTTCGATTATCTGGCATTTGACAACGTCTGCTACCGAAACTTCCCACGACGGGAATACCGTGCGGATGGCAGTGTTTCCTCCTATTATGCGGAGACGTTGCGCCTGACCGGAAATCTTGTCTCCTTTCAGCGTGCCAGACTGGAAAAAATCGGTGCTCCCGTGGATTATCTTCTTGCATCGGATGTCGCGGCAAATGCCGGGAATTACAAATTCTGGATTTTCCTGGATGTTTTCACCGCCGATGAGGCTTTCCGCGAAGCTGTCAGGAAATTACGCAAGGACCGGAATGTGCTGCTCTGGTTTTATGCTCCCGGGGTAATTGACGGGGATACTTTCGGGGAAGAGAATATCCGGAAGCTGACTGGAATTTCCGTTCGGGAGGTTTCTTCCGGCAGATCACCGGAAATTCTTCTGCCGGACGGGCAGATTGCAGGAATGCCGGAAAAGATTCCCCTGCTTTATTCCCCGGATGATTCCGCCGCCCGGATCCTGGGATCCTATCTGGATTCCGGACTGCCCGGCGCGGCAGAAAAAATGACCGGTTCTGCAAGAGATATTTTCTGGGGAGGGAATGTGGTTCCCGTCTCTCTTCTCCGGGATTTTGCGCGTAAGGCTGGCGTTCATATCTATTCCGACAACGGTGATGTGCTGTTCACCGGCAATGGATTTCTGACATTTCATGCCGCCTCGGCGGGAGAAAAGACCATCCGTCTGCCGGAGGAATCCACGGTTTCAGATTTGTTCTCGGGTTCTGCCGTATTGAAACAGGGGAAATGTTTTTCGTTTAAGGCAAAACTGCATGAGACCCGGATTTTCAGAATTCGGGAGAAATGAGTCATTCTCTCCCGGAGGAACGGCGGGAAAACGGGTGAATCAGAAATATCCCTCTTCCGCTGTGTATTTCCCGGAAACGGCCGAATCGGGAAGACTTTTCTGAAAATCATGAAATATTTTCTCACTTTTCCGTGACAAGACGGCAGGATATGCTATATTAGCGCAGAAAGGTCTTTTTTACGGTTCAGACAGGATGAAGAAAGTGAGGTCTTTTTTATGAAAACGGTCTGCGAACAGAAAACGCTCGAACTTGCTCAAAGCGAACTGACGAAATTCAACGGTTACGCAAAATTGAATCTGGATCCTTCGCTCCCGTCTTTTGAAATCCGGTGCACCAGCGGGGCGGTCATGATCTCCGGTCCCACCGCCGTCGATATCCTGTACGGCGTCTACGATTTTGCCGAGCGCTATCTCGGCTACTGTTTCTTTGAGCCCGGACGTGATCGTTTTGACGAGGAGAATGTCATCTTCCCGCTTCCGGAGGGCGTTCTGGTCAAGGCGCATGCCCCGCTGATGAAGAACCGCGGATTCATTCAGGAGTTCCCGTTCGGCGAGGACACCCCCGCGCTGTTCGACTGGATGGCCAAAAACAAACTGAACTATCTTCAGACCTGGATGAAATATTATGACGAACTGACGCCTGAACTTAAGGAAATGGCGGAAATCCGCGGCATTACGATTGAGAGCGGCCACCACAGCTTCAATTACTGGATCCCCGGGGAAAAATATGCAAAGACGCATCCTGAATTCTTCGCCGAGATCAAGGGAAAACGCATCAAGCCCGGCAAGGGAGCGTTTCTGCTGAGTGAACAGCTCTGCACCACGAATCCCGCACTCCGGAAGGAGATGGTCAAAAATATTCTCGCCTACTGCAAGAAGAATCCGGAGGTTAAAAGCGTCGCCGTCATTCCGAACGACGGGTTCGGCTGGTGCGAATGCGAAAGCTGTGCCGCGCTTTATGATAAAAACCGTAAAGGCGATCTTTACAGCGTCTCCGAGCATGTCTGCAAGGCGAACGGAATCTATCATGACCTTGTGCGCTATATTGCCGACCAGGTGCACAAGACGCGCCCGGATGTGGATGTCGCCTTCTGCGCCTATGTCAACTACTGCACCCCCTCGGAGGGCTTCACACTCGACAAGGGGATGATCCTGCATTTCGCCCCCTACTGGCGGTGTGTCAACCACACGATCGACGACATCGAATGTCCGATCAACTCCCGTTACGCCAAGGACATCTGCGACTGGGCGGCAGTCAAGAACGGCGGTACGTTCAACATCTACGAATACTACATGGGGGTCAATCTCTATGTTTCGCTCCCGATGGTTCATTTCCACGAGCTTTTCTATGAAATGCAGTGGTATGCCGATCACAAGGTGGACGGTATCCTGACGCAGTTTCACATCTCGCACTGGACCGCCTACGGGGTCAATTACTATCTGATGGCAAGGGCTGCCTTCGGCGAGGAAGAGCATGAGTCCGTCAACAACATGCTTCAGAAGCTGTTCGGGAAAGATGCCGCGATCGCGGTCCGCTTCTACGGAAAGCTCAAGAAACTGATCCGCAGTGCGGGACACTGCCATATCCCGTATCCCTATTCGCTTCTGAGCCGCACGACGCTGGAATCCTACGAGACGGTCCGTTCGTTCGCCCTGGAACTGGCGGAGAAGGCGCCGGACGATCCCTTCCGGAAAGAACTGGTGCTCTGGACAGAGTATCTCTGCCGCTTCAAAAAGCTCTTTGACGACTACCGCAGGGGCGAGGCCGGCGCACGCGAGGTGGAAGAATTCCGCAAATGGATTCATTCTCATGCCGACACACGGATCTTTGTCCATCCGAAGATCGACGTGCTGCTCGATGCATGGATTGCCGCGATCAAGGCGAAGAAGGAGTGGCTCCATTTCAATCTCGACTGGGAGGATGCCTACATCCGCAAACACCGCGATCTGCTCGGTGTGAGTCTGGATTTCTATTCGCTTCCGCTTCCGCCGGTTCGTTACACGCGGCCCTGAGAAGAAGCGAAGGGGCGGGGAACTGCCGACAGGAAGTTCCCCGGACTCATCAAAGGAGTGTGAACGCGTTCCGGCTGTTTATCCCGGAAAGGAACAAAGAGGAGGGGGAACGTGTGCGGAAAGGCGTTATTCCGCCTTTTTCTGCCCGAGTTTCTCCGCGACTTCTGCCAGACATTCACGGATCGGAATATGCTGGGGGCAGACCGCTTCGCATTTTCCGCATTTGATGCACTCCGCTGCCTGCTTTTTCCCGTGTCCCTCGACAAGCCAGTGTTCCTGAAACGAGGCGGCCTCTTTATTGCCGAAGAGCCGCAGGTTGTTGCCGGCGGTGAATGATCCCGAGATGCCGATGTTGTTCGGGCAGACCTTTGCGCAGTAGTCGCAGGTGGTGCAGGGGATCAGGGGAATGCGGCTCAGCGCCTCCTGCGCCTCTCTGACGGCACTCTTTTCCGCGTCGGAGAGGGGGACGAACGGTTTCATGTTTGCAAGATTGTCCTTCATCTGTCCGGTCGAGCTCATGCCGGAGAGGACGGTGATCACGCCGTCCAGACTGGCCGCGAAACGGAGACACCACGATGCCGGGGAAGCATCCGGATTCACGCGCCGGAAGATGGACTGCACCGATTCGGGGGGCGTCGCCAGCATGCCGCCCTTCACGGGTTCCATGATGATGACCGGTTTCCCGTGTTTCCGCGCCACCTCGTAACAGGCGCGGGACTGGATCTTGGGCGCCTCCCAGTCGGCGTAGTTGATCTGGAGCTGGACAAACTCCATTTCCGGATGCGCGGTCAAAATGGCGTCGAGTTCCTCCGGCGTGGAGTGGAAGGAGAATCCGACATGGCGGACCAGGCCCTGTTCCTTCTTTTCCTGCGCGAAATCCCAGAGCCCGAAGTCGTCAAAAAAGTGCGAGCGGCTCTCTCCGAGGTTGTGAAGCAGATAGAAGTCGAAATATCCGGCGCGCGTCCGTTTCAGCGAGGTCTCGAACTGTGCGACGGCCTCTTCCCGGGTTTCGCATTTGATCCATGCCGCAAGTTTGGTCGCCAGCTGAAAGCGGTCGCGCCCGTAGCGTGCGACCAGTGCCTCGGCAATGGCCTCCTCGCTTCCCGGATACGCCCATGCCGTGTCGAAATAGGTGAATCCGGCGTCCAGAAACAGGTCCACCATTTTTCTGACCTGCTCCAGATCAATTCGATCGCCGTTTTTCGGCAGGCGCATCAGCCCGAATCCCAGTTTTCCGATTTCTTTTCCAAGTTCGCTCATCGAATGCCTCCCTGACGCATGCCGTCGTGCTGTTCCGCCGCGTTTCCCGGACGGAAGGAGGAACACGCGGCTTTTCTTCTTCTACCAATGAAAATATGACAGCGCTTCTGTTTTTTTCAACCCCGGAAGAAGAAGTTCTCCTGAAAAGTGTATTTCCCGCAAATGCATGTTTTTTCTTATGCTCATTCGACGGTCACGCTCTTTGCCAGATTGCGCGGCTGGTCGATCTCGCAGCCCCGTTCGGCGGCAATATAATAGGCCAGAAGCTGAAGGGCGGCGACCGTCGGCAGCGCGGAAGCGTAGCGCGAGCATTCCGGGATGCGTATTGTATCTTCGGAAAGCGATTCCGCTTCGGTGTCTCCCTCGGTGATGAGAGCGATCACCGGCGCTTTGCGCGCGCGGCACTCCTGGATGTTTCCGAGCATTTTGTCCCGTCCCGGAATGTTGTTCGCAAGCGCGACGACCGGGTGTGCCGGGTCGAGAAGCGCGATCGGACCGTGCTTGAGCTCCGCCGCGTGATAGCCTTCGGCGTGAATGTAGGAGATTTCCTTGAGCTTGAGCGCGCCTTCCAGCGCCGCCGGATAGAGCGGGCCGCGTCCGATGAAGAAGAAGTCGCTGCAGTGGGCGTAGCGTTTGGCGATCCGTTCGATTTCCGGCGCCTGTTCCAGGACCTTGCGGATCATGCCTGGAAGCGCTTCGATTTCCGCGATCAGGCGCGCGCCGTCGGTGCGGTCCATGCGGCGGTTCCGCCCGAACAGCAGCGCCAGAAGCAGAAGGACGGTCACCTGACTGGTGAAGGCTTTTGTCGAGGCGACACTGATTTCGGGTCCGGCGTGAAGGTAAACCCCGCGCCCGGCCTCGCGCGCGACCGTCGATCCGACCACATTGCAGAGCGCCGCGACCAGCGCCCCTTTCGCCGTCGCCTCCCGGACCGCCGCGATGGTGTCGGCGGTCTCTCCGGACTGGCTGATCGGGATTACCAGTGTCCGCGGTTCGATGATCGGGTTGCGGTAGCGGAACTCCGCCGCCTGTTCGACCTCCGTCGGAATGCCGGCAAGATCCTCGAAGAAATACTCCCCGACCAGTCCGGCGTGCATGCTGCTGCCGCATCCGGCGATCACGATCCGTCCGATCTCCGCGAGTTCCCGCGGTGTGAGGTTCAGTCCTGAGAGCAGCGCGCTTTTCATTTCGTGGTCGATCCTGCCCCGGATCGCGTTTTCGATCGTCTCGGGCTGTTCGAAAATCTCCTTGAGCATGAAGTGCGGATAGTTGCCTTTCTCCGCCGCGTCCGCGGACCATTCCACATGCGTGGTTTCGCGTTCGATCGGCATGTTTTCAAAATTGCGCACTTCGACGGCGTCCGGTGTGATGACGGCAAGGTCGCCGTCATTCAGATACATGACGTTCCGCGTGGTGGGAAGAATCGCGGCGAGGTCGCTTGCGGCGATGTTCTCCTTTTCCCCGAGCCCGATCACCAGCGGACTGCCCTTGCGCGCCACGACGATCATCCCCGGGTGAAGCGGGCTGACAACCGCAATTCCATACGTGCCCGAAAGCTGCCGGACCGCCGCCGCCACAGCGCGCGGAAGATCCCCCTGGTAAAAGCGGGCGATCAGGTGGGCGATCACCTCGCTGTCCGTCGAGGAGCGGAACACGCATCCCTGTTCGGAAAGGCGTTTGCGGAGTGTCTGGTAATTGTCGATGATCCCGTTGTGAACAATATAGAAATCCCCTTTTTCATCGCAGTGCGGATGCGCATTGACGTCCGAGGGTTCGCCGTGCGTAGCCCAGCGCGTGTGCGCAATGCCGCATCCGGCCGCCTCCATCAGTTCCGGGGTGCTTTCGCGCAGAAGCTGTTCGAGCGCCTTCACCTTGCCGACGCTTTTCACGCAGGCACTTGAGCCGTCTCCCCTGACCACGGCGATTCCCGCCGAATCATATCCCCGGTAAGCAAAGTTGCATAAATTTATATTGTAATATTGAAAAGGTGTGGTATGTTATCTGTAACTCCAACAGAAGAGGAACAGATGAAGACAATTCGTATTCAAATAACGGACCAGGAACGTCAAAGGTTGCTGGAATTGC
>CASEFP010000016.1 GCA_949287225.1 uncultured Lentisphaeria bacterium
AAACTCTCCCGCCTTCTTGCCGGAGTCCGCGGCGAATCTGGAAATCAGATACATATAGGTGTTGCCGATGATGTCTTCCGCCACCCGATCGGGACTTAAATCCAGTTCCGGCTTATTGAAATCCTCCAGCAGCAGCGCCAGAAGCCGGTTGCGTTCCTGCGTCGGTCCGAGTGCGGATTCGGAATTGAAGTCGATGCTGCGGAACACACCTTCCAGTTTCGCCTTGTTCTTCTCTTCAATCGCGTCCAGCGTGATGTTGATCAGTTCCCCGATGTTCGGAGCATTCCGGCGGTCGAGCAGGCTGTAGAAACTCGCCTCAAAGGAATCCCTCACCTCCAGCTTGCCGGTTCCGGGATTCTCCGTCTTGTACTCGACAATCGGCAGAACGAAGCGCTCCCGTTCGAGTTTCCGCCGGATCCGGGTGTCGTCATCGCCATAGTGACGGCGGTATTCCGCATAATGAGCTCGCCATGTGTCGCTGATGTACTTCAAAAAGAGCATCACCAGAATGTAATCCTTGTACTGCTCCGGACTGACCGGGCCGCGAAAGGTATCACAGGCCCTCCAGGCAGCATCATTGATGGTATCCTGACTGATTTTTCCGGTTGTCATGCTTATTCTCCCAGCCATTGATTGATCACTTTATTTACATAGATGGATTTCAGTTCGCCAAGTCGCTGCCGCAATTTGTGCTCCCATTCCGAGAGCTCCACAAGTGCGGCGATTTTTTGCTGTTTCTCCAACGGGACAACGGGAATCTGCAGATTTTCCAGCACATCGACCCCCACTATGCGCATGGCGGAACCCTGCGCATTCCCTTCAAAATAGGCCTGAGCCGTTTCCTGCCGCAAATACCAGGCGAGAAACTCCGGCAACAGCACATTGCTCCGGAGGCGGAGCTGCAACAGCGGAGCAGCCGCGATGCACTGAGCAGGCAGCTCCCGCAGACAGTACCCGGCCGGAGCATTTCCCCGGCCCCGGAACAGGACATCGCCAACCTTCACCAGATGAGTCGGTTTTACAGCAATTCTATCGCTCCAGACCACCTCCCGCAAATCCGGAACCAGTTCTTCCCCCAGATCTCTCATCTGGATAACCGCCACTCCGCACTGCGGCGGCCCGACTACGACCGCCCCCCGAAACGGATAGCCGCACTGGATTTCAGCCAGATCTTTCAAACGCACTTTCAAATTACAGTATCCTCGTTACTATCTATTTTTCTTTCATTATACCACAAATACTGTATTTGTCAAGTGTAGTTTTTGAAATACTGTAATCTTTTTGGTATAAAAATGTCTGCATCGCTCCTCATGACATGATTGGATTTCGAAATTATTTCAGGAGTATAGAGTTACTGTGGAAAATCAATTTACGATTGCTCTCAGCAGTCGTCCACATGAAAAATGCAGAAAATAGTTTTTCTGGGATGGCAAACAAAAAGAACAGGTTTATATTTCAATAAAAATTTTTCTCGGCAATAACTGGATATCGTATCTGAGGAACTATGGAGCATCTTAAATGTCAGGAAATTTTTTCCTGCATTTTGATGTTAAAACAAGAATAACGGAAAATAAAGGATAACATCATGTCACTTTGGATGATTCGGGCGGGCCAGCGTGGCGAGTATGAACAGAAGTTCATCAATGACAAGTGCTTTTATATCACCTGGAATGATTTGAAATGCGATCTTTCCTGTTTCAGTTCCCGGGATGATTTGAAAAATAAACTGAAAGAACTCTATCCGGATGATAAAAACAACACAATCCGCACCTGGGCGTCACAGCTCTGGAACGCCTCTCATGAAATCAAAAAAGGAGACTGGATTGTCCTTCCCCTGAAAACCCAGCCCGTCATTTATATCGGGGAAGTGACCGCAGCATATCAGTTTGATCCGACAGCGCTCAATCCCTATTATCACAGAATCTCGGTGAAATGGATCGGTGAAAATATTCCCCGGCAAAACTTTGCGCAGGACCTGCTCTATTCCTTCGGCGCATTCCTGACCATCTGTCAGATCTCCCGCAACAATGCGGAAGACCGTCTGAACAATATGAAAACGCACAATTGGGCCGCCAACAGCGACGGATTCGTTACAGCGGATATTCCCGCGGGTGATAATGATGAAACATTTAGAGATATTGAAGAGCTCTCGCGCGACCAGATCATACGGCTGATAGGCTCCAAGTTCAAGGGGCATGAACTTGCCCGCCTGGTCAATGGCATCCTGATTGCCGAGGGATATCATACTTTCATGAGCCCTCCCGGACCGGATGGCGGAGTTGACATTCTTGCCGGAACCGGAACATTGGGATTCGGCGAGCCGAGGCTTTGTGTTCAGGTGAAATCACAGGATACTCCCGTAGAACTGAAGGAAATCAAAGCTCTGAAAGGTGCCATGCAGGATTCACAGGCAACCCAGGGCTTGTTCGTTTCCTGGGGCGGATACAAGAATTCCGTCAAAGAGCAAAGTTCCTTTTTCAGTGTCAGACTCTGGGGGCAGAATGAACTTCTAAGGGCACTTTTCCGAACTTATGAAAAGCTGGATGCTGAATTGAGAGCGGATTTGCCGTTGAAACAAATCTGGACAATCACGGATGAAGACTGATTTTGAAAGTAAAATCTCAATTCACTGACATCTTCGGTGAAAAATTTGTTGTCGCCTGACAGGCCGTCAGCCGCCGGTCAGGCGTCCAATGGTTTTCCGATCAGATACGATTGATAAATATACTCCGGATTTTCAAAAAACATACTGCTGTTGTAATCATCCAGCCGGTCGGCTATCCAGGAGTTGTAAACTTCGATCAGTGCATCGGGAAAATCAATTCCTTTTGTCTGGGAAACCGCGACAATCAACCGCTTATAGACTTTACCAATATCAAAAACAGAAGGAACCGCGTAACGGCAGGCCGAAATGTTGTCGAAAGTCCCCTGCGGGATATGGTATTTTTCTGTCAGATTGTCGATGAGCTTTTCCATATTCTCGCTGTGATAGACATCGGCCAGTTCCAGCAGATGACGAATCTCAGCACCCCCGAGAGCATTTACGACTACACGTCGATGGTTCTTTGTCTTCCGCCCAATCGCCTCTATCAGCGAACAGACAAAGAAAAGGTCGTTTTCCCGACGGTCTTCACGTCCGGTCATCGTCCCACCTCTTTGCTTTCCAGAAAAGTCAAACAGGACAAGGCTCTTGGGGTGCAGAACGTAATCTGGTGAGTCGGACGCTTGAATTTTGCCAGGACCCAGAATTGTTCTCTGGTAAGAATTCCGCTGATGAAGTCGGCAACATAGTTCCATATCTGATCGTTTGCCATTGCTCCGACTACGATGTCATGAGAATGCGGAGTTCCGTTCCGGCAGGCTACGATGAAGTCA